>DATAFZ010000052.1:0-21339 GCA_036257225.1 Candidatus Limnocylindrales bacterium | reverse complement strand
GGGTCGGATCGGAAGGGGGTTAACCCTTCGCCCCGGGCGGGCTGAAGGTTTCGAGCCCCGGCCCTGTGGCTGGGGCTCGATTCGTGCCCCGAACCCCGGTCGACGCGGCTTGTCGAGTCGCCGCCCGCAACCGTCCATCGGCGAGGGCGTGACGGAAGCGACGGCCGATGCATGGATCGCCGCACAGCGGCAGCATCGGGTGCGGCCCTAGGCGTTCCGCCGAGGCACCGTACGGAAACGCTCCTGATCGTGGATGGCAGGGTGATTGAAGAGCCGATCGTACTCGCCGAGCTGGACGCCAACCCCGGCCTGATCGACGACGGGCCCATGACGGCCAAGGGATAGCATCCGTGCCGCGACGTGCGCGCGTTCGCTCGGAGGGGTGGGCCGGTCGCCAACGGCCCCGAAAACGTGGAGGGAATTCGATGCGTCGAGTCGTCAGTCTTCTATTGGCTGGAATGTTGATCCTCAGCACGGCCGGAGTCGCCTCCGCCGACAGCTTCCGGCATCCGAAACCGCCGAAGTGCGTGCCAGCGAGCACACCGGGCTGCTCCTGATCGAGTGACCGATCCGGGGCGGGAGACGGCTGCGCGCACGGCTCTCTCCCGCGCCGGTTGGACGGTCGGTCTTCCTGAGGCGCCGCTCGAGGATGCCCGGGGCGCTACCTCTCAAACCGGCTGGACGCTGAGGGCTGCCGTATTGATGCCGTTGCAATGCGTCAGCGGCCGGCTGGCATGAGACTGCAGGGCCAAAACTCATGGCGCCCAGAGGCGAAGTCACCTCGTGGCACCAAGAGCGCCCGGCTGGAAGAGGGCACAGCCGGGCGCGAGAAACCCCACGGTACCCGAGACCCGGAAGCCGCGAGGCCTGACCGGATGGTCCGCGCCAGTCGGGCGCGCGACGATGGGCCAAAGGTCCGGCGCGAGTGAGCAACACACGTCATCCACAAGACCTCGGACCTCGACCGTTCTGTAGTCAACGTTCGGGGCGGGAGAGGCGAGGGCTCGATGACGTGCAGGTCCATCACTGCGTGTAGTCCTGAGCCCGATTGGGCCTCAGCGCTTGGACAAGGCGATCCTCGCCGTGAAGATGGCAGTCCTCCCGGCCTTCGCACCTCTCGCGAGGCGACCGTCCCCGTAGGTCCATACGACGTCGCCATCAGCGGTCAGCTCGGCACGCTCCCGCAAGCCGGCGCCGTTCACCACGCCGTCGAGGTTCGTCGCGTCCCAGCGTACGTTGCTCACCGGGGTCGGTCGTGCCCAGGTCACGCCGCCGTCGCTCGACACAGCGTAGGCGGCGCCTATCGTGGCCCCGACGCCGACGTCGTCGAGCAGTCGCATCGTCACCAACACGAACCCCGGGCCGGCGACGATGTTCGGTCGGAGTCCGGACTGGCGCCGACCGTCGACGCGCGGCGCGCCCGGAAGCATTGCGACCGACCATGTCCGACCTCCATCGTCACTCCGGCCGACCCGGATCGTGCCGCGCGCCATGCCATCGCGCGATCGACCATAGGCGCCGACCGCGACGTGGAGGCCGCCCTTGGCATCGACGTCGATGCCGTACTGCCACATCGGGTCCGGCCGGATATTGCCCCCGGTGCCCGATGCACTCGACCCGGACGTGGTCCATAACGTCTCGGCGACCCGTACGGCGATTCGCCCTCGCCCGACCTCGAACCGCCCTGTTGTCGGGTCGAACCTGACCCGGGCGACCGCCACGCCCAGTCGCCGCACGTTGCCGCTGCCGCCCTTGGCGAAAAGATTCGAGCGATCCCAGCGGCGCATGTCGACCTGGTACCAGGTCGCATAGACGCTCCCGTCCGGCGCCGGTCGGAGTCGATAGGCGATGCGCCACCAATCGCGCGCCCCGCTCGCCAACGTCACGGGCTTGACTTCGACCCGGCGCCACGATCGCCCGAGATCGGCCGACGCCAACAGCCGGAAGCCGGGGCCGTGCGCCCCGCGACCGAGCCAGTTGTAGCCGACATAGACCGTGCCGTGGTTCGGGCTCCGCGGGTCACGATCGACCGTGATCTCCGGGAACCCGCCGACCCACGGCGGCGTGCCGCGTTCGACGCGAAGCCTCGACCAGGTTCGGCCCTCGTCATCGCTGTAGGACGTCGTCAGGCTGAAGCGTTTGTCGCCACACCCCGGCGTCGTCATGTTCGCCCAGTAGAGGCGCGCTCGACCGCCGGGTCCCGGACCCCATGCGATGGCGGCATGGAGGCCCATGCTGCGCCGGGAGGTCGAGCCAGGGCTCGACCGCGTCGAACGCCAGGTCCGGCCGCCGTCGCGCGAGATGCGGATCACGGGGTTGATCGAGCACGCCGACCCGGGGCCGCGGTGCTCATAGACGACGGCGATCCGCTGCGGGTCTGTGGGATGGGTCGCGACGACTGGCTCCCAGGCACGATCGGCGACGGACGTGGGGGCGGGGCTGACCCCACGCTCGTGGAGCACGCGAGCCTGGACCACGCCGCTCGAAGATGACTGCGGTGTCGGTGTCGGGTCGGTGGCCGGCTCCGGCAGCTGCCTGGCGGCCGCCGACGGAAGCGAACTGGGCGCGGGCGACGTGGGGTCGGGGACAAGAGTCGACGGCGTTGGCGCAGGCGACTGCGCCTGGGGCGAGCAGCCCGCCAGGATCGCGGCCAGCGCGAGGGCGATGCTGTGGCCAGCGTGGCGTCGGTTCACGGTGACAGGATCTTGGCGAGCGCCGTGTCGAGGTCTCGCGCCAGCGAGCGGGCGAAGGTCGCCGTGAGATGGTGGTGATCTCGATAGACCAGCCGCTTCCCGATGATCGGAGGGCACGGATCGGTCGGGCAGATCGCCTTCGAGAGGTCGATCAGCGGGGAGCCCGATCGCCGCCTCGCCTCGACCTCGCGGATGCGGTGGCGCCAGCCGAGGGCCGCCTTCCTCGGTGTCGTACACGCTTCGATGGCGGCTGGATGACGGGCGAGGCAGGCAGGCACGTCGTGGTTTGAACGCGGCGTGTCCACGAGGATCGCGACGGTGCCTGGGATGCGTTCGATCAGGCGCGCAAGCGCCGCGCCCTGCCGCTTCGGTTCGCCATCCCGATCGACCATCGGGGGGAACCACTTGTTCGAGGTGATGACGACGAGATCGGGCTTGAGACGGCGCAGCTTCGCGACGACGCGCTCCCGCCACACCTCGCATTCGGTGTACTCACGCTTGAGGTGGTCCGACCAGATGCGCATGTCCACGAAGACGCAGCTGAACTTGGTGAAGGGCACCAGGCGCCAGTGACGGCGGCCGGCGAGACGCTCGAACGCTGGGAACCAGTTCAGCGCGTGCGAATCGCCCACGAGAGCCACGGTCGAGGCCCCGTGCCGATCCCCGTAGACGCAGTCCGGCGGCTCTGTCCCCGCGAGACCGAGCCCGCAGCCGTCGCGGAGCAGTCGATCTTCATCATCCCGGGCGGTGGCCAGTGATGGCGTCAGCCCACGCGGGATCCGGCCTTCAAGGCGTGCTTTTGGACGAGGTGCAGGCGTCGGCGTCGGGGCGGGAGGCGGATCCTCACGCCCGGATGGTGATGGCACGAGGGGTGCCGACGACCATGGGAGATCCGCCGGCGGATCGGTTCCGTCCGGCGGCGGCGCGGATGACGGCCAATCGAGATCGTCTCTGCTGTCGATGTCGTCGACTATCGCCTGGCTGTCGGTCGCGTTCACCAGATCGTGTGCCGCGACGTAACTGAGGGCGGAGGATGTGATCGTGACGCTCAACAGGGCGGCGCTCCCCACGACCAGACCCCAACGCCGGCCGCCGTATGACAGGCGGCCGGCATGGAACGGTTGCTCCACGAGGCGCCATGACAGCGCAGCGAGTACGACCGCGACGCCGACCAGCCCGAGTCGGATGAGGAGCGGATCCACGCCAGGCCACACCCCCATATCGGCCTGAGCGAGAGCGGTGGTTCCGAAGATGAGCACGGGCCAGTGCCAGAGGTAGAGCGAATACGAGATCCGGCCGAGCCAGCGGATCGGGGCACCACTGAGGAGCAAGCGTCCCGGAGATCCCGGAGCGCTGCCACCGGCGATGAGCGCCAGGGTCCCGGCGGCAGGGGCGGTCGCGGCGACGCCCGGGTAGGGCGTCATCGGCTCGATCACGACCACTGCCGCGACGATGATGCCGACGCCCGCCCACCCGGTCGCAGCCGTGATCGGCCACGGCAACCGGGTCAGCCCCAGCCCCGCCAACGCCAGGATGCCCCCGGCGGCCAGCTGCCACGCGCGCGTGGGGAGCGAGAAGTACGCCCACGCAGTTGCTTCGGAAGTGAGCGCGATGCAGAGCACCAATGACGCGACCATCACGCTTCCGGCAAGGATCGCTGCCGCGCGCCGCGGCGACCCGAGGCGCATCGCGACGATCAGCAGCGCGGGCCAGAAGAGGTAGAACTGCTCCTCGACCGACAGTGACCAGTAGTGGAGCATCGGCGATAGGTCGGTCGGGGCGAAGTAATCGGTCGCCGACAAGGCGAAGTGGATGTTCGCGACGGATAGGCCCGCCGCGAGGCCGTCGCCGGCTATCCGGGCGAGGTCGAGCGGCGACATGACGATCGTCGCGGCGAGCAATGTCGTGACGAGGACGACGGCTGCAGCGGGCAGGATCCGGCGTGCCCGCCGCGCATAGAAGGCACCGAGCTGGATCCGACCGGTCCGCTCGTGCTCATCGACGAGCAGCCCCGTGATGAGGAACCCGGACAGGACGAAGAAGACGTCGACGCCGATGAAGCCAGCCCTGGCTCCCGGGATCGCCACGTGGCACGCGAGGACGAGCAGGATCGCGACGCCACGGAGGCCCTCGAGATCGGGGCGAAACCGTGCCTCGGATCGCGGATGTGCCGACATGTGCCCCAACTTCCGTCCCCAATCCCGTGCGACCGCGGCCCTGGATCGATGCGTATCGCTGAATCAGGGGGAGAAACGTATTGAGACGGTGTTCTGTTGCATAGCCCACGGATGTACCGGGGTCCGACGGCCGCCCGATCTGAAACACGGCGACCAGACCTACCTCGACCGGATGGACGGAGGGGGCGTCCTCGGAGCCTCAGGCGTATGTCGCCGGGACTCCGGAGGACGTGTCGCTTGAGCCAGGCTGCCTATGACGGACTTGGGACGCCTGTTCAACTGGTGGGAGAAGCGTCGCTAGGCAAACACGATGAGTGCGTCGTATCGACTCGCCTCGACCCAAAATCAACCGAGCCGAACCGTTCGGCAATTCCTGCTCGCTACCCAGTGGATCAGGATGAGGCCGGCAGCCCGGCCGCACGAACTCGAGGTCATCGTCCGGCCTTGCTATGGGCGCCCCATCGGACCCAGGAAGGCGCCGCAACCGCAAGCGCATGATGGTGGAATGGTCCAGCAATCCGTCGAGCTGATCCTCTTCAGACAGCTGGCGACGTCACTCGCCATCCCCGTGTTCCTCATCGACGACAGTGGCGACCTCGTGTTCCTCAACGAGGCCGCGGAGCGGCTGTTGGGCGTGCGTCTCGAGGAGATGGACCAACTCCCGTTCGAAACCTGGACCACGGCGTTTCGGCCGCGTACTCCCGAAGGGGCCGTCGTGCCCGTTGAGGAGCTGCCCCTCGTCCGGGCAGTGCGCGACCGCCGGCCCGCGCATGGAGTGCTCGCTATCACGGACCGCGACGGCGTGGAGCGCACGATCGAGATCACGGCCTTCCCGCTGGAGGGCGGCCGAGGCCGGCTCATCGGCGGTGTCGCTATGTTCTGGGAACCAGAGACATCGTGAGGATCACGTTCTGGGGGACGCGCGGCTCGATCGCGAGCGCCGGTTCGGCCATGCAAGGCTATGGCGGCAACACTGCCTGCGTCCAGGTCGTCGGTCGCGATGGAACGTCCCTGATCCTCGATGCCGGCACCGGCATCCGCCCGCTGGGCATCGCGACGGCGCCCGACGTGACGCGAATTGACATCTTGTTGAGCCATCTCCACATGGACCACATCCAGGGGCTCGGATTCTTTGATCCGCTGTTCCGCCCTGGCTTGGAGGTTCATATATGGGGACCGCCCTCGGCCACGCTCGACCTCCGGACCCGGCTGTCGCGCTACCTGTCCCCGCCGCTCTTCCCAGTCCGGCTTCGAGACCTCGCCTCCAGTCTCGAGCTTCACAATGCGCCCGAGGAGCCAACCTGGATCGGCGGCCTCGAGGTGCTGTCCGCAGCGGTCATCCATCCGGGTCCGACAGTGGGATACCGGATCATGGATGGCGGGGTCGCGATGGCCTACCTGCCCGACCATGAGCCCGCCCTCGGCGTCGATACGTTTCCCGGAGCGCCCGACTGGACATCAGGGTATGACCTCGCGGCTGGCGTCGACCTGCTCGTACACGACGCGCAGTACTTCTCAGACGAGCGCGAGGGTCGGATCGGTTGGGGTCACAGCTCCGCGGTCGAGTCCGGTCGCTTTGCTGAGCTCGCCGGCGCGAAGCGGCTTGCGTGCTTCCACCACGACCCTGGCCACGACGATTCGACTCTCGATCGGCTCATGGCCGAGGCCGCCAACGCGGCGGGCCAGGTGGAGGTCATGGGCGCGCGGGAGGGCGCGACGATCGAGCTCTGAAGGGCCCACGACGTCGGCCATCTCAACGCTGCAGGCGCACCCGCTGATAGGGCATCGCCGGAGACTTAGTCGGACTGGTGGCCTCGGCCGGCTTCGTCTCTCTCCCACGGGACCCAGACTGACCGATCAACCGACCGGGTCGAGCAAGGTTGGTGAGTTTGGTCGGGGCGAGAGGATTTGAACCTCCGACTTCATCGTCCCGAACGATGCGCGCTACCAGGCTGCGCCACGCCCCGACCGAAATGCTCGTTTGACAGAGCCTGCGGATGATAGCAAAGAGCCCGGCGGAGCGGCCAGCGCCGCCTCGCCGGGCATAAGGTTCGGTGCCGCCACTGGCAGTGGCGCTTCCGCGATGAGCCCTTCGTGGACCGACGCCCGGACCGCAGCCCGGGCATCGGCTCGTGCTCCTTCGAAGCACGGGCGCCACCGGGAGTGGCGCCGCCGTGGGAACTAGTTCGGCGTCAGCCAGACCGGGTAGTCGCGGATGTCCTGCGGGCTGCCGTCCTGGGCCGACCCGAAGTACACGCGCAGGGTGCCCCACTGCGCCTTTGGAACGTCGTACCGAAGGGTGACGTCGAACGTGCCACGGCACCCCGTGCCGCAGGTGGCCATCGCCATCTGGTCTACGAGCGCCTTGCGCGCGCCATCCAGTAGCGCGATCCGGAACGTCGCCTCGAACACGTTCGAGGTACCCGTGATCCTGGCCGGATTGCCGGCCGCCGCGCCGAACGCCGGCCGGTCGACGAAGGTCGACGGCAGCTGCCCCTCGAAATCGGCTCGCCGTTGCGGCCCGTCGAGCACGATGCCCTCGGCGCCGAACGTCGTGATCGTGCGGCCTTCGACCTGGAACAGCACCGCACGGACCGTCGAGAACTGCGTCAGCGTGAAGACGACCTGACCGAGGCGGTACGACGCTGAGGCGCTGCCGCCGCCCGATTCGAACTCACGCGACAGGTCGACCGTCGCGACGCCGTCCTTGATCGCGATGCCGAGCAGCGACGTCCCGTCCGGGACGGCCGTCGAGAGCTGCGAGTACTTGCTGAGGATGGCGTCCCCATCGAGCAGCGCGTCCATGGCGGCCCGGGCGACGCCCGTGGTCTTGGGCACGACCCGCAGCGTGGGCACGAGGCCCTCGACGCCTGGCTCGCCGTCGAGCACGTAGTACGCGCGGATGATCATCGTCTCGACCGGTGTCGATGGCGAGGGGCTCGCGCTCGGTGATGTCGACGGGCCGGACGGCGACGCTGCGGGTGAACCCGATGGCGATGGGGATGCCGACGACGCCGGCGGCTCGTCGGACGGGCCCGGGTCGATGGATGGCGCCTCGGTCGGCGGGACGGTCGGCACCTGGCCGAGGCTGCCCGACGGCGAGCAGGCCACGGTAGCGAGCAGCAGCGCGGACAGGGCCAGGACCGGAACGAGCGAACGGTGAGTGATGACGGTCATGGTCTGGGCTCCAGGTGCGGGATGGATGTCCCCAAGGCTCGATCCGTCACGTCGCCATCCCATCGCCGCCACGTAACGATCCGGCAACATCGCGGGGCAGCACCAGCTCGAGCCGGAGGCCGCCGTCCTCGCGATTCATCGCCTGCAGGTAGCCACCCATCAGCGCCGCGTGTTCGGCCGCGATCGCCAGCCCGAGACCGCTGCTCCCGCCGGACCGGGACGGGTCGACCTTGGTGAACCGGTCGAAGATCAGCTCGAGCCGGTCCGGTGGCACGCCCGGTCCTCGGTCCGAGACGGCGATGACGACTTCGAAGCGTCGACCGTCGAGCTCGATCTCGACGTCGGCGTCGCCCGCATGCTCCTTGGCGTTGTCGAGGAAGTTGCCCAGGATGCGCTCGAGCCGCCGCGGGTCGGCCTCGATCACGACCGGTCGCTCCGGCGGAGCAAAGCGCGCCTTCGGCGATCGCGCGGTGCGCACCGTCTCGATCAGCCGCCCGAGGTCGACCTTCTCAAGCGACACCTGTTCGGCGTTCGCGTCGAAGCGCGACAGCTCCATCAGCTCCTCGACGAGCGTGCGCAGCCGACCGACGTCGTTCACCAGCATCTCCGCCGCGCGCCGACTCTCCGGCGGCAGCTCGTCGAGATGCTCGCGGACGATCGATGCCTCAGCGACGAGCGCCGTCAACGGGGTCCGCAGCTCGTGCGCTACGTCCGCCACGAACCTGCGGTTCTGGTGCTGGGCCGCCTCCAGCCGGCGGATCGACTCGGCCAGCGTGTCGGTCATCCGATTGAACCGGTCAGCCCAGATGCCGAACTCGTCGTGCGATGTCACGGGGACACGAGCGAGCAGGTCGCCGCGCTCGATGCGCTCGGCGGTCTCGCCCGCTTCCTCGATGGGCGCCAGGATGCCGCGCGCGAGCATCCGCGCGGTCAGCAGCGCTACGAGCACGAGGAGCAACGCGCCGATCAACAGGACGGTCCGCAACTGGTCGACGGCGACGTCGATCGACTCGACGCTGCGGACGAAATAGACCGCCAGGCCTCCGCCCGGCGCGAGCCCGCCGACGACCAGCGATGGCCGGCCGGCGACGTTTATCCAGGCGTAGGCCAGCTCGCCGCGCCCGACCCGCGCCGGGACGTCGGGCGGCAGTCGCTCGAGCAGGTCCGCGAGCGTGTCGCTCGACTTGACCGTCTCGCCGCCGCCCAGGTCGATGACCGATTCGAAACCGCGGCGGAGGAACGTCTCCGTCAGACCGCTGTTGGTGATGTCCTCGACCGTCGGGTCGTCGGGAAGCTGGCGGCCGGGGACCGTGACGCTCAGGTCGAACCGTGCCTGGGCAGCCGCGTCCTGGAGCACCTGGTCGTGGAGCCGGGCGTCGACGTAGAGCGTCGCGCCGACCCCGAGCACGACGGCGGTGACCGCCACCAGCAGGACCAGCGCTCCGGCAAGTCGAGCCCGCACCCCCCGCGGCCAGCGCATCCCCGCCCCTACCGCGCCGCTTTGTAGCCGGCCCCGCGGACCGTGAGGATCAGCTCCGGGGACGCGGGGTCGGTCTCGATCTTGGCGCGCAGCCGGCCGACCGCCACGTCGACGAGGCGCGAATCGCCGAGGTAGTCGTAGCCCCAGATCCGGTCGAGCAGCGTGTCGCGCGGGAGCACCTGGCCGGGATGCCGGGCGAGGTCGACGAGCAGCTCGAACTCGGTACGGGTGAGCGGGATCTCCTCGGCATCGCCGTCGCGGGTGACGCTGCGGCCCGCGAGGTCGATGACGAGCGGTCCGAGCCGCAGCTGCTCCGGCTCTTCCTCGCGCCGCCCGACCCGGCGCAGCGCCGCCCGCACGCGGGCGACGAGCTCGGGCACCTCGAATGGTTTGCGCACGTAGTCATCGGCCCCGGCTTCCAGCCCGACGACGACGTCGATCGTGTCGGCGCGGGCCGTGAGCATCACGATGGGCACGGTCGAGGTGCGGCGGATCGCGCGGGCGACCTCGAGGCCATCCATCCGCGGCAGCATGACGTCGAGCAGCACCAGGTCGACGTCCGCGGCCGCGAACCGGTCGAGTCCGGCACGGCCGTCGTCCGCGGTCTCGACCGTGAAGCCGGCATTGCGCAGCCCGATCGCGGTCACTTCCCGGATCGACGGGTCGTCCTCGATGAGCAGGATCCTGGCGTCCATTCGCGGGAGTATGCCCTAGGCTTCGGGGCGCTCCGTCGTCTCCCGCGGCCCTTCGCTCACTGCGCGGTCCGTCCGGATCGGGAGCGTCGTGAGGGCAGCCGCGATGAACGAGGCGGCCATCAGCCCGAACACGACCGGGACCCCGGTCGGCTCCCCCAGCTGCTCGATGACGATGCCGTAGAGGGCAGTCCACAGCGATCCGACCCCGAAGGCGAGCGTGAAGTACAGCGCGTAGGAGGCATCGCGGGTCGCCGGTGGCGCGATGTCCGCGAGCAGGGCCTGCAACTGGGGCGACTCCGCGAACGAGAACAGGCCCATGACCACGATCCCGGCCCACAACCAGGCCAGCGACGAGCCACCGAAGATGAACACGCCAAAGCCGACGGCGCCGCCGAGGTAGGCCAGGATGATCAGTGGCTTGCGCCCGAACCGGTCGGACAGCCAGCCGGCCAGGAGTGGCATGGGCACGCTGAACACGATCAGCGCCCCGTACATCAGGCCCGACGTGCCGGCGTCGAGGCCGATGACCCGGGTGAGGTAGATCAAGCCAAAGAGGTTCACGACCCCGAGCCCGCGACCGCCACCGCCAAGGACCGAGGTCAGGAATAACCAGCGCAGGTCACGGTCGGCGACGACCCGCCTGAGCGCATCCATGCTGCTGCCACCGGCCCGGGCAGCAGCCCGGTCCGAGCCGTGTTCGCGGATGAGACCGAGGACGCCGACCGCGATGAGGATCGCGGCCACCCCGAACACGATCGACACGCCGCGCCAGCCCAGTACCGCGAGCAGGGGCGTCCCGACCACGGCCACCACGACCGTCCCGACATTCCCGCCGGCGATATGGGCGCTGATCGCGAAGCCACGCCGTTCGGGCGGGTACTGCTCCGCGAGCAGGCCGTTCCCGACCGGGTGCTGCGGCGACGTACCGATGCGCGCGGCGATGTTCGCCAGCGAGAACGTCAGGAAGTTGCCGGCCAGCGCCATCGCGGCAAAGCCCCCGCCGAACAGCACCCCACCGAGGCCCAGGAGGCGGCGGCGCGACACGTTACGCGTCAGCTCGGCGTAGCTCAGCTGCACGAGCCCGGCCGCGATCGATCCGGCTGCCGCCAGGAACGCCACTGACTGCACGGTGATCCCGAACTCGTCGATGATCGCCAGGAAGATCGGTGGTAGCAGGACTGCGAACGAGTGGTTGACGGCGTGGGCGGCCGACAACAGGCCGAGCGAGCGGCCCGGCCGGACATCCATCACGCGCCCCATCTTGCCGGAATCGGTGCCGTATCCTTGGCCCGTTCCCGTCACCATCGGAGGGCTCGATGCCGACCGTCCTCATCGTCGACGATGAGCAGCACATCCGCTTGCTCATCGAGCAGACGCTCGAAGAGCTCGAGGACGACGGCGTGGAGCTCCTGACGGCCGCCGACGGCGAGCAGGCACTGGACGTCGTGGCGAACCAGGCGCCGGACCTCGTGTTCCTGGACGTGACGATGCCGAAGAAGGACGGTTTCGAGGTCGCCCGGGCGATCAAGGCAGATCCCCGGATGAGCGCGACGACCGTCATCCTGCTCACGGCGAGGGGCCAGGCGGTCGATCGTGAGCAGGGGCTCGCAGCGGGTGCCGACCAGTATCTGACCAAGCCCTTCGATCCCGACGACCTGCTCCGACGCGCCCGGACCGCGCTCGGGCTCTGATGGACCCCGCCGAGCTGCGCCGACTCATCGTCCGCCACCGCCACGTGGCCCCGATGCTGTCCGTGCTCCTCGCGGGCACCGACGCGCGGCTCACGATCACCGACGCCGACGGTGGATTGGTCCTCGATCGACAGGTCGGGGCCGCGCCGCCCGACGCGCCCGTCGAGCGTCATCCGATCACCGTCGAGGGCAGGACCGTCGGCTGGGTGGAGGGCCCGCGCCCGGCCGGCTCCATCGCGGCCGTGTTGTCGTATGCCGCTTCGCGAGAGACGGATAAGCGCGCGCTCGCCCGCGAGGCGCTCGACCGGTACCGCGAGCTCAGTCTCATCTACGACCTCTCGGAGACGATCGGTGCCACGCTCGAGGTCGACGCTGTGGCCGCAGTGGCGGTCGAAGAGGCGAGCCGGCTCCCGACCGGTGGCGATGGGTTCATCGTGCTGCGCGACGGGCGGGACGGTCAGCGGCTCGATGGCGGCATCCTCGGTGCCGTCCTCGAAGGTGAGGCGGAGATCGTCAACGACGTCGCGGGCGATCCGAGGGCGACCGCCACGGAACGGGGTCTTGCCTCGCTCGTCGCCGCCCCGCTCAAGGTCCGCGGTGAGCGGATCGGCGTCATCGGCAGCGGGTCCACCACGCCGGTCGAATACCGCGCCTCGGACCTCAAGGTGCTGAGCGCGATCGCGTCGCTGGCTGCGCCGACGCTCGCCCAGGCCGCCGCCCACGAGGCCGCCGTCCGGACATGACGCTGACTTCGGAGGCGCTCGCCGAACAGCGCCTCGCCGAGCTCATGACACTCAACGAGCTGGGCCTGGTGGTCAGCTCGACCCTCGATCGCGACGAGCTCCTCGATGGCGCCCTCAGCGCGGTCACGCGCCATCTGCGCTTCGACCGGGCGCTGATCCTGCTGGTCGACCCAGAACGGCAGGTCCTGACCGGCGGGCGGTCGGTGGGAGGCCGGCCGGAGATGGCGGCACGGATCGCCGAGCTGGAGCTCTCCATCGACCTGGAGGCAGCGCTGCTCCCGAGGATCGCCCGCGCGGACGGCCCGCTCCTGTTCCGCGATGTCGACCACGACCCGGATGAAGGTAACCGCGAATTCGCCCAGCTTCTGGAGGTCACGTCGTTCCTCGGCACCCCGCTCGTCACCAAGGGCCGGACCGTCGGCGTGCTGGCGGTCGACAACCGCGTCACCGGCCGCGATGTCCTCCCGGGCGACGGCCCGTTGCTGTACACGGTCGGCAGCCTGATCGCCGGCGGCATCGAGAACGCCCGGCTCTACGCCGAGCTCGAGGACCAGAAGGACGCGCTCGAACAGCGGGTCATCGAGCGCACGGCGGATCTCGTGGAGGCGCGTCGCGTCGCCGAGGCTGCAACCGAGACCAAGAGTCGATTCCTGTCGAACGTCAGCCACGAGCTGCGGACGCCGCTCACCTCGGTGGTCGGCTTCTCGAAGCTCATCTCGAAGCGGCTGACCGACGTCGTGTTTCCCGCTGTCGATGCCCACGAGGACGCGAAGCTGGAGCGCGCGATGCGCCAGGTCACCGAGAACCTGGAGATCATCGTCGAGGAGGGCGATCGCCTGACCGCTTTGATCAATGAGACGCTCGATCTCGCCAAGATCGAGGCGGGCCGGATGGAATGGCGCTCGGAACCGGTCGATGTCGCCGACGTCATCGCCCGCGCGACGGCCGCCACGGCGTCATTGCTGGAGCCGGACCGCGGGCCGAAGCTGATCGTCGAGATCGAGCCCGACCTGCCGTCGATCACGGGCGACCGCGATCGGCTGATCCAGGTCGTCATCAACCTGATCTCGAACGCCGTCAAGTTCACTGCCGATGGCTCGATCACGATCGTCGCCTGGCACGAGGACGCCGCGGGCGCGGTCCACGTCGCGGTCTCGGATACCGGCACCGGCATCGCCGAGGCGGATCAGGCGACCGTCTTCGAGCCGTTCGCCCAAGCCGGCGATCCGAGTGCCGCGCGTCCCCACGGCACGGGCCTCGGCCTGCCGATCTGTCGCGAGATCGTCGAGCACCACGGCGGCCGCATCTGGCTCCAGAGCCGCCTCGGCGCCGGCTCCACGTTCCAGTTCACCCTCCCGGCACGAGACATTCGATGACGAGGTTCGTGGTCGATGCCCGCGCCGCGTTGCATCTCGTGCGTGCCGGCGTCCAGGTCGCCACCGAACATGAGCTGCTCGCACCGACCCTCCTGCGATCGCAGACGCTGTCGATCCAGCACGAGGCCGTCCAGCGGGGCGAGCTACCGGCCGACGTCGCGCGCGATGAGCTCGCCCGCCTCTGGCAGCTACCGATCCGGCTCCTCGGCGACGCGGTCCTCCGGCGCAATGCCTGGGAGATAGCCGACCGGCTCGGCTGGGCCGCGACCTACGACGCCGAGTACATCGCCCTCACGCGGCTACAGGCCGATGCATTCGTGACACTGGACGAGAAGCTGGCGCGCAGCGTCAGCGGGATCGTCGCGACCGCGCCGATCGAGGCGCTCCAGCGAGCTGGCTGAGGACCATCAGCGCTTCTTGGGCCGCTCGTAGAGGTCCGCGCGTGGATCATCGTGCTGCCCGTGGCCCGCCTTAGCCTCGCGCTTCGGCAGCAGGTACAGGGCCATCAGCGCGATCGGGCCCAGGATGATCCCCAGTATCCCCCAGGCCACAGCCCCGCGTCCGAAGCTCGGCGCCGACCGGTATGCGTACACCGCGCACACCACCCAGACGACCGCGCCGAGGATGAAGAGGCCGGTTCCGAGAAGGAGATCCACGTTGCTCTTGCTCTAGAACTCGTCGAGGTAGCGGTCGACTTCCCAGTCCGAGACCTGCGTCCGGTACTCGTCCCACTCGGCGCGCTTGGCGTCGAGGTAGTGGTTGAAGATGTGGTCGCCGAGGGCCTCGCGGATGACGTCGTCGCGCTCGAGCTCGTCGAGCGCCTCGCCGAGCGTGCCGGGCAGTTCACGGATACCTTTCTCGGCGATCCGCGTGGCGTCCATCTCGAACAGCGACTCCTCGACGGGCTCGGCGAGGGAAAGCCCGTTCTCGACCCCGTCGAGGCCGGCGGCGATCATCGCCGCGAAGGCGAGGTACGTGTTCGACGAGGGGTCCGGGCAGCGGACCTCCGCCCGCGTCCCTTCGATCGACTTGCCGGGCGAGACCATCGGAACCCGGATCAGCGCCGAGCGATTGGTTCGGCCCCAGGTGAGGTAGGTCGGGGCCTCGTAGCCCGGCACGAGCCGCTTGTACGAGTTCACGAGTGGCGCGAGCACGGCGATCATCCCGCGGGCGTGGGCCAGGATGCCGGCCATGTACGAACGCGCGACGTCGGACAAGCCGTACGGGTTCGCCGCGTCGGCGAAGGCGTTGCGCCCCTCGGCGATCGACCACAACGACTGGTGGGTGTGCATCCCCGAGCCGTTGATGCCGTGGATCGGCTTCGGCATGAAGGTCGCGTACAAGCCGTGCTGCTGAGCGATCGCCTTGAGCGCGAACTTGAACGTGATCGCGTTGTCGGCGGTGCGCAGCGCGTCCGAGTACTCGAAGTCGATCTCGTGCTGGCCGATGGCCACCTCGTGGTGTGCCGCCTCGACTCTGATGCCGAACGCCTCGAGCGCATCGACCATGTCCTGGCGGATCTCCTGTGCCAAGTCCGTGGAGAAGTCGAAGTAGCCGGCCTGATCATGCGGCAGCGGCTCGATCTGGCCGTCCTCGCCCCGGCGGAACAGGAAGAACTCGAGCTCGGGGCCGGTGTTGACGACATAGCCGAGCTTCTTCGCCCGCGCGACCTGGCGGCGTAGCACGCCCCGCGGGTCGCCGACGAACGGCTCGCCGTTGGGCGTGAAGACGTCACAGATGACCCGTGCCGTGCCCCGCGGCCCCGACCCGGGCTGCCACGGGATCTCGGCGAAGGTGTCCATGTCCGGCATCAGGTACTGGTCGGACTCGGCGATCCGGGTGAACCCCTCGATCGACGAGCCATCGAACCATGTCCCGTGCTCGACCGATCCCTCGAGCTGGTGGATGGGGATCGTGACAGCCTTGACGTGGCCGATGATGTCGGTGAACTGGAGCTGGATGAAGCGGATGCCGCTCGACTTCGCAGATTCGATCTTCGCGGCGGCGTCGGGGGCGGATTCGGGTCGGGTCGCGACGGTCAACGTGTGGCTCCTCTTGCAGGTTAGGCGCAAGGATACGCCCGGCCGCTGTCGCGACCGGGCGTGATCGGTACACCTGGGCGGGACTACATCTCGGAGTAGAGGTAGAACTCGTACGGGTGGGGTCGGAGCTGGACTTCCTTGGCGCCGGCGCGCTTGAAGTCGAGCCACGCGTCGACCACGTCCTTGGTGAAGACGTCGCCGCGATACAGGAACTCCTGGTCCGCCTCGAGCGCGTCGAGCGCCTCTTCCAGCGAGCCGGGTGTCCCGTCGATGCCGGCCTTCTCGTCCGCGCTCATCTCGTAGATGTCCCGGTCGACCGGGGCGGGCGGCTCGATCTTGTTGATGACGCCGTCGAGCCCCGCGAGCAGCTGCGCGCTGAACGACAGGTACGGGTTGCACGTCGGGTCGGGCGAGCGGAACTCGAGGCGGCGTGCCCCCGGCGTCGTGAAGTACGTCGGGATGCGGATGCACGCGGACCGGTTACGTTGCGAGTAAACGAGGTTGATCGGCGCCTCGTAGCCCGGCACCAGCCGGCGATACGAATTGGTCGTCGGCGCCGCGAACGCGAGGATCGCCTTGGCGTGCTTCAGCAGACCGCCGATGTACCAGCGTGCCGTGTCCGACAGGAGCGCGTAGCCCTTCTCGTCGTAGAAGAGGTTGGTCTCGTCCTTCCACAGACTCTGGTGCGTGTGCATCCCTGAGCCGTTGTCGCCGAACAGCGGCTTCGGCATGAACGTCGCGACCTTGCCGGCGGCGTGGGCGACCTGCTTGATCAGGTACTTGTAGCGAAGGACCTTGTCGGCGGTTTCCACGAGGGTCCCGTAGCGGATGTCGATCTCCGCCTGGCCCGGGCCGCCGACCTCGTGGTGTTGGACCTCGACGTCGATGCCCGACGCCTGCAGCGCGAGGACCATCTTGCTGCGCAGGTCCTGGAGCGTGTCCATGGGCGGGACCGGGAAGTAGCCCTCCTTCGGCCGTGGGCGATGAGCAAGGTTCGAGGTACCGTTGCGCGACGAATTCCAGATGCCCTCGTCGGAGTCGATCTCGTACATCGACTTGTGACCGGCGGTCTCGAAGCGGAGCGAGTCGAAGATGTAGAACTCGACTTCCGGGCCCCAGTACGACGTCGTCGCGATGCCACTTTCGGCCAGGTAGCGCTCGGCCTTGCGGGCGATGTAGCGCGGGTCGCGGCTGTACGGCTGGCGGCTGCCGGGCTCGACGACGTCACACGTCAGGATCAACGTCGTGATGTCGAGGGTCGGGTCGACGTAGGCCGTCGTCGGATCGGGCATGAGCAGCATGTCCGACTCGTGGATGTGCTGGAAGCCGCGGATGCTCGAACCGTCGAAGCCGATCCCGTCGATGAACAGGTCCTCGCCGAGGTCCTTCACCGGGATGCTGAAATGCTGCGACTGGCCCGGCAGGTCGACGAATCGAAGGTCGACGATCAGCACGCCGGCCTCGCGGGCGAGCGACATGACGTCGGCGACGGTGGTGGTCGGCGCAGCGACGCCGCTGGGGATCCGATCGAGGGTCGTCATCGCGATGGTGGTCCTCCCGTCCGGCTTGTGCATCCCGCACCAAGCCGGCGGGCACGCACCTCGGGAGGCAACGATATCAGGCGACCGGGTTGCGGTTCAGTACTGCCGGTGGTACTGATTCTTGTGCATTTCGCATGACACGAACGGCGAGGAGCAGCGCGACGCGGAGCTCCGGGTCGGCAAGGTCCCAGTCGGCGCGCGTTTCCAGGCGCTGCACCCGGTACGCGACCGTGTTGCGGTGGACGCCCAACCGGGTGGCGGCCTCCGCAAGACTCGGGGAAGAGAGCACGGCGGCGAGGGTGTCGAGCCGTTCGCGTTGCGCATCCGGTCGGCCGACGAGGATGGGAGCGAGCAGCTCCCGAGCTTGGCGGACACCATCGGGAAGGTTGCGGACATTGCCGAGCAACAAGTAGGCGGGCAGCCGTGCGGCGCGGACGACACGTGGCGGGTCGGGCAGCAGGTCTGCCGCTTCGAGCGTGGCGCGGGCCGCTGCCTCGGCGGCCGGACGGGCGCCGGGCTCATCGAACGGGCGGCTGAGCGCCACCGTCCGACCCAGGAACCCGGCCAGGCGCTCGGCCGTGGCCAGCCCGTTCGGATCGTCGGAGGGCGCGGCCGCGACGAGCCGCAGCTCGAGGCTCTCGGAGCTGCCTCGGAGCACCAGGCGCCGTGGGGACATCAGGAGCCGGAGCTCGCTCCGGGTCTCCTCGCGTGCCGCGATGTCATCCGGGCCGTTGACGCTCCCCTGCGCAGCGAGGATCACGACCCACGGTGGTCCGTCGGCCGGGAGCGGGTCCCCGCGACGGGTCTCCTCGCGCGCCTGACGGACGGCCTCGTCGCGCGCCAGCTCGAGGGCGAGGAGCGCCGCGACCCGCTCCGCGGCGATGCGGTCGAGCTCGTTCGGTGGCTCGTCCCCGAGCAGGAGCAGTTGTCCGCCAGGTCCCGTCTCGCCGGCCGCTGCCGGGATGTCGACGCGGAGCGCTTCTGCGCCATCGGGTCGTGCCAGGTATCGCGCGACGGCTGCGGCTGCCGCCGGCAGGTCGGCCGGGGCGTGGACGGCGATCGGCTCACCGCGTCGACGCTCGATGACGACGGCACGCCCGAGGAAGGAGCCGATCGTGGCTGCCTGGACATCGAGCCCTCGCCCGAGCAGCGCGAACCGGGCGAGCTGCGCCTCGAGGTCGGCGGCGCGCCGGTCGAGCTCGGCTCGTCGGTTGACCAGGAACCCGATCACGCTGCGCTCCAGCGCCACAGGATCGGCGCGCTCGAGGTGCAGGGCGGTCAGCCCGGCCGTGCTGGCGGCCTCGCCGAGGGCGCGGAGGGCATCGGTCCCGGCATCGCCTGCGACGAGCAGCACCGCCGGGACCCGCGCGCGGGCGAGCGCGACGGTCAGATCGTGGATCTGCGCCTGGCCGGGCGCGACGACAGCCAGTGCCGGTCCCGGGATGATGGCCAGGTCGCCGGTCTCGAGGGCATCGAATGCCGGGACCCGTGGCTTGAGGACCCGGACCCAGCCGACCTCACGTCCCGATCGCTCGGTCGAAAGGTCGGCCCCATCGACCGGGCGGGCGGCCGGGAACAGCGCACGGTGAAGATCGTGGAGGGTCGTCACACCGTGCCCGGCCGGCGCACCGCGACCAGGTCGTCGAGCAGCGCACCGAATTCGCGCTCGACATCGACGTACCGATCGGCTCGGTAGACCAGCCCGAGCCGGCCGTCCGGTGCGAGCCGTGCCCAGAGACGGCGACGGGGCCGATAGAACGTGATCGTGATGCCAGCGATGAGGCTCAGGAACGCGACCCACACGATGCCCTGGCCGGGATCGCGCTTGGCGATCAGCAGCGTGTACTCACCGAAGTCCTGGAGCGCGATCGTGATCCCCAGCGCGTCCGAGACCTTCTCATCGCCGCGCCGGAGCCTGACCGGGTCGAAGTTCTGGACCTCGTCGTTCCCTGTCGCGTCCGTCCCGACGATGCGATAGGGCAGGACGACGAGCACGCCCTCGCCGACCTCGTCGCGGCCGAGCAGGAGCTGGAGACCGAGGTCGCGACCCGGGACGGCCATCGTCTCGTACGGGTTGCCGCCGGCTGCGCCGATCATCGGCACCTTGGCGTCCCACAGCGGTGCGCCGCTCGAATCGCGGATGACGAGATGCGGCGCCGGTCCGAACCCGTTCTGGTGGAACGTGTAGCCGCCGATGGCCAGCGGGTCGTTCACGCGGATCGTCTTGCGAGCGACCTCGGTGCCGTTCTGGAAGACGGCCAGGTCGGTCGTGAAGTCCGTCGGCATGCCGGTCTCGAAGCCCGGCGCCTCGAAATCGAGGTTCTTGACCAGCAGCAGATCACGGGTGCCGATGTTCTGGACGGTCAGCGACTCGCCCTCGGGGACGATCAGTCCCTGCTCGTCGCCGAAGCGCGATGTCACCGCGGCGGCGACCAGGAACAGGATCAGACCGAGATGCGTGAGCAAGGTCGCGAGCTTGGTGTACTGGTGCCGGTCGCCGTACAGATATGCCGTGCCGTCGGTGGCCTGCTCGTCCCGCACGTGGAAGCCGTGGCGGCTCACGACACTTGCGAGCTCCACGGCGCCGACTCCCGTCATCGCGGCGCGGTCGGGCAGCCGCGGATCGAAGAATGGCTCGGGTTGGGCGACCCGCACCACGGACACGTCCCGCCACAGCCGTGGCGTGCGATCAAGCGTGCACACCACGATCGAGACGACCAGCACCACGAGTCCGATGCCGAAGATCGCGGACTTGAAGATCGAGAAGGCACCGAGCCGCTCGAGGACGTTGACGAGACCCGGCCCGAGCACCGGGTCGTAGCGGATGTGGATCTCCTCGATGGCCCCGGCGTAGTCGCCCGGCGAGCGGAACGCGAAGTCCGGCAGCTGCTGGAGCGTCATCCCGACAACGGCCAGGATCGACAGGAAGATGATCTGGATGACGGCGAAGTCGACCGCGGTCAGCAGCCGCCAGATCCCGCGGCCGAGCTGAGCGAGTGGGTTCGTGGGAGCGCCGGCGGCGCTCGCCGCCTGGACGGCGGCCGGTGACGCCACCGGGACGAGCCTAGACGCCGACCGTGGCGCGGCGCGCAGCGCCGCGGGCGACCTCGAGCGCGGCGGCGAAGTCGGCTTGCAGGTCCTCGAGGTCCTCGAGCCCGACCGAGACCCGCAGCAGGCCGGGCGTGATGCCCGCCGCGAGCAGCTCCTCCTCGGACAGCTGGCGCTGCGAGGTCGATGGCGGGTGGACCACCATCGTGTGGACGCTGCCGAGCGAGGCGGTCAACTCGGGGAGTGCCATCGCGTCGATGATCGCGCGCCCGGCCTCCCGGCCACCTTCGACCTCGAACGCGAGCATCCCGCCGGCGACGCCGTCGCGGAATTGGCGCATGGCGACGTCGTGCTGGGGATGGCTGGCGAGGCCGGGATACAGGACACGGACCACGCCCTCCTGACGCTCGAGCCACGCTGCCAGTGCCGCGGCAGTACGCGCGTGGCGTTCGACCCGGACGGCGAGCGTCAGCATGCCGCGCAACACGAGGAACGCGTCGAACGGACCGATCGTCGCGCCGGTGTCGTTCTGCACGGCTTCGACCTGCCGGATGAGATCGACCGGGCCAGCCACGACGCCGGCGATCACATCGCTGTGGCCGCCGAGGAACTTGGTGCCAGATTCGATGACCAGGTCGGCACCGAGCTCGAGCGGCCTGCAGACGTACGGGGACGC
>DATAFZ010000168.1:0-7070 GCA_036257225.1 Candidatus Limnocylindrales bacterium | reverse complement strand
CGTTCGCGGCATCGGCGCCGATGCCGGTACCTCCCTGCTCGCGCGCGCGCGCGAGCTGTTCGACGTCGAGCCGGTCGCGTCATCCGACGCGCTGGTCCGCTCGCTGCGCGTGCTGGAGGGCGAGGGGGTCGGCGAACGGGGTCGCTTCGGGCTGTGGACGCGTGCCGGCGGAGCGATCCTCACGGCACGCCGATCAGCATTCGAGGCCGACCTCCCGGCCGGTGGCGATGCGCTTCGCTCCCTCGATGTCACGCTGCTCGGCGTCGCTCTTGACCGACTCGCCGGCCTCGATCCCGAGGCGGTCGCCGGGGGTGCCGTGGGGTACACCAAGTCGCTGGCGGACGCTGTCGCAACGGTCGATGCCGACACAGGTATGGACGCCGCCTTCCTGCTCGAGCCCCCGCCGGTCGCGGCGATCCAGGCGGTCGCGCGCGAGGGCGACGTCATGCCGCAGAAATCGACGTACTTCTATCCGAAGGCCCTGACGGGCCTCGTCATCAACCCGCACGAATGGTGAGCCGAATGCCCGACTCGATCCCCGAGCCGATCCTGACCCGCGCCCAGGTCCCGCCCTCGAACGGCAGGCCGGTCCGCAAGGACGAGATCGAGCTGCACGACCGCGGGATCTACATCGAGTCGTGGCTGCCGGAGCGCCGGTCACGTCGCAAACCGCTGTTGTTCGTCCATGGCGAGCTTGCCGGCTCGTGGGTCTGGGAGCGGTTCCTCGGGTACTTCGCCGGCCGCGGCTGGGAGGGGCACGCCGTCAATCTGCGCAATCACTACTGGTCGCTCACGGCCGACCCGGCGACGCTGTCGTTCGACACGTACGTGGAGGATGTCGTCGCCGCCCTCGACCGGCTCGGCCCGACCACGGTCGCGATCGGGCATGCGATGGGCGCGCTGCTGACCCTCAAGGCCGCCGAGC
This sequence comes from Candidatus Limnocylindrales bacterium, assembly GCA_036257225.1. Lineage (GTDB taxonomy): Bacteria > Chloroflexota > Limnocylindria > Limnocylindrales > CSP1-4 > SPCO01. The sequence continues at coordinate 6,145 of DATAFZ010000168.1, read as the reverse complement.
GGGTGGCGATCTCGGGCATGGTCCTCATCGCACCCCAGATGCCACGCGACCTCCGTCCGCCGGTCCGACCATACGAGCTCCGAGAGGTCCCCGAGGTCTACGGGCGCAGCGTCATCGGCTGGGAGACACTCCCCGAGAAGCTGTTGCGCGACGATCGCGACCTGACCCTGGCCGACGTGCTGCGCATCCAGCACCTCCTGGGCCAGAAGCCGCACGAGTCCGGCGCAGCGCGGCGGCAGGTCCTGGCCGGCATCCCGGTCGATCGGCGCGTCGTCTCCGAGGTGCCCAAGCTGGTCATCGCCGGCGGGCTCGACCGGTCGACATCGCTCGACGATGCCGAACGACTGGCCGACTGGCTCGATTCGGAGTTCGAGCCATTCGGAGCTCATTCGCACTTCGGGCTGATCCACGGCGAGCACAGCTACCAGCAGGTCGCCGAGTCGATCCGGAGCTTCCTCGAGATGCACCGCCTCTAGGCATCTTTCGGTGCGAGGACGCACCGTCCCTGTTGCTATGCCGATGTCATGAGTGCCGGTCCTCCTGACACGCACTCGTGATGTCTGCCAAAATGCCCGCAGCAGGGAGTCCCCCCGGCGACCGCTTGGGCCTCAGCGCCACTGGCTAGCGGCCGTCGACCCCCACCTCCCGCGCTCACTGCGGGTTCCCCCAGCTCCCTGTTCAGATGCCGGGCCGTGCTTCGGCGCGCCCCGGACAGCCTTCGTTCGCCGCCCCCAGCGGCGTCCAGGTAGGAAGGAGCATCATGTCGTCGCTCTCGAGCGGCGCCCAGTGGGCGTCTCGTCGGGTCATCCCAGCACTGGCCGTGTACGCCCTGGCCGTGCTCCTCGCATCCGCCACGTTTCTCATCGTCGCCCGCCTGAGCCCGACCTCGGCAGCGACTGACACGATCTTGATGTCGCGATCCGAGCTTCTGTCGCGACCCACCAGTGGCGCCGCTTGGACAGCACTCAAGGCCCGCGCGGATTCCTCCATCGGGACGCCGGACATCTCCAACCAGGACGAGTCCGCTGACGTCACCACCCTGGCGAAGGGTCTCGTCTACGCTCGCATCGGCGGTGCGAGCTACCGCGCCGACGTGATCGCCGCGTTGAAGCGGGCTGTCGGTACCGAGGTCGGGGGCCGGACCCTCGCGCTCGGGCGTAATCTCCCCGGGTATGTGATCGCTGCGGACCTCATCGACCTCGGGGCAGCCGATCCATCCTTCGACCAGAACACGTTCCGCCCATGGCTGCGTTCCCTGTTGACCAAGACGCTCGACGGGCGAACGTTGGTCAGCACCCACGAGGATCGACCCAACAACTGGGGCACGCACGCTGGGGCGGCCCGCGCTTCGCTCGCAGCGTACCTGGGCGACAGCGGCCAGCTCGCGCGTACGGCGCAGGTCTTCCGAGGGTATCTCGGCGATCGCAGCGCGTATGCGGGGTTCAGCTACGGCGAGCTCAGTTGGCAGTGCGACCCGTTGCGGCCCGTCGGCGTCAACCCGCCGTGCTCGCGAGCCGGCATCAACCTCGACGGTGTTCTGCCTGACGACCTTCGCCGTGGCGGTTCGTTGCAGTGGCCACCGATCGTGACCAACTATCCGTGGGAAGCGATGCAGGGCGCTATCGTGCAGGCCGAACTCCTGCGCGTGCAGGGCTATGACGCCTGGTCGTGGTCCGACCGCGCGCTCCTGCGAGCGACACGATTCCTGTACGACCGCGCCGGCTGGCCGGCAACCGGCGACGACGAATGGCAGCCGTGGCTCATCGACAAGCGCTATGGCACCTCGTACCGCGAGCCCGCGCCGGCTCGGACCGGCAAGAATTTCGGCTTCACGGACTGGCTGTACGGACCGGCGACGAGTACGACCGGTGGCACACCGGTGCCGGCGACACTTGCGCCGACGCCCGCACCGACGCCTGCCGCGACGGCGACGCCGACCGTCCGGCCGACCCAGACTCCGGGACCGTCGCCGACGCCGACGGCGGCTCCGACACCGGCCCCGACACCGGGGCAGACAGCGGCTCCCAGCCCCGGTCCGACGCCGACGAGCACGGGTGCACCGACTCCTCGTGCGACACCGAGTCCCGACCCGACATCGACCGCCGGACCGACGCCAGCCGCCGAACCGACCTCGACACCCGGCACGGCACCGACTCCCGCGCCGACGACTGCCCCGACCCCGGCACCAACCCCGGCCCCGACACCCAAGCCGGAGCCGAACCAGCCGCAGTCGAAGCATGGACCGACGGTCAGCCGACCGACGGTCAAGCTGTCCGCCGCGTCATCCGTCCCGACGTCGGGGGTGCCGGTCGTCGTCGACTGGTCGCTCACGAACACGGACGCCGGGCTCCAGAGCTACCAGCTCCAGGCTCGCACCGGTGACGGGGATTGGACGACGCTGCGGTCGTCGTCGGCCACGTCGAGCGTGTCGAAGCGGACCGTGGCCGCCGGAACGACGTTCCGGTTCCGCGTTCGCGCGATCGACCGCACTGGCGCGGTCGGCGACTGGGCCGTGTCCGGCACCTACCGCGCGACGGCGGTGTCGGATTCGTCGAGCCGGATCCGCTGGTCAGGCTCGTGGTCGTTCGCGTCGCACAGCGGGTACCTCGGCCGTCGCGCCCACTGGACCAAGGCCCGCGGCGCCCTCGCAACGATCGCGTTCCGGGGTACATCCATCGCCTGGGCAGGGCCTGTCGGACCCACCCGTGGCAAGGCTCGCGTGCTGATCGATGGTCGAGTGGTCACCACCGTCGACCTCGGTCGAGCGCGCTTCCAGGCCAGAGACATGGTGTTCGCACGGAACCTGCGGGACGGCCCGCACACCCTCCGGATCCAGGCACTGGGCACCAGTGGCCGGCCGACGGTCGCGATCGATGGGTTCTACGTGTTGACCCCGCAGTGACTCTGAGCCCGGGCGACCGGGTCGAGATCGTTTGGTATCCTGTCGGCCGTCGAGGTGGTCCCCACCCGACGGCCGGCGCCGCATTCGTCTAGAGGCCTAGGACACCGCCCTCTCAAGGCGGAGATCACCGGTTCGAATCCGGTATGCGGTACCAACTCTCCAAACACAACATCTTGTGGGGTTCTGGTGCCCCACACTACATGTTGTAGTACTCACCTAATCCCACGATAGCGAGCCCTGCGCGGTACCAACCCACGAGCCCCGAAGACCATCGGATGCTGGCCCGCTCGCCAAGTTTCGAGAAGGTCGCGCGCCCGACAGGAGTCGGACGTGCGATCCCGATGGTGAGCAGCATCCCGTCACCGACGGGCTCGCCGGCGGGTCTCATTCGCTGCCAGGCGGCCAAGTGAAATCTGACGCCCCGATCGCTGCTCCGTCAGGTCGTCGAACGGCTGGCGCCCCGTTCCGGAAGGCCGTCGAGACGCTACTGCGGGCCGAGCCGACACGCTGGCGTACCTCGTAGAGCCAGATCACTTGACCGGGGCCGGCTGATCACTGGAATGCCGCCAGCGGGAGCCGGAGGATCCAGGCGCGCCCGGAATCCTCCTGCTCGACCGCCACCCACATGGAGTCAGACGCCGCAAGGAGCACGGTCGGCGAGCCGCCCGTGACAGGGACGCCAGGGCCGACCTCCAGGGAGCTCGGGTCCATCCGGGTCAGGTCCCCATCGGCGCCGCGCCCGATGCCCAGCCACAGGTGGTCGCCGACGGTCACCGGGGCGGTGACGGCACCATTGAACTCCGGGCTCGCAACGGCCACGCCCGCCTTGACGTCGACGACGGCGAGCGCCTCGGCGAGAGAGCATCCGGAGACGAACAGTCGATCGCCGTACACGCCGATGTCACCGCACGGGTTCCCCGGCGGAGCGACGACGATGGTCCCGGCCGCCGTGTTCGTCGTCGGATCGATCCCGGCAACGGCCAGCGCGTTTGGGATCCCGGTCCAGATCTTGCCGCCGCTCGCAGCGAGGCGCTCGGGTCCACGCCGGCCGTCCTCCCCAACCTCCACCGTCGCGACGACACGGTTGGTCACCGGATCGATCCGGGAGACGCTTCCCGTCCGGTGGTCGGCGACCCAGACCGACGTGCCGTCCACCAGGAGGCCTTCGGGTTTCGTGGTCGCAATCGTCGTCGTGAACGCGCCCGTCGCCTCGTCGAAGCGGCGGACCTCGTCGCGCTCGAAGTCCCCCACCCAGATCGACCCGAATCCGATCGCTCCGAAGACGCTCGGGCGGTCGGAGCCATCTGCCGCGTCCAGCCCGAACCTTCGGGCCTCATCGGTGGCGGGATCGATGCGCAGGACGCCACTCCAGTCGAAGGCCCATACCGCCCCGTCGGCGGAGAGCATCGTGCCAACGGTCCGGTCGGGCATGAAGACGGAGAGCGGGTCGATCGACGCGATCGACGGAGTCAACGCGTCACCCGGGGACGTGGCCTTCGAGGCGCCCGCAGCTGCCGTCGGGACCTCGCCACTCGACGTCGCGGGATCTGAAGCGTCCACGATCGCCGACGCCGTAGCCGTCGGAGGCGGCGGCGCGACGCCGCATCCTGCCACCACGATGACGGACGCGACGGTGAGAGCAATCATTCTCGGACGCCAGCGAGGACGTACCAGCGACCCCATCATGGTCCCTATGAGCGCGGGCCTGACCCCTACGGCCCGATCATAGCGGGCGGCGGCGCGTCCATCGCGCCGGCGAAATCGAAGAACGAACTGGGACGCTCGACAAGAGCTTGAGCGCGATACCGATCTTGCCGCCGGCGCCTCCAGGAACCTGCTGCCTCGACCGCAGCAGGCCATCGTCCCGCCGCCGCGTTGACCGCCCGGGAAAGGCGAACGTGCGCCGCCCGATAGGAGTTGAGCGCCAGGCTGGAGCCTGTACATGTTCTTCCCGCGCTACCCGATGCCGGGGCGATAGAGAGGATCCTGAGATGCGGGAGCCGAAGGTCATTCGGCGAGGGACCGATCGGCTCTGGGGCCGACATCGGCCGCCGGAGGGAATCGGGCTGACAACCCATGGGAGCTCCTCGGATGACCACGCTACTGTTCCTCGCCGCGATCGCTGATGCCACCGCTGCCGCACTGACCATCTTCGTCCCCGACGTCCTGCTCGGGCCGGCCGTCATGAACGGAAGCGCCCGCGGCACGGCGCTGACGGCCAGGTGCACGATGCGGTCGCATTTCTCGCGGAGCGGTTAGAGGCAACGGCGCGCTGAGCCAGGGGTCCGATTGTCAGCAGGTTTCGGCGATCAGGCCGGTCGGATCACCCGGTACCCTCGGCCGGCTGCGGCAGTCGCCAGCCGCTCGTCATATGTCACAAACGCCCGCAGGTCCGAACCGAACAACTCGGCGCTCGCGAGGTGGATGGCGTCGAGCGACCGGAGATCGGCGGGAGCCAGCAGTCCGGCCGCGTCGAGGAGGCGATCGTTGATCCGCAACAGGTCCACCCGCGCGAGCACATCCCGACCCCGCCGAATCGCGTCCGGCCCGAGGGGTAGCAGGGCGCGCACGACCTCCGTCCGGGCAAGGGCACTCGACACAAGCGGCCGGCGGCGAGCCAGGTAGCGCCGCAGCGCGGCCGATTCGGGTTCGCGAACGGCCAGCTTCACGAGCGCCGACGAGTCGACGTAGGTAGCTCGCTCAGCGCTCATCGCGGCGCAGTCGATCGAGCACGCTCGACGGGGCCTCCTGCCCGATGGCCAGGGGCAATGGGTCTGGCAGGTCCTTCAGGTCGGAACCGGCAGGCACGAGGTCGCCGGTCGCCCGCAGGCGGTCGATGGGACGCTGATCCGGCAATGGCGCGAGCACGGCCACCGGCCGGCCGCGATCGGTGATCTCGATCGTCTCGCCGGCTTCCACCCGTCGCAGAAGCTCACTGGCGCGCTGACGTAGTTCCCGAATGCCTGTCGAAGCCATGTGCTAACAGTAGCACATGATGCGGGAGCCCTTATTGGAGCCCTTACGGATCCTGTTTCATTGGTCTCATCCGTCTCATGGTAGGCCTTTCTGAACTCGGCTGAGACGCATGAGACGGTTCACCGGGAATCCGGTATGCGGTACCACGATCACACCACATCTGGTAGCTCATGCCGAGCACGGCCACCAGACGTTGTGGTTTTCACCCGATCGCATCTCCGTTGGTGCCATGTCTGAACAGTGCCGGCCGACGCTTGGGCGCAACGG
>DATAFZ010000130.1:0-15083 GCA_036257225.1 Candidatus Limnocylindrales bacterium | reverse complement strand
TCGCGGACCGGATCCTCGACCGGTTCGAGGACCCGGCCGGTGGCTTCTTCGACACGGCCGACGACCACGAGCGACTGATCACCCGCCCGAAGGATCCGCAGGACAACGCGGTCCCGTCGGGTGGCGCGATGGCGGCGACAGTCCTGTTGCGGCTGGCGGCATTCACGGGGGAGGGCCGGTATCGCGACGCTGCGGAACGGGCGATCGGCACGGTCGCGCCATTCATGACCCCCTACCCGACCGGGTTCGCGCAGTGGCTGGTGGCCGCGTCGTTCGCGGCAGGCGACGGGGTGGAAGTGGCGATCGTCGGCGACCCGACCGATGCCGCGACCCAGGAGCTGCTCCGGCCGGTCTGGTCCGAATGGCGACCCTTCCAGGTGCTCGCGGTGGCCCCGGCCGACGCGGCGCCGGCCTCGACCATCCCGTTACTTCACGACCGGCCCGCGATCGACGGGCGTCCCACTGCCTACGTGTGCCGCGACTTCGTGTGCTCCCTGCCGGTCACGACCGCCGATCGCCTGATCGATCAACTCGGCATGACCCGGGCGACCGTTTCGCCCTAGCCCGCCAGCGCCCCAGCGACGCCCTCCGCCAACCTCCGGACGGTCGCGCCCTCGATGTCTGCATGATCGGGGTTGATCTCGGTGACCACCAGTCCACCGAACCGCGGGCTGCCGGCGAAGACGGCGAGGCACGCCATCGCCTCGTGCAGGAGCAGCCCTCGATCCTCGGGCTGGTCGGCGAGTGGGCAGTCGAGGAAGTCGAGCACGTCGACATCGAAATGCACGAGGAACGGCCGCTCGTCGAGCTCGATGGCTGCTCGCGCCTCCCTGGCGGCCGCGGGTGCCCGACCGGTGACGACCTCGTACGGGTAGTTGCGGAACGGGTGTTTGGCGAACACGACGCCTTCGACGTCGCGGGGATCCTCCGCTGGCCGCACGGACACCGCGCTCTGACCGAAGAACACGACGTGCCGCGGATCGAGCATCGGCGTTCGTGGGCCGATGCCCGCCAGCCCGGGCGCCGACCCCGGCTCGTCCAGCAGGTGTGCGACGCCCATCGAATCCATGTGACCGGCGGGCTGCGTCGCCGGCACGTAGAGGTCCACGCCGCCATCCACGTACAGCAGGCTCGGATCGACGCCTGCTCGCAGCATTCCCGCGACGACGCCGACCGTGATCGTGCAGTCGCCACCGACGACAAGTGGGACCTCCCCGGCCCGTAGGATCTTCTCGACCGCGTCCGCCACCGAGGTCGCCACAGCGACGACAGCCGCAAGATTCTGCGGGCTGCGAGTCGTAGGGTCCGGCTGCCAGCGAGATAGCGGCAGTTCACCGTGATCCCGCACCGCCAGACCGCCTTCCTCGAGAAGTCGGAGGAAGCCGGCGCGACGCATCGCGGCTGGGCCTTGTTCCTGTCCGGGTGTGCGGGCGCCCGCGCTAGACGGAACGCCCAGCAACCCGAATGTGTGCGACACCCAGACAGTGTCCCAGCCGTTCAGTCTCCGCGCCGGGCTACCCCACCCCCAGCCGATGCGACGATTTCGGCGCATCTGACGTTTGGCCGACGCGGATTCGTGCACAAATGGGGTCGATGTACCGGCGACGATCGGATGCGTCGTGCGTACAGCCCGTGATCTCGACGCGAGATGCGACGATTTCGGCGGGTCGAGCACGGGATGGGCCGGCCGCGAGCTCGCACGTACGATGGCGACGTGTCGACGCCGTTGCCTGCCGCGACCGTGGTGTTGCTCCGACCCGGTCCGGACGGGTTGGAGGTGCTGCTCACGCATCGGCCGACGTCGATGGCGTTCGCGCCCGACGTGCACGTCTTCCCGGGCGGTCGAGTCGATGCGGCAGACGCCGACCCGCGGCTCCTCGCGCGTTCGGCAATCAGCGGTGCCGACGCTTCGGTGGCGCTCGGCGGTGACCTGCCGTCGACGGTCGCGCATGCCTCATTCATCGCCGCGATCCGCGAGGTCTTCGAAGAGGTCGGCATCCTGCTCGCCGACCATCCCTCGGACGCGGACCTTGTGGCGGCTCGTGAGCGGATCCTGGTCTCGCCGGGCGCATTCCCCGCGCTCGCGGACGAGCTCGGACTTCGCCTAGCGACAGACCGACTGATCCCGCTCTCGCGCTGGGTCACGCCGCCGATCATGGAGCGGCGGTTCGACGCGAGGTTCTTCGCGGCATCGATGCCCGATGGTGCCGAAGCGTCACTGGTGGGCCAGGAAGTCGCGGCGCACGGTTGGCAGCGGCCGATCGATGCGCTGGAGTCAATGGCGCGCGGCGAGCTCGCGATGTGGCTGCCGACATCGACGACGCTGACGCAGCTCGTGCACGTCACGTCGATCGAAGAGATCCGACCGCGGCTCGCGCCCGAACGGCCCGGAGACGTCGTCGTGGAGTCGATCTCCGAGGAGATCACGCGGATCGAGATGCCAGCCGGCGGCGGCGTGGCGGGCCAGCGGGTCAACGCCTATCTGGTCGGACGCGAGAGGTTCGTGCTCGTCGACCCCGGCGATCCCACCGGACCCGGGCTCGACCGGGCGATCGAGGAGGCCGCCAAGCGGGGCGGGGTCATCGAGGCGATCGCCCTGACGTGCGCCGAGCCGGACCATGCGGCGGGAGCGGAGTCGCTGCGCGAGCAGCTCGGCATTGGAGTGCTGGTCGGGCCCGGTGGGGGTCGGTACTTGCCGTACGAGGTCGTGGAGGTCACCGATGGCATGACGCTCGATGCTGGTGACGTCGCGCTGCGCGTCGTGGGAACGCCGGGCCTCGAGCCGGAGGGGATCGCCTTCGTGGTCGGGGAGGGCCAGTTCGCCGTTACGGGCGACCTCGACGGCACGCGTGGGGCTAGGTCGATCTTCGGTCTCGTCGACACCGTCGCGTGGCAGCAGTCCGTTGCGCGGTTACGGGTAGCCGCGCCGCACGCTCGATGGCTCGGTGGACACCCGCCGATAGACTCCGGGACGTGAGCGAAACACTCCCTCCCCGGCCGATCCCAGGAGCACGTCCCCCACACCTCCCCGACGTCCTGACACGACAATCCCCATTTGTCTACGCGTTCTTCGCGGTTGCCCTCCTGCAGGTTTGGCGAGGCTGGGAGCTGTGGGTCGATGTGTTCCCGATCGCGCGGGTCGACGCCATCCCAGATCTCCTGCGCTTATGGATCCCATCGGTGGTCGTGCCGCTCTATGGCGTGGCGCTTTTCCTTCGGCACCCCGATGCCAGACGGACGATGCCGTTGCTAGTGGTGGGTCTGGCCCTGCTCACGGCCGGTGAGCTGCTCACGGCATTCGATATGCCGATCCGCCAGCTCCTGCCCGGGCCGAGGTCGTTCCCCGAATTCGAGATTTCCGCCGCGGATACCGCGTTCAGCGTCTTCAGCGGCCTCGTCGCTCTCTTCGGCGTGCTGTATGTGGGCGCTGGGCTGGCGGCAGCACGGCGAGCAGTTCGATCGACGGCCGAGCGACCGCTATCCATCTGGCTCGGTGCTCTTGCGGTCGTGAGCATCGTCCTTTCCCTGATTCCCCTGACTGAGCTGATCGGCCGGGACTACCCAGCCACCGTCTTGGTCGCCGGCGCGATCGGGATCGTCCTGAGCGTCCTTTTGACGTTCGCCTGGGTCTACCTGGCGGCCGTCGGCATCGGCGGGTGGCTGGCTCGAGACGAACCCAGGCGCGCATGGATCTGCGCTGGCGCCTCTGTCGGTCTGCTGTTCGTGACACGGCTCGTCGTGAGCGCCATCGGCTTGATCGGCTCGGCGGCGTACGGCGTGGCAGTGACCGCGACGTATGTCGCGATGGCGGCATGGCTGCTGTTGCTCGCCGGGTTCGCGCTGGGGTTGCCGGCACCGCCGAACGCTGCGTCCGCGGACGTCGAGACCGACGCTATGGGCGATCCACCGGCAGCGACGCAGCCAGGTTCCGTAGCAGGTTGAGCCCCTGGTCGACCTGTTCGGTCGGCGCGTACGGGCCCGGCATCAGGAAGCAGGGCCGGCCACCGAGGGCGACGCCCACGAGCTGACCCCACGGCTCGTCCAGCGAGCGACCCGCCGCGATCTCCGCGCCACGCTTGTAGATGAACACGACCGCGCCGGGGCGCCAGAGCGCGATCTTCTGCCACAGCGGGCCGACGCCCTCGCGCAGCGCCTCGTCGGTCGCCTCGTCGCGCGGGGTCGGGCGCTTGATGAGGTCGGTGATGCCATGCCCAGCGGCGACGAGCGCGTCATCGGCGGTGGCGATCTCGGTCCCGGCTGGGATGATGCCCGTGAGCATGAGCCGGCGCCAGAAGCGCTGGCCGATCCGGCCCTGGTGGTAATGACCGGCCGAGACGCTGACGGGCGATGGGTTCAGGCCGACGAAGAGCAGACCATCGCGACGCGGCGGCAGGTCGGCCAGGGTCTCGGTCGCGACGCCGTCGATCTGGATGGTCGTCCGGTGCGGGCCCGGGTCGGGCCGGCGGGTGAGTGCCTCGAGCTCGTCCGGCGTCACGCCTCGTCCGACGGGTCCTTGTCGTCGCCTGCGGTGCGTGACTGGATCTCAGCCTGCGCCTTGGACGCCTCTTCACGCGCCTCCCGGACGCCGCGTCCCAGCGCCTGGCCGAGCTTGGGCAGGGTCTTGGGGCCGCGCCACAGGAGGACGAGGATGAGAACGATGATGAGCACGAGACCGAGGTCCTGCATCCGCGGATGGTAGCGCTCCCGGTATCGTGCCGGGCATGTTGCTCGTCTTCGGACCGCGCTCGACCGACTACGACTTCGGACCAGGGCACCCACTGACGCCGCGGCGGTTCGGGCCAGGCATCGACCTGTTGCGGGCGGTCGGTGCAGAGCCCGGGCTGGCGCCCGAGCCGGCGCCCGATCCGGACCTGCGGCTGTGCCACGCTCCGGAGTACGTCGAGGTCGTGCGCCGTTTCTCCTTCGATCCGTACGGGTTCCCGGAGGCGGGGATCGGGCTGGGCGACAACCCGCCGTTCCCTGACATGCACGACGCGGGGGCGGCCGTCGCGGGCGGGTCGCTGCGGGCGATGGAGGCGATCCTGCGCGGCGACGTCGAGCACGCGTTGCATCCGGGCGGCGGTCTGCATCATGCGATGCGCGATCGAGCCTCGGGGTTCTGCATCTACAACGACCCGGCGCTCGCGATCGCCCGCGCGCGGCGCGACGGGCTACGGGTCCTCTACATCGACCTCGATGTCCATCACGGCGACGGCGTCCAGGAGCTGTTCTGGGATGACCCCGGCGTGCTGACCTTCTCGATCCACGAGAGCGGGCGATACCTGTTCCCCGGTACGGGTGATATCAGCGAGCTCGGCGAGGGCGTGGCGGCCGGCACCTCGGTCAACGTCCCGCTCCTGCCCGGAGTGGGGGAGCAGCCGTGGCAAACCGTGCTGGAGTCGTTGCTGCCGGAGCTCGCGGCGGCGTTCGGACCCGACCTGATCGTGTCGCAGCACGGCGCGGACTCGCACGCCTGGGATCCACTGGCGCACCTGAACGTGACGACGACGGCACACGGCGCCGCCGCGCGGCTGGTCGATGCGATCTCGCATCGGTTTGCGGGTGGTCGGTGGCTGGCGACGGGTGGTGGCGGGTACGACGCGTACCGGGTGGTGCCCCGGACCTGGGCGCTGACCTGGCTGGCCGGCGCGCATCGAGATGTCCCGTCATCGACGCCCGCTGAGTGGCGCGACCGCTGGACGGCGGAAGGGAGTCGATACGGGCAGGCGCCGCTCCCCGAGACATTCGACGATGCGCCGGACGTCGGGGCTGACGACGGACCGGGGGGAGCAAGCGTCCCGCCGTTGACGGCTGCAGTCCGGCGGGTCGTGGTGCCACGCCTCGTTCGCGAAGCCATCGATCGCGGCTGGTGGGACCCGCTCGGTCCTCCGGCGACCCAGCCCGAGGGTGGCGACCGCGGCGTCGGTGCGCCGGCGGTCCTCGCTCGAGTCGACGCGGCGACGTGGGATCGACTGACGCTTGCCCCCCGGGTGGTGGCCCCGTCCGCACCGGCCGACGGCCACGCCATCGTCGCGGGTGCGTTGCGGGACGGCGCGCGCGTCACGGCCGCAATGCGTGGCACGCTCGTCGTGGGTCTTGTCGTGTCGCGGCACGCCGATCTCGCGGCACGGACCGATATCCTCGCGATCGGTGTGGCCCCGCCCGACCGCAGAGCCGGGTTGGCCACGCGCATGCTGCGCGAGCACGTCGAGGGCATGCGTCCGGGTGATGTCGAGGTCGCCGCCGAGGTGACGATGGCCGAGCGGGATGTCGTCGAGCCTTTCGACGTTCGAGAGCGGGCATCGATCGCGCGACGGCTACTCACGAGCGTGGCGTTCGAGGTTCAGGCCACCGATGCCGGGCTGACGGCTGTCGATCCGACCGCCATCGTCGCTCGACGGGGGTGAGGCAGGGAAGTCGAAGGTCATGAGCGCGGACCCCGGCCTGGTCCCGGCGGGAAGCGGGCCGCCATCCGTGGGGATGTGGCCGATGACGTAGCGCTCGGGCCCGGCCGTGTCGGCGAAGAACGTGACGATGACGCGGGCGCCTCGATGTTCGTCATGGAAGGCCCGTGCCAGCTCCGGAAGGTGGCGCCGGTCCGCGTCCCGCCCGAGGACGAGGTTGAAGGCGACGACCGACCCGTCATCGGCCATCCAGCGCGCGACGACGGTCGTCTCGACAGGCGTCGATGGCGGCGGCGGCGCGCTCGCGCACGCCGCCGCCGCCCAGGCCATCGCGACGACCGCCAGGGAACGTGTCAGCACCACTTCGAGAGTCGGAACTCGATGCCCTGGAAGTTGCGTGCCGTGCCGGTGCCGATCTTCTTGTCCGAGCCGATGAACGGCTCTTGCCAGATCTCGAACCCGTACTCGTAGAACACGTTGTAGGCGCGGATCGTCCAGCAGGCACCGCTCGGGACCGACGTGCTCGACTTGTATGCCACGGTCTCAGCCCACTCGACGTTGAACCCGATGCCCGCCGTGACGACCTCGGCGCTGACGCTCACCGTCGCGGAGAAGCTGTTCCGGACCGTCCGGCTGATATCGATGGCGATCGTGGTCGGGCCATTGCCCTGGACCATTGTCACGAAGGGCTTGACGGTCCGTAGGTAGCGGCGGTTCTTGACGTAGATGCAGTCCCATACGCAGAGGGCCTGCGGCTGGGCCACGGTCGTGCGACCGCCCGTGGTGACCGCCCCTGGGTCGGCCGCAGGCGAGATCAGGCCCGCCGCGATCAACTCCTCCCGACTGATGAACGTGACGATGTCGCGGTCCGGCGAACGCGCCGCAACCGCGGCCGGCGCCAGAACGCCGACGAGGAGCAGGCCGGTCAGGACGAGCGGGATACGGATCGAGCGACGCATGCCACCTACCTCTGGGCGGGTGACGACTGATCGGCGTCATCGACAGCGTAGCGACGACCGCTCACCAGCCACGTAGCTGCCGCTGCACCCCGCGTAGCTGGCGCGCGAGCAGGCGGCGTCAGGTAGGACCCGCTCCCCGGGGGCCGACGAGCCGATAGCCCAAGCCGTACTCGGTCGCGATGATCGACTCGCCGGGCGCGACCGCGTCGAGCTTGAGTCGCAGATTGCGAACTGTCATGCGAAGCAGATGCACATCGCGTTCGTAGCCGGCTCCCCAGACCCCGCCCAACATCTGGCGGTGTGTGACGAGCTGACCGCCGTGCTCGACGAGGTACGCGAGCAGCCGGAACTCCGTCGGCGTTAGGCCGATCTCCTCGCCGCGCAGATGCGCTCGGTGCTCATCGAGGTCGACGACCAGCTCGCCGTGGCGAAGTCGTCGCGGCCGCTCTGGTGTGCTGGTCCCCGCCCGGCGCAGAGCCGCCTCGACCCGTGCGATGAGCTCGGGGAAGGACACCGGTTTCGTGATGTAGTCGTCCGCCCCGAGCTTCAGGCCCCGGATCTTCTCCGTCTCCGAACCGCGGGCGGTGACCATCAGGATGGGCACGCGGCTGAACTCGCGGAGACGCTCGAGCAATTGCCACCCATCCAGGCCGGGCAGCGCGACGTCGAGGACGACGAGGTCTGGTCGCTCGTCGTAGAAGCGACGCAGGGCATCGGGCCCGGTGCGGGCCGTGACTGTCCGATAGCCGGCTTGGCCGACCCACAGCTCGACGAGGGCGGCGAAGTCTGGCTCATCCTCGACGATCAGGACGGTCTCAGCCATCGTTGCGATCGGCGCGGGCCAGTGGGAGCGTGATCTGCACTCTTGTTCCAGGTCGACCGTCGGCCCGGTCGCCGACCGTGAGCTCGCCGCCGTGAGCCTCGACCAACCGGCGGCAGATGAATAGCCCCAGACCAGTCCCGGGGATGCGTGATTCGCGCACGTTCCAGGCGCGATGGAAGGGTTCGGTGACGAGCACACGGTCCGACTCCGGGATGCCGATCCCCTCGTCGTCGACCGTCACGGCCAGCCACGGTCCGGAGACCGTGGCCCCGAGGACCACCAGGCTGACGTCGGGCGCGTACTTCAGTGCGTTGCCGATGAGGTTGGCGAGGATCTGGCCGACCCGCGCGATGTCCACCTCGATCGGCGGAAGGTCGGGCGCGGCGTCGACGACGAGACGCTCCTCCTGGCGAGTCATGGTCAGGTCGCCGCGCAGGCGCGCGACGAGCGAATCGAAGGTCGTCACGCGGCGCTCGAGGATAAGCGGATCGGCCTGCAGGTGCGTCACGTCGAGCACCTGGTCGACGAGGGCGGCCAGCCGACCGGTCGCTTCGTCGATCCGTTCGACGTAGGTGCGCTGCTCGGAAGGCTCGAGGGGAAGGTGCAGGAGCGTCTCGGCATAGCCGCGGATGAGGGCGAGCGGGGTACGCAGCTCATGGCTGACTGTCGCGACGAACCCTTCCCGCAGCTCCTCGAGCGCCTGGACCGCGCTCATGTCGCGCAGGATCGCCGTCGCGCGTGCGTCCGAACCGTCGCCGGCCTCGGTCGCGGTGACGGCGTAACTGCCCGCCACGCGGACAGGGGTACCGGTATGGCCACGGACGGCCGATTCGCGATATGCGATCGGCCGGCCGGCAGCACGAACCTCCGCCAGGGGGCAGTCGGCCAGGGCATGACCGCCGGCGATCTCGCAGCCCAGGACGTCGGCGCATGGCCGCCCGACCGCCGCCTCCGCGCTGACCCCAAGGAGTCGTTCCCCGGCCGGGTTCAGGCGCACGACGCAGCCGTCCGCGTCGACCTGCAGGATGAGGTCGGTCGCGCCGTCCACGATCGCCCCAAGCTCATGGCGCTCCTGCTCCAGTATCTGACGCAGCCTGGCGCCCTGGAACGCGACGACCAGCTCGTGGCGGGCGAGGAGCGCGATCCGGAGGCCGTCCTCGTCGAGGGCTCCGTCGACCGGCGGCCACAGCGCCACGACCGCCCGGATGGCATCGTCGCCGAGCGTCACGCCGTGGGCGCCGGGCTGGGTGATCGTCCAGGCATGTGCGGCATCGACATCAGCGGACTCCGATGGGACGGGGCCCCGGGCCGGCGCACCCGCGGTCGTCACGAGTGTCATGGAGCGGTCGCCAGGGCCGGCGATCCACAGTGCCCCGCCCGCCGCATCGGCCAGCCGCATGAGCTCGCGGAGGACCGATCCCGCCAGATCCGGCAACGTCCCACCGGCCGCGATCAGCTGGCTGAGCTGGTACTGGGCGAAGAGGGCGTCCGCCTCGCGTTGCGCCTCATCGAACGCGCGTCGCCGATCGCGCTCGAGCATGTCGATGCGCGCCAGGAGCGCGGCAGTCTCCGGTGGCGGTGCCTGTTCAGCCATCGCCGAGGGCTCGGAGCAAGAGGGTGCACGAGACGGCGCCCGGATCGAGGTGGCCGATCGAGCGCTCCCCGAGTCGCAACGCGAGCCCACGTCGTGCGACGAGGGGACGGGTGCCTCGCGTGCCTCGCGCGGCGGCTGTCACCGCGGCTCCCATCGACGTCGCCGGTGTCTGGCCCATCGACATCGCATGGGCGAAGGCGTCCGCGGCAGGCCGAAGCGCGTCGAGGATGGTCTTGTCGCCGACCTCGCAGCGGCCGCGGCGCGAGATCGCATCGGCGGCGGCGGCGAGCATCGTGCCGAGCGCGGCGGGCTCCAGCGACGGCGCGTCGCCGGCCGTCGCCCCGGCCTCGAGGAAGGCGGTGCCGTACAGCGGCCCGGACGCACCGCCGACGGCCGCCACCAGCCGATGACCGACGGCCCGGAGCAGCTGGCCGGGCGGCGTGTCCGCGGGCAGGTCGTCGAGCATCGCCTCGACGGCCCGGAAACCGATCACGAGGTTGTCGCCGTGGTCGCCGTCGCCCAGGACCGTGTCGAGCCTGGTCAGGTACGTGGCATGACGCTCGACCACGATCCGGCACCGGCCCAGGGCCGCGCGGACGGCGGCCACATCGATGACGTCGAGGCGAGAGGCGGACGACGAGGCTGGCACCGTCGGCCGACGATAGTCGGTCAACCCGCCGGGGGCAACGCGGCCACACCAGCGTTTCGACGTTCGTTGTGCATGGTTCGCGACCTTCTGCGGACCTCTTGATGCCGCCTTGCTTTCTTCTTGATGACCTCTCACCGAACATCGCCTCCAATCAGCAACCCGGGTGCAACCCACCCGGAGGATGAAAGGAGGCGCGCTTGGTGGGCCTGATCCTCGTCTCCCACAGCGACACGCTCGTCGAAGGTCTGCGTGACATGGTCGCCCAAGTGGCCGGCGCCGACGTTCCCGTGGCGACCGCCGGTGGCACCGAGGATGGACGCCTCGGCACGAGCGCTCCCCGGATCGCCGAGGCCGTCCGTTTCGTCCTGGAGCGCGCCGAGGATGCGGTCGTCCTGCTCGACCTGGGCAGCGCGGCCCTGAGTCTCGAGGTGGCACTCGAGGACCTCACGGAGAGCGACCGGCGGCGTGTCCGTGTCAGCGAAGCGCCGCTGGTCGAGGGCGCCGTCCTCGCCGCGGTGCAGGCCAGCGTCGGCGCCACGATCGACGACGTCGTCGCGGCGGCCGAATCGGCCGCGACGATGGCCAAGCTGCCGCGAGCATGACGATGTCCGAGATCCGCCTTGTCGTCATCGACCCGTCGGGGCTGCATGCACGACCGGCGGCCCGGTTCGTCCAGGCCGCCACGCGCTTCGCCAGCCGGATCGTCCTCCGTCAGGACGGCCGCGAAGCAGACGCCAAGAGCCTCATCGCCCTCCTCGGCATGACGATCCGGCCGTCATCTGAGATCACCCTCGCGGCCGATGGCCCCGATGCCGACGCCGCCCTCGCCGCCCTGCAGGCGGAGCTTGCCCCGTACGTCAGCCAAGCCGGCTGACCCACCGCTCGGAGGAGGTAGCACCAGATGTCGTCCCCCACCTTGTCCCAGAAGCTGACAGCCGAAGCCATCGGCACCGCGATCCTCGTGTTCATCGGCGCGGGCTCCGTTCCGTTGACGGTGTTCCTGACATCCTTGGCCGGAGGCACCGGCATCGACGGGACCGCAGGTCTGTCGACGATCTCCTTCTCGTTCGCATTTGCGATCTTTGCGGCGGTCTATTCGATCGGGCACATCAGCGGCTGCCACATCAACCCTGCTGTGACGATCGCCCTGCTGGCGACCCGCAAGATCGACGGCCGGACGGCCGGCAGCTACATCGCCGCCCAGCTGGTCGGCGCGTTCATCGGCGCCGGCTTGACGCTCATCATCCTGACGGGCAATGACCCGGCGAAGCTTGGTCTTGGTGCGGTCTCCGTGAACGCCAACGCCGGACTCGCAGTGGGTTTCGCGGCCGAAGTCATCGGCACGGCTATCCTCGTGTTCACGGTCTTCGGGGCCGCTGTCTCCGGCAAGGCCCCCGCCGGATTCGCCGGGTTGGTCATCGGGTTCATCGTGTACGGGATCATCATCCTCGTCGGCCCCATCACGGGTGCGTCCCTGAACCCTGCCCGCGAGCTTGGGCCGGCCCTCCTGGGCCAGGCGATCGGTGCGACCCCCGTCCCGCTCGACCAGCTCGTGGTCGTGTACATCTTCGGCTCGACGATCGGCGGCCTCGTGGGGGCCTTCCTGTACGAGTTCATCGGGCGCGAAATACCCGCGACAGCGCCGAGCGCCGTGGCAGCAGAGGCGCGCGCCCAGGGTTGACCACACCCGTCTCGACTCTCCGACAAACCAAGGAGGACTCCATGGCGACCAACGCACCCAGCCGGGTGAAGAAGCTCATCAACGAGATCGATGACATCGTCCCGGAGAGCCTTCGCGGCCTCCAGGCGGCGCACCCCGACCTTGTCAAAGTCGACCTGAGCCAGAACCTCGTTCTGCGCGCCGGCGGACCGAGGCAGGGCAAGGTGGCCCTCATCTCGGGCGGCGGCTCGGGTCACGAACCGCTCCACGGCGGCTTCGTCGGATCGGGCATGCTCGACGCGGCTGCCGCGGGCAACGTCTTTACCTCGCCAGTGCCGGACCAGATGGAGGCGGCCACCCGCGCCGTCGACGGCGGCGCAGGCGTCCTCCACATCGTCAAGAATTACACCGGTGACGTGCTGAACTTCCAGCTCGCCGCCGAGCTCGTGGCGGGCGAGGTCGAGGTGGCGACCGTCGTGACGAATGACGACGTGGCGGTCCAGGACTCGCTCTACACAGCCGGTCGCCGCGGTGTTGGCGTCACCGTCCTGCTCGAGAAGATCGCTGGCGCGCATGCCGAGGCCGGCGCGTCGCTCGCCGAGGTCGCCGCGACCGCCACGAAGGTCAACGACCAGGGCAGGTCGATGGGTCTGGCGCTGACGTCATGCGTCGTTCCTGCGGCGGGCACGCCGACGTTCGACCTGCCGGACGACGAGGTCGAGGTCGGCATCGGCATCCACGGCGAGCCGGGCCGGCGACGCGAGAAGCTCGCCCCGGTCGATGACATGGCCGAATGGCTCGTGTCGCCGATCGTGGCTGACCTCGGACTTGGCCGCGGCGACACGGTCCTCGCGTTCGTCAACGGCATGGGCGGAACGCCGCTCATCGAGCTCTATGTGGCGTTCAACAGCGTCGCGAAGATCCTTGGCGGACAGGGCATCTCGATCGGGCGCTCGCTCGTCGGGAACTACATCACCAGCCTCGAGATGGCGGGATTCTCGGTGACCCTGCTGCGCCTCGACGATCAGCTGACACGGTGGTGGGACGCCCCGGTCCATACGCCAGCCCTGCGCTGGGGGGTGTGACAGCGCAATCCCCGCAGCTGGCCGTCGCGTCATCCTCCCTCCCTCGGCGCGGCGGCCAGCTCGACCTCGCGACGGCGCATCCAGGCGCCTCGCCGTCTTCTAGACTCGGGCACGTCGCCCGCAGTCGAGGTACCAAATCGATGATCGATGTGATCGATGCCTGGCTGCGCCTCGCCGCTACCCGACTGCACGACCAGGCCGCCGCGCTGACGGCGCTCGACCAGGCGATCGGTGACGGGGACCACGGGGCGAACATGGACCGTGGGTTCGCCGCGATCGTGGCGGGCCTCGACGGGGCGCGACCCGAGGGCGACAGCGAGCTCGGGGTAGGCGCCGCTCGGATGCGGACCGCGGGCCGAACCCTGATCAGCACCGTCGGTGGTGCCGCCGGTCCACTCTATGGCACGGCCTTCATGCGCGCCGGCGGAGCCATCGCCGCCCTGCCCGAGGACGCGAACGGCCGGGATGCTTTGCTCGCGGGTCTCGATGCCGCGATCGGAGGCATCCAGTCGCTCGGCAAGGCCGTGGCCGGTGAGAAGACCATGCTCGACGCGTTGATGCCGGCTGTCGGCGCCGGACGCGAGGCAGCTGCCGCGGGCGGCGACACCCGGGCCGTCACCCATTCCATGGCCGATGCCGCCGAAGCCGGTGCCGCCGCCACGATCCCGATGCTCGCGACGAAGGGCCGTGCCTCCTATCTCGGCGAGCGGTCGGTCGGCCACCAGGACCCGGGCGCCACGTCGGCCGCTGTCCTGCTGCGCGCCCTGGCGGACGTCGCCGGCGGCGGCTGAACGGGATGGCGCGGACCGTGGCCGGGGCCACGTCGTCGGGACAGGTGCTCATCGGCCGGCCGGGAGCTCCGGGCATCGGGGTCGGCCGCGCATTGGTCGTCCAGCCGCCCGGTGAGGCGCGCAGCTCGGTCGCCCTCGCCGGAGGCGGCCGGCCCGCTGATCCCGCCGAGGAAGCCAACCGACTTCGAGCGGCGCTCGAAACGGCAGCCAACGACCTGACCGAGCTGGCCGACCAGACGGCGACTCGCGCCGGCGAGGAGGTCGGCGCGATCTTCGTCGCCCAGGCGCTCTTCGCGCGGGACCCTGGCATCCTTGAGCCGACACTGGATCAGGTCTCGAGTGGGGTGCCAGCCGCCGACGCGATCATGGCCATCACGGCGGGCCACGCCGACCGCCTGGCGGGTGTCGACGACGACTTCTTTCGCGAGCGGGCTGCCGACGTCCGGGACGTCGGGCGACGGGTCGCTGCGCTCCTTCGCGGCGAACGAAGCCCGGATCTGTGGCACGCCGATGGACATCCGGCGGTGGTGATCGCCATCGACCTGGATCCGTCCGTGATCGCCTCCCTCCGGCGTGAGCTCGTCGCCGGCATCGCGATGGCGGGCGGCACATCGACCGGGCACGCAGCGATCGTCGCGCGCGCCCTCGGCATCCCCCTCGTGCTCGGGCTTGGTGAGGCGATCACGAGCGTCCCGGGAGACGCAGAGGTCGCTGTGGACGGGTCGACTGGGCGGCTGCTCGTGGAGCCGGCATCGGAGACGCTCGCGGCGCTCGAGACGGCGGCCCTCGCGGCACCGATCACGGGCGCTCACAGCCTATCGACCCACGGTGTCGCGGTCGTGGCGAACGTGTCGTCGCCCCTCGAGGCGGCCGCGGCGGCCGCAGCCGGCAGCGACGGCATCGGTCTCGTGCGGACGGAGCTCCTGTTCCTGGGGCGCAATACGCCGCCGACGGTCGACGAGCAACGCGCGACCTACGCCCGCATCCGGGCGCCGCTGGACGATCGACCGATCGTCTTCCGCACGCTCGACATCGGTGGCGACAAGCCGGCGCCGTGGCAGACGGGACCGCCGGAGGCCAACCCAGCGCTCGGCATCCGCGGCATCCGACTCAGTCAG
>DATAFZ010000086.1:0-11562 GCA_036257225.1 Candidatus Limnocylindrales bacterium | reverse complement strand
TCTCGCGTCGCGCGACCTCGACCAGGAGCTGCGCGATCAATGGCCGGGCGAGTGCGGTGGCCAGCGGATAGGCGCCCTGGTACAGCGCGTTCGCCTGGAGGTGCGGCCACACGTAGTCGGTGATGAAGCGCTCGCGCGCATCGATGACGTAGGCACGCGACGCGCCGGCCGACATGGCCCGCCGCTCGACGCCTTCGCGGAGCGAGCCACCGCCGAGGTCGACCGTGAGGGTCACGACCTCCGCATCGAACTGCGACTTGAGCCAGGCGACGGCGACCGAGGTATCGAGGCCGCCGGAATAGGCGAGAACGACCTTCTTCACGAGACGGGGACCTCCGGGATGGAACGGGCGATGGCCTCGAAGCGGGCGAGCCAGCGCTCGAGGCGGGCTTCATCGGCGAACAGGACGAGGAGCGTATTGTCACCCGCCAGCGTGCCCTCCTGCTCTCGCAGGCTCGATTCGTCGATCGCCTGCGCGACGACGCTGGCAGTGCCGGGTGTTCCGGTCAGGACAAGGATCAGCCCGCTCCGCCCGACGGTGACCGGGACATCGGTCAGGATCCGGCGAAGGCGCTCGTCGGCGACCGGCGCGTCCGCCGGCAGCGCGACCGGGGAGCGCGAGGCGACATCCTCTGGCGAGACATAGACGTGGCCGTCGCTGCGGGGCGCCTTGAGCAGGCCGAGCTCGGTGATGTCGCGGCTGACCGTGGCCTGCGTCACGTCGAACCCCTGGCTGGTCAGCGCGTCGACGAGCTCCCGCTGGCTCCCGATGGGTCGCGACGCGATCAGCTGGCGGATCGCGCGCTGGCGCAGGCGCTTCAGTTCCTGTCCGGGTGTCCGCCCGTTCATGCCGCCCCCACAGCCTGGCGGGTAGCCGTGATCCGGGTGCCGAACGACTGCTCGGTCAGCGCCCGCTCGAGCGCTCGCTCTGCGCCGGCGTCGGCGATGATCGCCTCGGCGCCCTCCCAACCGAGCGCCGACAGCGCGGCCCGGATCTTGGGCACCATGCCGCCGGCGATGACGCCGCTATCGATCAGGTGGTCGGCCTCGGCGACGGTCAGCGTGTCGAGCTTGCGACCGTCCGCATCGCGCACGCCGTCGACGTCGGTCAGTAGCACGAGCTGACGGGCGCCCAGCCCCGCGGCGATCCCGGCGGCCGCGTCGTCGGCGTTGACGTTGCAGACGATGCCGTCTGCGTCGCGAGCGAGCGGCGCGACGACCGGCACCTGGCCGGAGACGAGGACCGCGTCGAGCAGGTCGCGCCGGAGGCCGGTCACGCTTGCGACGAGCCCGAGATGCGGGATCCGTTCCGCGATCAGCAGCCCCCCATCGACCCCGGACAGCCCCACCGCATCGACGCCGAGGTCGCGCAGTCCGGCGACGAGCTCGCTGTTGACGACGCCACGCAGGACAGCGGCGGCCACCTCGAGCGCCTGCGCGTCGGTCACGCGGAGTCCGCCCTCGAACTTCGATGGGACGCCGAGCCGTTCCAGCCACTCGGTGATGCGCTTGCCACCGCCGTGGACGAGGACCACGGGACGGCGACGCGCGACCGCGGCCACGTCCTCGAGCACGTGCGTTTGCTCAGCGATGGTCGTACCGCCCAGCTTGACGACGAGGATCTCGGACATCAGGTCGTGTACTCGCTGTTCTCGATCACGTACTTCTCAGTGAGGTCGCAGCCGAAGGCCTCGCCGGTACCGTCGCCAAGCCCAAGATCGAGCTCGATCACCAGTTCGGACGCGTCCATCGCCGTCCTTGCGGCCGCACGGTCGAACTCGAGCGGGCCACCCTGGGTGCCGTCGAAGACGAGATGGCCGGCGATGGTGATCCGAAGCCGGTCCGGGTCGAGCTTCGCGGGCTGGGATGCGCGAGCCGCGGCGACGTCCGGCGTGAGTCCGGCCGC
Organism: Candidatus Limnocylindrales bacterium; assembly: GCA_036257225.1. Lineage (GTDB taxonomy): Bacteria > Chloroflexota > Limnocylindria > Limnocylindrales > CSP1-4 > SPCO01. The sequence continues at coordinate 9,656 of DATAFZ010000086.1, read as the reverse complement.
CGCGAGCACCGCGGCCGAGGCGGTCACCGCGTTCCCGGCCGATCCCGCGATCCGACCCCAGTTTGGGTCCTTCCCGTGCGCGGCGGCCTTGACCAGGCTGCTCGACACGACGGCCCGCGCGACCGCGCGGGCATCGGCGTCGTCGATCGCACCGGTGACCGCGGTCGTGATGAGGATCGTGGCGCCCTCGCCGTCGGCCGCCTGCTGGCGGGCGAGTTCCCGGGCGACCGCCTCGAGGGCTGCACCGAATGCGACCGCTCCGTGACTGCCGCCCGCGAGCGGGGCATTGCCGGCGGCGCCGGATGCGAGGACGAAGACCGTGTCGTTCGTGCTGGTGTCGCCGTCGACCGACAGCTGGTTCCAGGTACGCGCCGCGGCCGGTCGGAGGACGCCCCACAGGACCTCGGGCGCGATCGCCGCGTCGGTCAGCAGCACCGACAGCATCGTCGCCATGTTGGGGTGGATCATGCCGACCCCCTTGGCGATGCCGGTGATCGTGACCGTCACCGGCTCGCCATCCGGCGCGGGCAACACCACCGACGCAGTCGCGACCTTGACGACCGAATCGGTCGTCCGCAACGCCTCGGCGGCTGCTTCCAATCCGGCATCGTCGTCGCGCAGCGCCGGCGCCAGCGCCTCGAGCCCGGCATCGACACGGTCGAGCGGCAGGCGTGTCCCGATGATCCCGGTGGACAGGTGCAGGACCTGGCGCTCGTCGATACCCAGGGTGGTGGCGACCAACCGCCCGACCGCTTCCTGGTCGGCATCACCGGCCGCGCCAGTCGCCGCGTTCGCGCAGCCGCTCGTCGAGACCACCGCCGACGCGAACCCGAACGCCCCCCGCGGGTCGTCGGACGTGGCCGCGAGGTTGGCCCGCGACTGCCGGACGGGCGCGGCCGCGAACGCGTTCGGGGTGAAGACGGCTGCCGCCGCGGCCGGGCCGCCCGTCGCCACGATCAGCGCCAGATCCGGGCGGCCGGAGGCCTTGATCCCGGCCGTCGTCCCGCCGGCGATGAAGCCATCGGGCAGCACCGCGCGGCGTTCGACCGTCGGCAGCGGTGGCGAGGCCAACGTCGAGACCGCCATCTATGGCGCCAGCGGAAGCTGCTCGAGGCCTGCCGTCTCCGGCAGCCCATGGACGAGGTTGAACGCCTGGACGGCCTGACCCGCCGCACCCTTGACGAGGTTGTCCTCGACGCCGATCGCCAGGATCCGCCCGATCCGTTCGTCCAGCCGGACGTGGACCAGGACATGGTTGCTGCCGGTCGTGTGCTTGGTCGCCGGTGGGGCGGCGACGACGGTGACGAACGGCTCGTCGGCGTAGGCGCGCCGGTAGAGCTCGTCGAGCTCGCTCTGGGTGACAGGCCGGGTCGGTCGGACATGGCCCGTCGACAGGATGCCGCGCGTCATCGGGATCAGGTGCGGGACGAAGTCGACTGCGATGGCGCCTGGGTTCGCACTCGGGTCGAGGCCCTCGCGCGCGCCGGCGAGCGTCAACTCCTGCTCGATCTCGGCCACGTGGCGGTGACCGCCCATGCCGTACGCCTTCACGCTCTCGTTGACCTCGCCGAACAGCATCTCGGGCTTGAGGTCACGACCCGCACCTGATACGCCGCTCTTGGCGTCCACAACGAGGTCGCCGATGAGCCCGGCTCGCGCAAGCGGGGCCAGGGCAAGGAGCGTCGCCGTCGGATAGCAGCCCGGCGAGCCGACGATGGCGATCTCTTCGTCGGCCAGTGCCTGGAGCTCGGTGCGATGGAGCTCCGGCAGCCCGTAGACGGCTCGCTCGAGGAGGTCCGGTCGCGGGTGGTCGAAGCCGTACCAGCGCGGGTAGTCGGCTGGGTCGCGCAGTCGGAAGTCCGGACCGAGGTCGATGACCGCGGTGCCGTCGGCGATGAGGTCCGGCACGAGCTTGGCGGCGGCACCGTGGGGGAGGGCGAGGAAGGCGGCATCGACCTCCGGGAGCTCCGTGCCGACCGTCAGGGCCGTCGTGGCGAGGTGCGGGTGGTGACCGGCGATCGGATCGTCCCGGCGGTCACGGCCAGCGAGGCCGACGATGTCCACGTTCGGATGACGGGACAGGATGCGGATCAACTCGGCGCCCACGTAGCCCGTGGCGCCGATGATCCCGACGCGGATCTTGCGCGGGCCGCCGTCAGGGCTGATGCCGCGCTCGGCGCGCGACCGGATCCCCGACGAGCGGTCCGTCGCGATCGCCGCGGGCGATCCGAGCCCCGCGCTCACTGGCGCACGCAGCCGCTCACGGGCGGCTGGCTCGGGTTGCTCGCAGAGACCGGATGGACCGTCGCCATGGGCGCATGACTATACACCTCGACTGCATAGTCATGCAACTCTCGGTCAGTGCCGTGGCGGCGGGTCCTGTCGGCGGAGGAACCTGGGGTGCTCGCGCCTACGCTAGCGCTGGCGGCGCTGCGCGCCCCAGAACCTCTCCGCCGCCACCCGCCGCCGCCGTGCCCTCCGGCCACGCTCAGCCACCGTCCCGTGTTGGCTGAGAGTCAACGTTCTTGAGCTTTACCTTCGGAACCGGACCGCCGACGCGCGGATCGAAGGCCTTGCCTGCGGGATCGTTGGCTCACAGTCAGCGATCGATCCCGCTATGCGCCGCGACCGTCGGTTCCGACCGAAATCGTTGACCGTCAGCCAGCACGCCGGTGAGGCTGGTCGTTGAAGTGCGACGCACCGGGCAGGCCCGGGCCGTCTCGGTACCGTGACTCACCAGGAGGTACGCAACGTGATTCGGTTGGCGCTCGCGCTCGCGCTTTGCCCCTGCCTTTCGCGTTGGACCGTGGTGGTTCATCGGCTGGGGTGGCGTGTGACGAAACCGGGGTTGGGGATCGATTCGGCTTGAAACGCCGTGATCCTGCCCTTGCTGATCGGGTTGCTCTGGGCGGCCAACGCGGGCAAGCTTGGAGCTCACCAGGCGGATCAGGTTCCCCAACGACTGGATCCGTGGTCTCATCGGCATCAGTGGCGCGACCGTCCTATCCACGGCGATCTTTCTGGGCGTGTTCGCCACCTTCGTCCCGGTCGGTGACGATGACTCATACAGCCCTAGTGCACCGACCGCCCAGTGCGGCCTGCGAGGCATCCCGACCTGGTGGCCCGAATGGCTTCCGAGCTGATCGCGTCGCTGCGGAGCCTGCATGGCTGGGCGATTGCCGGGAGGGATCGTTTTCGCCCTGAAGCGCGGTTCGCCCTGGGACGGAGCGGGCCTGGAGCGCAGATCGATTGCTCTGAGCGATCAACAGGGCCTTTACGACCGCGTCTGGCGGCTTCAAGCCAAAAGCGATCGCTGTGAGCAATCACCGGGAGCGCAGCGCGTGGCCTCGAGCCGAATCGATTGCTCTGAGCGATCACCACGGCCCCGAGCGTCCGGTCAGCCGGCGATCACATCCGGGCGGCGATACGGGCCGGTCGAGATGACCTCGCCCTCGACCGCGTAGTCCACGACCCCCTCGGAGCGGATCTTGTAGCGGTGGTGCACCGTCGTGGCACCCGCCGAGATCATCGCGTTCACCGGGCAGTACTTGAGTGCCGACAGCTCGATCGCGCGGCGGATAGCGGCCTCCGAAAGGTCGCGGCCCTCGAGCTCGTGGGTCACGACTACCTCGGTGTAGACCTGCGGGTACTCGTCACGTTGTAGGCCGACGACGTCGATCCAGTACCCGGTCACGTCCTGACGCTTCTTCGTCACGATCGAGATCACGTCCATCGCGGAACAGGCCGCCAGCGCCGACAGCACGGTCTCGACCGGGCTGGCGCCGGTGTTCGACTGACGGTCGTCGAAGTCCATCGGATGGCCCGACGATGGCTCGACATGGAACGCCATCCCGCCCCGATGCTCGAGGCGGACCGATTTGCGCGTGGGCACGTCAGCCGGCCGCGCCGACTTCGGCCGCGGCGGCCTCGGTCAGGAATTGCTCCCGGTACAGCCGCGCGTAGAGCCCGCCGACCGCCAGCAGTTCCGCGTGCGTGCCGCGCTCCACGATCCGTCCACGCTCGTACACGAGGATCCGGTCGGCGCGCAGGATCGTCGACAGGCGGTGCGCGATGGCGATCGTGGTTCGGCCCTCCATCAGCCGCTCGAAGGCCGCCTGGATGAGGCGCTCCGAGACCGTGTCCAGCGCGGAGGTGGCCTCGTCGAGGATGAGGATCCGCGGGTCCTTGAGCAGCACCCGCGCGATCGCGACCCGCTGCTTCTCGCCGCCCGACAGCTTGTAGCCGCGCTCGCCGACGATCGTGTCGTAGCCCTCGGGCAGCTCCATGATGCGGTCGTGCATGGCGGCCGCCCGCGCGGCATGTCGGAGCTCCTCGTCGGTCGCCTCCGGCTTGGCGTATAGCAGGTTTTCGCGCACCGACGCGTGGAACAGGTATGTCTCCTGCGTCACGACGCCGATGATCCGGCCGAGCGAGGCGAGCTTGATCCGGCGCACGTCGATGCCGTCGATCTCGACCGCACCCGAGTCGACGTCATAGAGCCGCGGGATCAGGTACGTGGTCGTCGTCTTGCCCGAGCCCGACGGCCCGACGAGCGCGACGAGCTCGCCCGGCTGCGCCTCGAAGTCGATGCCTTCCAGACCGAAGCTCGGCAGCATCTCGATCGCCGGCATCCCCCCGGATCCGACGCCCGTCCCGTCGACCAATGTTTCGACCGCCGCGGTATCGACCGACGCAGCCGCGACCGCGACCTCGGCTTCCTCGTCTTGCAGCCCGTCGTCGCCCGCCAGCGCCGCGGCCGCCCGCTCCGACGGCACCGCCTCGGTCGGGTAGCGGAACGACACGTCGCGGAGGCGCACCTGACCGCGGACGGCGGCGGGCGACAGATCGACAGCGTTGGGCGCATCGACGATCTCGGGGTCCATCTCGAGGTACTCGAAGATGCGGTCGAACAGGGCAAGGGCGCCCTGGATCTCGACCTGGATATTGAGCAGCTGGCCCATCGGGAAGAACAGTCGGCTCTGGAGCGTCGTGAACGCGACGATGTCGCCGATGGTCGGCGCGGTCGGGTCGTTCTGGATGGTCAGCCAGCCGGCCAGCCAGTACACGAACGCCGGCGTGATGCTGAAGATCGTGCCGATGATCATGAAGAACCAGCGGCCGACCATCGCCTGGCGGATCTGGAGCCCGGCGAGGACCTCATTGAGCGAGCGGAACCGCTTCACGGCGTTGGCCTGCTGACCGAACGTCTTCGACAGCAGGATCCCGCTAACGCTCAGCGTCTCCTCGGTGAGCGCTGACATCTCGGCGAGTGACTTCTGGGTCTCGGTCGACACCTCGCGGCGGACTTTGCCGACCCTGAACGTCAGGTACATGAAGAAGGGCAGGAGGCCGAGGGACAGCACGGTCAGCCGCCAGTCGATCAACCACATCGCGACGATCGTGCTGATGGCGATCGCCAGGTTGGAGGTGACCGAACTCGCCGTGTCGGTGACCACAGCCTGGACGCCACCGACGTCGTTCGCGAGCCTGCTCTGGATCTCGCCCGTCCGCGTCTCGGTGAAGAAGCGCAGCGGCATCGACTGCAGGTGCGAGTACAGCGCGCCGCGCAGGTCCTGCATGACGTGCTGGCCGATGACGTTGTTGAGGTATGACTGCCCGACGCCGATGAGTCCCGACACGATCGGCAGCACGATCATCAGGCCGACGTACAGGTTGAGCAGCCCGAGGTCGCGCTGCGGGATCGCAACGTCGATCAGGAGCTTGAGCAGGTACGGGTTGATGAGGCCGATGAAGCTCGTCAGCAGGATCGCGACGAGCACGACGGCGATCTGTGGCCGATACGGCCCGAAGAACGTCAGGATCCGCCGGATCGTTCGACCGCGGCGTTCCCTTGGGACCGGCTCGAAGTCGGGTGCCGGACCGCCACCGAAGAACCCGCCGGGTCCACCACCCCCGCCGCGACCGCCGCGGCTCGTGCCGCCACTGGCCTGTCGCATGCCACCTCGGGGAAAGCCCATCAGGCCCTCGCCACGGCGACGATCGTCGAGCGGCGCGATGGCGAGCCCTGCGCGATCAGGTCACCCGCCAGCCCGATGGCGAACGTCGGCCAGGTCCGACCCCAGGCCCGTGCCAGATGCCCGGCCATGGTCAGCTGAACGTCGCGGAATCCCGCGACCTCCAACGCATCGGTGATCGCGGAGGGGTCGTTGCAGGCGCCCACGATCGGGTGGGCGTCGGCCGCGGTCGACTTGACGAGCGGCTGCAGGCGCCGTCGCAGCCCGGCCGGCAGTCCCAGGTAGGCGCTGACGAACGGGTGCCGGCGATTGACGGTCGTGGCCACGAGCGTGCCCCCGGGAGCAAGCCACGACCGCATGTTCGTCAGCGCGTGGCCCGGCGCGGCGAAGTGCTCGAGCGTGAAGCTCGACAGGATGACATCGAACGTGCCGAGCTCGAAGGCGTCGGCGGCTCCGCACAGGTCGACCACCGCGAACTCGTCGAGGTGGGGGAGCGGTGCGTCCGGCAAGTGGATGTCCGCCCCGACCAACCGTCCGATCCGTGCCCGGAACGGTCGGAGCTGCGACACCCGGCCGCAGCCCGCATCCAGCGCGGTGACCGGCCGCCCACTGCGATCCACGCGGGCTTCGGCGTCGCTGATCGCCTCCTCGAGCGCGGACTTCACAAGCGTCGAAACGGGCGGCGTCACCCCGAGGCGCTCGATGATCGCCTCACGGCGCGTGGGCGGCACCGGGACCTACCAGGCCGTCGCGGTCGCGACTTCGGTGATCCCCTGCGCCTCGAGCCAACGCTCGGCGTCGATCGCGGCCTTGCAGCCATCGCCGGCGGCGGTGACCGCCTGCCGGTAGCGGTGATCGTGGACGTCGCCGGCGATGAACACGCCCTCGACGTTCGAGCCGGTCTCGTCGCGGACGACGAGGTAGCCCTTCTCGTCGACCTCGAGCCAGTCGCGGAACGCCGCGGTGTTCGGCTCGTAGCCGATAGCGATGAACACCCCCTCGATCGGCATCTCCTGCTTGTCGCCGGTCTTCGTGTCGCGCAGGACGAGGCCGTGGACCTTGTCGTCGCCGAGGACCTCTTCGACCGCGACGTTGGGATGGACATCGATCTTGGGGTGGGCGAGCGCCCGGTCGACCATGATCTTGCTGGCGCGGAACGTGTCCCGACGATGGAGCAGGTGGACCTTGGTCGCGAAACGGGTCAGGTAGGTCGCTTCCTCGAAGGCGGTGTCGCCGCCGCCGACCACCGCGATCTCGCGGTCCTTGAAGAAGAACCCATCACACGTCGCACAGGCGGAGACCCCGCGGCCGCGGAGCCGCGTCTCGCTGTCGAGGCCGAGCCACAACGCCGATGCGCCGGTGGCGACGATGACGGCCTGCGCCCGGTACTCGGTGCCGCGCGCCCAGATGCGGAACGGCCGTTCGGAGAAGTCCACCTTGTCGATGTCGACGTCGACGATGTGGGTGCCGAAGCGCTCGGCCTGGGCGCGGAACGCCGCCATCAGGTCGGGGCCCTGGATGCCGTCCGGGAAGCCCGGGTAGTTCTCGACATCGCTTGTCAGCATCAGCTGGCCACCCGGCGCCGAACCGGCGAGCACGATCGGCTCGAGGTTGGCCCTGGCTGCGTAGATCGCCGCAGTCAGGCCGGCCGGCCCCGAACCGATGATCACCAGCTTCGAATCGACCCGACCTTGGCCGCTTTCGACCGTCGACGGACCGCCCGGCTTGGCCACGGGCGTCGACTCGGCGGGCGAATCGACGATCGCGATCGAGAGCCCGCCGAACGGGTTGGGCGTGTCACTCATAGGGCAATGTTACACCTTCATCCTGATACCCCTGGGGGGTATCAACGAGCACGCCGTCCCGGAGCGTGACGTCGCCGAGCCAGACGACATCGTACCCGTGCGCTCGACCGCGCTCGAGCAGTCGGCGATCGGCAGTGATGACTGACTCGTCGAGCTGGGCCGCAAGGGACAGATACTGGGCGTCGTACGCACCGATGCCGACCTTCAGAGCTCGGTCGATGGCGTCCTTTACGTCCACGTCTGTCAACTCCACGGCCGCGCGCAAGCGGTGGAATCGTGCCGCGACGCTCTTGGCCTGTTCCTCAGCGAACCGCTTCTGACGTACCGCACCGACGATCGCATGGGCAACCTCGGACCACAGGATCGAAGGCGCCGACGCGCTGATCCGCTCGTCGAGTAGTGCGTCACGGACCAACTGTGCCTCGGATTCCAACTCTTCTTCCGGCAGGAACCACTTCACCGCGACGCTAGCGTCAACGATCATCGATGTCGCGCTCCCAACGTGGAGGAGCGTCCCGCTCGCGGCGGATGTAGGCGACCGCCGTGTCGTCTGGACCCGCGGGTGGCCGGCCGCGAGCTCGGATGCGATCTATCTCATCGAACGCGAGCCGCGCCCGTTTCAACTGGAAGTGGCGAGCCCTGGCGGGAGAGTCCAGGATCGACAGCTCGTCGACGGGGAGCTTCGGCTCTGTCGAGGCATACGGCTCGGTTGCCTCCTGGATGGCACGCTCCGGGATGCGCACCCGGCCGCCCACCTTGTAGCAGCCGGCGAGGCGCCCATCGTGGATCCAGCGGCGCATGGTCCGCTCGCTGACGCCGGCAGCTCGTGCGGCCTCGGCGACTGTCAGGTCTGGCATGCCAGAAGGGTACATATCATGACAAACGATGTCACGGCAGCGCGTGGAGCACCGGGATGATGTCGCGACCGAAGGCCTCGACGTACGCCGGTTCGTGGGCGTCCTTGAGCTCGACGATGACGTGATCGGCACCGGCGTCGGACAGCTCTCCGAATCGGTCGACGACCTCTTGCGGTGACTCCGTGCGTGCCGAGCTCAGCGGACCCAGCCGGACGACCTGAAGCGTCGAGCGCTCGATCTCGGTTGGGTCGCGTCCGACCGCCGCGCAGTGGGCATCGAGGATCGCGTACTTGCGGGCGATGCCCTCGGGCGACCCAAAGACGTTGCACGCGTCGGCGTACTGGGCGACCAGCCGGAGCGTCTTTCGTTCGCCACCTCCACCGACCATGATCGGAACCCGCGGTCGCGAGATCGACTGCGGCGAGTTCAGCAGCCGCTCGGCCCGATAGTGGCGGCCCTGGAACGACGTCTCCGATCCGCGCTCGCCCCGCCACGCCTCGTGGGCCATCTGCAGGGTCTCTTCGAGCATCTCGAAGCGCTCGCCGAGCGGCGGGAATGGGAAGCCCAGCGCGCGCGACTCCTCCTGGTTCCAGGCGGCGCCGATCCCGAACCAGGCACGCCCGCCGGACAGCACGTCGAGCGTCGTCGTGGCCTTGATCCACAGCCCGGGATTGCGGTAATGGATGCCGCCGACCATCAGCCCGAGCCGCGCCCGCGAGGAGTGGGCGGCCATGAAGCCGAGGGTCGTCATGCCTTCGAGCATCGGCTCTTCGATCCGCCCGACGCCCCGGATCTGGAAGAAGTGGTCCATCACCCAGATGGAGTCGAAGCCCGCCTCGTCGGCGTCGCGCACGATCCGCGCGAGCGTCGGCCCGATCGCCTCCGGCCCACCTGGCCAGGTGAACGAGCTGATCTGGAGGCCGACCTTCATCGCGCGGAGCGTAGTGCAGGGCAGCCCAGCCCGTCGGAGAGTCGCCACCGGCGGGCTTGAAGGCCCCGATTCCGACCCCACCGTAAGA
>DATAFZ010000085.1:0-1591 GCA_036257225.1 Candidatus Limnocylindrales bacterium | reverse complement strand
CGTTCGGCGCGTGTCGACCGGTGGCGGCCTGGCCAGGGCGGCCTACGGCGCACTGATCGCGGCGGGGCGGGAGCTACAGACCAGCGGAACCTACACATATCTCGATTCCGCCGTCACGACGAGCGACCTGGAAGCTGCGCTCGCGACTGGCGGCCCGAGACGCGGCGCTCGTCCCGTCTCGCGATGAGGTACCAGGTCTCCGGGCATCAGGCCTCCGGCACGCTGAGGTTGACTCGTCGTTCGGACCGTGCGGCCCGATAGATGGCATCGATCAGCTCGACCGCCCCCCGGCCGTCATCGCCGCTGACGGCCGGGTGGCGGCCATCGCGGATCGCACCGACGATGTCACGAAGCTGGAGTTCGTGGTAGTGGCTCGCGAGATCGACTCCAGTACGCGCGGCCTCGTCCTCGGCGGGCCAGCGGTCGATCGCGCTCTCCTCGCCCGGGATCGTCCACAGGTCGTTGCGTGCGGGACTGGGCGCGCTGACGCCGGCCACGAACGACGATCCGGCGTCGGTCTCGACGCCGACCGACGCGCCGCTTCGTCCGTGGACGTGGATCCGCGCATAGAGACCAGGCCGCTGCGAGTTGCTCGCGACGATCGACGCGAGGGCGCCGTTCGCGAACCGGACCGCCGCCACCGCGGTGTCCTCGACATCGATCTCGGGGTGATTGACGTTCGCCGTCCAGCTGTCGACCTCGACGACCGGGCCGAGGAACCAGCGCACGAGGTCCAGCTGGTGGACTGCCTGGTTGACGAGCACGCCGCCGCCCTCGCCCGTCCGCGTGCCGCGCCAGGCGTCCATCGCGTAGTACTCGGGCCCGCGCCAACCGAGGACCTCGACGGTCGCCAGCCCGGGCTGTCCGATCCGGCCGCCATCGATCGCCTCCTTGATCCGTCGCACCGGCTCATACCAGCGCCGCTGGCTGATGACCGACAGCACGACGCCGGACTCCCACGCCGCCGCGGTCATCGCATCACACTCCGCCGGCGAGAGCGCCATCGGCTTTTCGACGACCGCGTGCAGCCCCGCCCGGGCGGCGGCGATGGCCTGCGCGGCGTGGAGCGGATGGGGCGTGCAGATCACGACGGCGTCGACGCCGCCACGTTCGATCATCGCGTCCAGACTCGGATCGACCCTTGCGCGGGAGGCAGCCGCCAGTGCCCCGGCGCGCTCCGGACTGCGACCCGCGACGGCCGTCACCCGAGCGCCAGGGATCCTCGCCAGTGCGGCGACATGGAGTTCCGCGGCCTTTCCGGGACCGACGATCCCGAACCGCACGCTGTCGTCGCCCGACGGCGAAGTCATCAGCCGTTCGGTGCGAGCACGACCTTGACCGCGTCGAGTCGACCGTCGCCCAGCTGACGGAACAGGTCGGGACCGTCCTCGAGCGGCGCGATCAGCTCGATCAGCGGCCGGACGTCGATCGTGCCTGCGGCGAGGGCAGCGGCCGCCTGCTCGAACTCGTCACAGAAGCCGTAGGACCCGCGCACCGTCATCTCGCGCGTCACGAGGTCCTGCATCGGCAGCTCCACGAGGGGCGCCGAGTTGCCGATCCAGGTCACCTGTCCGCCGGCTCGTGCGACGGC
>DATAFZ010000050.1:0-6010 GCA_036257225.1 Candidatus Limnocylindrales bacterium | reverse complement strand
ATCGTTCGCTCCATCGTCGGGGGTCGTCAGGATCGCGGACGAGCGTCAGGGTGAGGATCAGCAGGAAGGCAGTCAGCGCGAGCGTCGGCAGACTGATCACGCCGAAGACGCGGAACCAGACGAAGGTACAAGGCACCGCGGCAGTGCATGCCCCGGTGTCGAGTGAGGGTATCCATTCGAGTGCCACGTGATAGGCGGCGATGAGCGCGCCGACCGCGGCGAGCGTGGAAGCGCCCGTCGGCGGCCGGTGGTCGCGCCGCAGCGCGGCGACCCCCAGCAGCACGACGAACGGGTACATCGCGATGCGCTGGTACCAGCACAGCGTGCAAGGTGTGAACTTGGCCACCTCCGAGAAGTACAGACTGCCCGCGGTCGCCAGGGCGGCCACGATCCAGCCGATGTAGTTGGCGCGCGGCCCGATGAGCCGAGCCAGCCGGGCATAGGCGTCCAGCGCCGGATCTGATCCGATCGCCAGCAGCCGGAGCCCCCAGACCACGACGATGCCGGCGATCGCGGCGATGGCCAGGATCCCGTAGAACCGCTCGACGATGTCGACGGTCAGCTCAGGCATCGACCTCCTTCGCCCGACAAGCCGCGCAGACGCCGGTCAGGGTGAGGTGTGGCACGTCGATCGCGAAGCCGTGGCCGTCTCGCACGGCGACCACGGCAGCGGCGACGACGGGATCGTCCGCGCCTAACTCCCAGGAACCCGAGCACACCCGGCAATATAGGTGGGCGTGCTCCTCGACGGGGAGGACGTGGAACTCCTCCCGGCCATCGGCGCCGTGGCTGTGGCGCACGACGCCGAGGTCCTCGAGGACGTCGAGCGTCCGATAGACGGTCGACGGGATCGTGTCCGGATCGAGCGCCTTGCAGCGCTCGACCAGCTCGGCGCCCGTGACATGGCCGTCGGTGCCCGACAGGACTTCGACGAGGATCCGCCGCTGCGGCGTCCAGCGCAGGCCGCGCGCTCGGAGCCGGTCAGGGATGCCGGCCCATTGCCGATCGACCTCTGGTCTCCACTCGGAAGGTGATCCTGTCGCGCGCATGGCGCGAAGTATAGGTCGACAGGCGCCACCGACTGCAGATGCAACATGTTGCGATACCGAGGGGACCCGGATACGCTTGTCGCTCACAGCCGCGAAAGGACCCCCAGGTGTTCGAATCCTTGCTCGCCGCCGCCGCTGGCGTCGCCACTCCCGCCGGGATCGGCGTGCTCGTGACCGGGCTCGCACTCGGCATCCGCCACGGTATCGATTGGGATCACATCGCGGCCATCACCGACATCACCAGCACGACGTCGGCGGCCGGCGTCGCTGAGGCGGCACACGAAGAGCAGCACCGGTCGGTGACCGGCCATCACCACGGTCACGGCGGCTCTGTCGAGCGCTACGTCCACACGGCCGGGCCTGGCGCCGCGGCCCTCGCCCCTGCCCTACGCGGCGGGGCTTCGGGAGTCACGCGGTTCGGGCGCGAACAGGTCGAGGCGGTCCGACTCGGGACCCTGTACGCGGTCGGTCACGGCGTGGTCGTGATCGCGCTGGGTATCGCCGCCCTGTCCTTCGGGGCCATCCTGCCCGAGTGGCTCGATCCGATCATGGGACGGGTCGTCGGCCTGACGCTGGTCGGCCTCGGCCTGTGGGTCCTGTACTCCGTCTACCGGTACGCCCGCGGTGGCGAGTCATTCCGGCTGCGGAGCCGCTGGATGCTCGTCTTCGACGGGATCCGCTACGCCTGGCGCCGGTTCGGCGCCCGACTCCACGGCCATGAGCACGTGGAGCCGCTCGAGATGAGCTCATACGGCCCGAAGACTGCGTTCGGCGTCGGCATGATCCACGGGATCGGCGCCGAGACAGGGACGCAGGTCCTGCTCATCGCAGCCGTCGGTGGTGCGGCGAGCGCGGGCCTCGGCATCCCGATGCTGCTGTCGTTCGTGCTCGGGCTGTTGATCTCGAACCTCGCGATCGTCGTACTGACGTCGGTCGGCTTCGTGGCGAGCCAGACGAAGGAACGGATCTACGTCGTGGTCGGGCTGGTCGCGGGCCTGTTCAGCCTGGTCCTCGGGACGATCTACCTGCTGGCGATGGACACGATCGTCCCGGAGATGGACTCGCTGCTGCCGTTCTGAGCTAGGAGCTTGCCGGCGCCGTGCTCGACCCGGTGACCTGCGGCACGGACGGCTTCGCCGGTCGGAGGAACAGGAACAGCACGACGACGATGTAGGTCAGCCAGACCGAGAAGGTGATCGCCTCCGGCGTCGACGAGTAGCCGAACAGCGCCCGCAGGAACTGGCCCACCACGTTGCCGCCATCAGCGCTGTGCGGCAGGACGCCCGACAGGTCGAACAACGTCTGCGCGCCGAACGGGATGACGCCGATCTCGACGAGCTCATGGACACCCACCGACAGCAGGCCGGCGGCGATGAAGATGAGGGCCACGCCGGTCCAGCGGAAGAACGTCTGGAGGTTCAGGCGCCGCGAACCCTGGTAGAAGCCGACGCCGAAGACCGCCGCGATCGCGAGTCCGATGATGGCGCCTATCAGCACCGACGGCGCTCCCTGTTCGGCCGAGTTGGCCTGACCGACGAGGAACAGGGATGTCTCGAGGCCCTCGCGGATCACGGCGACGAACGCGAGCACCGCGAGCGCGGTGACCGACCCCTGGTCGAGCGCGCGGTCGACGGCCGCGTGCAGCTCCCCCTTGACGTGGCGGGCCTGACGGCGCATCCAGAACAGCATCCATGTGACGACGGCCGCGGCGGCGAACAGCGTGATCGCCTCGAAGATCTGCTCGTAGGGTTCCTCGAGCCCGCCGACCGTCACGAACAGGACGACCCCGAGCACGACGCTCAGTGCGATGGCCAGGCCTGCGCCCGCGAGCACGGTCGGGAAGTGGCGGCGATTACCGGTCTTGGCCAGATAGGCGCAGATGATGGCGATGATGAGCGCCGCCTCCACGCCTTCGCGAAGTCCGGTCAACAGACCGCTAGACAGGGCTCCGAGATCCATTGGGCGTCAACTCCGCAAGTCGTCATGATGTCGTAACGCAAGCGCGCTTGTCGTGCCGATGCTAGAGGGCATGCACCCCGAGCGTCAAGCACCGGGCCGCACTGGCGGGCAGCGTCAGTCGGCCGCGCGGATCTGGAAGCGACGCAGCCTCGTGGCGGTCAGGATCACGCCGCCGACGATCACCACGGCGATGATCCCGACCGAGATCGGCATGGCCAGCGGGACGACCCCGACGTCCTCGCCCGTCAGCTCGGCGGCGATGCCCAAGGTGGCCTGCCGGACCGACAAGAATCGCGTCCCCTCGAGCAACCCGGCCAGCACGCCTTCCCAGATCAACGTATAGCCGAGCCCGACCACTAGCGCGCGGGAGGTCATCAGCCCGAGCGCTGTGAAACCGACCGCGTACGCGGTCCCACCTGCCAGCGCCGCGATGGCGAAGCCGATCGTGGTCCCGATCGACTCGGCGCCCAGGCCACCGAGCAGAAGCCCGCTGACGACCACCGGTGGGACCACCAGCACCGCCGTGACGAATGCCGCCACTGCGGTCTTCGCGACCGCGACGACCCAGCGAGGGACTGGCTTGATGAGCTGGAAGATCAGCGTGCCGTCATCGATCTCCGAACCGATCGCCCCGGTCCCGATCACGAGGGCGACCAGCGGGCATACCGTGCGGATGACGAGCGTGTCGAGGATCTCGGGCGCGTCGGGGCGCCCGCCGCCAACACGGACGAGGATGCCGAGCAGCACCGGCAGGACGGCGAGGAGCGCGATCGTCAGCGTGCGACGTCGACCGACGAGCGCCCGCAGGGTGAGCTCGACGATCGCGCGGAACGCCCTCATCGACGGACCAGGTAGCTGAACACACTCTCGAGCGTGTCGTCTGTCGGCGTCAGCTCGTGGAGGCGGATGCCCGCCGTCCGGGCGATCGGCGCCAGTATCCGGGCGAACGTGCCGAGATCGCTGGCCTGCACGGCGAGGCGCCCATCGAGGAGATCGACGCCGAACACGGCCGGGTTCGCCAACAGCGCCGCACCGAGGGCCCGGTCGTCCGAGGAGCGGATCGTGAATCGGTGCGGCCGGTCGGTCATCAGCCGACGGATCGAGCGGAAGTCGCCCGACGCCGCGAGCCGCCCGGCGTAGACCACCAGCACCGCCTCGGCAAGCCGCTCGACCTCCTCGAGGATGTGGGAGGAGAAGAGGATGGCCCGACCCTCGGCGGCCATCTGCTTGAGAAGCTCCATCATGTGCAGCCGCTGGCGTGGATCCATGCCGTTGAACGGCTCGTCGAGCAGGAGGATCCGCGGCTCGTGAACGAGCGCCGCGGCGAGCTTGATCCGCTGGCGCATGCCCTTGGAGTAGGTGCGGATCTGGCGATCGGCCGCATCGGCCATCTCGACCGTGCCGATCGCCCGGTCCGTGGCGGCGACCACACGATCGATGCCCTGTAGCTCGGCGTTCAGCCGGACGAACTCGCGACCGGTCACATCGCCCGGCACCGCTTCACGTTCCGGGACCAGCCCGACCATCGAGTAGATCGACACGTCACCGAATGCCGGCCGGCCACCGATTCGGACGACACCGGCCGACGGCGCCAGGAGGCCGGCGAGCAGGTGCAGAAGCGTGGTCTTGCCGGCCCCATTGGGACCCAGCAGCCCGGTCACACCGGAGCCCAGCGCGAACGACACGTCGTTGACCGCGACCACGTTGCCGTACCAGCGCGAGACGTGGTCGAGCTGGATGGCGGGGACGACCGGGGTCATGTCGTGATCGTCAGGTAACGACGCACGACCACCGCCAGCGATCCGATGACATAGCCGATCGCCGTCACCACATAGACCCAGCCCGGCAGCGTGGCGATGACGAACGTCTCACCAGCGATCCTGAGCGGCCCGTATATCGCCCCGTTCACCCCATCGATGACGTCGCTCGGGCTGACGAGGAGCAGGACCCGGGCCACATCCGGGACCGACAGCGCGGCGATGATGCTCACCACGATCGGCGGCACGATGAACAGGGCGATGATGGCCGCGACCGAGTAGGCGCGGCGGGGCGTGTATGAGGCGACGACCGCGGAGACGCCGGCGAACACGCCGGCACCGAGGACGCACACGATGAGGTAGCGCGGGATCTCCGGCAGCTCCTTCTCGAACCCACTGATCGGATCCGGGGCCGCCAGGATCCCGCCGATGGTCAGGATGAGTTGCGGCGCGAGCGTCACGATCAGGATCGCGATGAAGAGGCCGGCGGTCCGGGCGAGCGCGTAGTCGACCCTGGTGAGAACGCGCGAGAAGTACAGCGGCAGCACGCCGTACCGCTGGTCACGCCCGAAGAGCTCGGGCGCCTGGGCGGCACAGAACAGCATCACCAGGGTCGAGGTAACGCTCCAGTACGTGTCGTGGCGGATCGGGTTGGCCTCGTCCAGCGCCTCGGCCGCACCCGCCTGCCGTACCAGCGCGCTGATGCCCACCGCCAGCAACGCCGGCAGCGTGTTCAGGGTCAGCAGCACGAACGGGGCGATCTTCGCACGACCGCCGCGACCGATGCCGTACGCCTCCTGCAACGTCTGCCGCAACAGCCCGAGAGCGACCGTGACGCGGCCGAACCGCGGGCCGTCGTACCCCCGGTAGCCGAGGTCGTAGATGTTGCCGCTCGCCGTCACTGGAATAGCTCCTCGAGACCGCGCCGGCGCTGCTCCATCCGGACGAGCGGGAGCCCGAGATCGGCCACGGCGTCGCGGACGAGGTCCCACGGCCGGTCGTCTGTCAGCTCCACCAGCACGGTGCGGCCGTCGGCGACCGCCTGCAGGCCGGCCGCGACGAGGGCGTCGGCCAATGCCGCTGCACCCTCCTCGACGTCGACCGCGAGTGTGCCGGTGTGCTCGGTGAACGTCGTGAGCGGCGCGGATCGGATGAGCCGCCCCGCATCGACGGCCACGAGGTGGTCGCAGACCCGCTCGATCTCGCCGAGCAGGTGGCTGGCCACCACGACCGCGATCCCGAACT
>DATAFZ010000037.1:0-12588 GCA_036257225.1 Candidatus Limnocylindrales bacterium | reverse complement strand
ACCCGTTGAGGTCGGGCAGGAGGTGAACGAGCTCTTCCGCGACCCGGATGTACGCGCGATCTGGGGGCTGGCTGGAGGCCGCTTCACGCTTAGCTACCTCGACGTGATCGACTACGACCTCGTCGCCGCCAACCCCAAGCTGCTCATCGGCATGAGCGACATCGGTGCGCTCCAGCTGGCGATCCACTCCAGGACCGGGCTTGTGACATTCCACGCCGACCTGCTGCTATACGGCCTCGGGGAGTGGCACGCGCTGTCCGAGCCCGATCGCGCCAGGCTGGCCGGCGCGTACCGCCGGGTCCTCATGTCGGCGTCGCCCGCCGGTCCGCTGCCCGCCCTCTCGACCTGGGAAAGCTGGCGCGGGGGACGCGCCGAGGGTCGTCTCCTCGGCGGGATGTTGCACCGTCTCGTGCGCATCCAGGCGACGCCGTTTGCTTTCACGCCGGAGAGCTTCGATGGCGCGATCCTGTTCTTCGAGGACCTCAACACGTCGACGATCAACGTTTGGAACGATTTGCATGTCTTACGGCATGGGGGCGTCTTCGACCGCATCGCCGGCCTCATCGTCGGCCCGACGGAGACCATCCAGGTCGCACCGGAAGGCCCGGATACCCTTCGAGAAGTCGTGCTCGACGTGCTCGGGGATCGCGATATCCCGGTCCTCGGGAACGTTGACCTGGGCCATGCCGGGCCGAACATCCCGTTGCCTCTCGGCATCCTTGCCGCCGTCGACACTGAGGCGTGCACCATCGAGCTCCTCGAGGCCGCCGTTAGCTGATGCAGGGCACGATCTCCGCCATGTGAAGATCCCCGACCCGGACGGCAACGCGATCGCGTTCGCCGAGGCGCCTGCCACCGAGGTCGCACCTTCGACAGGCTGACCGCGGACCCTACTCCGCGGCGTACTCCCGGAGCTTGCGGCTGCGGGACGGGTGCCGGAGCTTGCGCAGTGCGTGCGACTCGATCTGCCGGATCCGCTCACGCGTCAGACCGAACTCCCGACCGACCTCCTCGAGCGTCCGCGGACGCCCGTCATCGAGGCCGAACCGCAGCCGGATGACGTGTTCCTCGCGGCCATCGAGGCTGTCGAGCACGTGGTCGAGCTGCTCCCTGAGCAACTGATTCGTGGCGGCGTCGACGGGCGACACGGCGCTCTCGTCCTCGATCAGGGAACCGAGCTCGGTATCACCGTCCTCGCCGATCGGGGTCTCGAGCGAGATCGGCGTGCGACCGTAGCGCTTCACTTCTTCGACGCGCTCCGGCGTGATGGTCCAGCGAGGATCCTCGGACAGGGATGCTGCGATCTCAGCGGCGGTGGGCTCACGCCCGAGTCGGACCGTCAACTCGCGGGTCGTTCGGGTCACGCGCTGCATGGTCTCGACCATATGGACCGGGACGCGGATCGTCCGCGACTGGTCGGCGACGCCGCGCTGGACCGCCTGCCGGATCCACCACGTGGCATACGTCGAGAACTTGAAGCCGCGCTGCCATTCGAACTTGTCGACGGCACGCATCAGCCCGGCATTGCCCTCCTGGATGAGATCCAGGAGGCCGAGGCCGCGGTTCAAGTACTTCTTGGCGTTGGCGACCACGAGTCGCAGGTTGGCCGAGATCATGTGATCGCGCGCGGCTTTCGCCTGGTCGATAAGGACGCCGGTCGGCTCCGCATCGGCCCCGGGTCGGTAGCCCAGCGTTCCGAGGATGTCGTCGTCGTGACCAGCTTCGATCCAGCGACGGATGGCGGGGATCGCGACCTCGTCGCGCGCCCAAGCCAGCATCGCGTCGATGCTCGTCTGCTCACGGAGTGCCGCGTGGCGGCTGACCGCGTGCGCCCAATCGACGAGCGCGAGGAATGCGTCCGCATCGAGTCGCTCGTTGTAGACCGCCCGGAGGGCACGCCCTCGCTCCAGGAGCTCGGCCGCAGGGCTGCCCTGAGCTGAGCGGATCGCCTCGGTGAACCCGAAGCGGGGTGCGGTGGTGAGCAGATCGCCCGCCGACTCGTCGGTGAGGGCGCTGCGCACGATCCGATGAGCCTCTGCGCCGAATGGCAGGGCGTACACCGGATGCTTGGCGCGCGCGGTCGCCTCGGTATCGTGGAGCGTCCACTCATGAAGGTCGAGGATGGCGGTCCAGGGCTCGGTCCGGATGCGGACTCCGAGCTCGATGGCCTTGGCCAGGACGACTTCCTCCTCAGCGGTCAGCAGCGGCACGCGCGCGATCTCGCGGAGGTACAGGCGCGTCGAATCCTCCACGTCGAGGGCAGCGTCATCCGTGTCCGGGTCGGCGTCCGGATCAGCCTTGGTCTGACGCGTGGTCGGGACTTCGTCGACGACCGTCTCGAGCTCGATCCGCTCGAGTTCCGCAGCGGTCACGACCGACGCCGCTGGGTCGGTGTCATTCAGTTGGACGTTTTCAGAAGACTGGATCAAGGATGCTCCGTTTGGCAGGCGACTGCGCGTGGCGACGCGCCTCCGCCCGCTGATGGATTCGGGTGGTCGCCGACCCCATCCGCCATGGGGCTCTGCTCGAACGCCGGCTCCGCCAAAGCCGGACACACGTAGTGGCGTGTCAAGTCTTGACACGCCGACGTAGGACATATGTTACTCGAAAGCCGTTGTCTTGACAACCTCCCGTCGATACTCCCGGCCAGTATCGAAGCGGTGGCGTCAGGCAGGCTTCAGACGCGGGCTGGGATCGTCGACTCGCACAGAGCCTTGAAGTTCTCCATCGAGTGCCGGAGATCCCGTTCGATCGATCCGCCGAGCAGTTTCTCGGCCACCCCGGCAAAGAGCCCCATCGGTAGGTCGTAGTCCTGCTCGACCGTGGCGTCCGTGCCGCCGTCAGCCTCCGTATAGGTGCCGTTGACCGTGGCAGTGGCGCCGCCCGCTCCCGCGAGCTTCAGCGTGTACGAGCGCGGCTTGTCGACCATCGTCGTCTCGAGCGATCCGTCGATCTTCCGACCGAATACACGTACGACAGTCGTGATCCGTGCCCCGACCCGGTCCAGCGGCCCCACGCAATCCCTGACCTCGATGATATTCACGTTCCATTCTGGGATCCGCTCGCACGACGCGCCGATGTTCCAGACATGGTCGATCGGGGCGTCGATGTGCTGCGTCAACCGGACATGTCCCATGGTGCTGCCCTCCCGCGCGGCCAGGAACGAGGGACGACCGGGTAGGCAGGGTTCCTGATCTCTGCGCGAGTCATGAATGCGATTCGGCCCGTCGCGCGGCGCTCACTGGGGGGCGCGTGGGCGAGTCACCCAGCCGGTCCACGTCCCAGTCTACGCTCGACGCCAACCTCAGGCGGCCCGCCGACGTCCTCCTATCGCTCGACTAGCTCGATCCTGTGGATCGCGCCTGGGCGAATTCGATGCAGTGGCGGATCTCGTCGTCGAGCGACGAACGGTAGAGGCGGGCTCCGCCCAACCACCGGATCGGTTCGCTGAGTGGCCCCGACATCTCGAGGGCGTGGCGGATCCGCGAGCCGCCGTCCGTCGGTTCGATCTCGTACACGTTGACGATCGTCATGCCAACGGGCCGGACCTCGATCCTCATGAGCCGGTCCGGAACGAGACGCATGATCCGGCCGTGGTAGGTCACCGGATACTTCGGCCGAACGTCGACCGTCCCGCCCTCGACGAGGGCACCCTCCGAGCGCGCCCAGCGGACGTTATGGCCCCACACCGACCACGTCGAAGGGTCCATATACAAGGCGAACACAGCGGCCGGGTCGAGAGCGGCTTCGCGCGTCGCCTCGATCGTGTAGCCCATGGACTTGCTCCTTCAGCGATCCTGAATGGCGCAAGACTAGTCCGCGGTGTGGTCGCACAGCGACCGAGCTCTCCCCGGACCAAGACATTAGCTCTGTGGCATTGGAACGGCCTGATCCATCAGGTGGCGCTCCATTCACGGATGACCGCGCTAGACGCCGACTTTGTCGGCCGTGCGCGGCTCGAGCAGCGCAGCCGCGCGGCGTAGGCCCTGCGCGAGGGCCGCCCGGACCGACTGCCCTCGGCGAGGAGAGGTGATCGCGCGGTGCCGTCGGGTGGTCTGGCGCTCGGGGTCGACGCCGTCGAGCCCGATGAGGAGGGTCCCCATCGCTGCCGGATCGAACATATCGGATCTCCTTTCAGGGATCGGTTTCTGTGTCAGAAGTTCTGGACATCACCTTCCGTCGCACGGGCGCTCAAGTCCAACACCTGTCGCTTTGCGATTACCATCGGAAATGCGTGAATACCACCGGAGGACCGATCGGCAACGAGCTCGAGATCCGCTCGCTCCGCTATTTCGTGGCGGCCGCCGAGGAGCTCAACTTCACCCGGGCCGCGGCGCGGCTGTTCGTCGCCCAGCAAGCGCTCAGTCGCGAGATCCAGCGGCTCGAGGCCCGATTGGGCACGCCACTGTTCGTGAGGACAACGCGCAGGGTCACCCTGACACCGGATGGCGAACGGCTGCTCGTCCGCGCGAGAGACCTCGTCGCGCGACATGATGCGGTTTGGGCGGATGTCCATGCACCAGCGGCGCAGCCGGTCGTCGTCGACCTGATGAGCGAAGGGCGTCGTACGGCGCCCCGGATCCTCGAATCGGCACGAACCAGGGCGTCCGACGTCGACTTCCGTGGTCGACATACCGGCGGGACCGGGGCTGCGCTCGATCGACTCGTGTCCGGGAAACTCGATGTCGTCTTCGGACGAGTCGACTGGCTCGACGCCGGCTCGTTGCCGACCATCGATCATGTCCTCGTCCGGCTCGAGCCCTTGGCAGTCCTGCTACCCGCCGGCCACCCACTCGCCCAGCAGGAGAACGTGCCGGTCCGCAGCCTTCGCGGACTCGAGATCGATGGGCTGCCGCCGCACACCAAGACCCCCGAATGGGCGGACCTGCTCCTCCAGTTCTTCGCGCTGTCCGGGGCGCACTCCACACCACCACATCTGCCGGCGATCGGGCTCGAGGAGCAGGGGTATCACCTCGTCCGACAGGGAGTCCCGATCCTGACGTCGATGGATCACATCGATGTGCCAGGCGGCGTGCTCCGGCCCCTGGTGGATCCGATCCCGCTCTACGCGTGGTCGATGGCATGGCGGCGCGGGTCCGAGGGGGAGGGACTCACGGCCCTTCGCGAGGCCGCGGTCGAAATCGGCAGGTCCGAGGACTGGCTCCGGCAAGCAGCAGATCGGGACGTGGGCAGCTGGTTGCCGGAGCCGGATGCGTCGCGCCTCGCCAACGGTGACTTCACGCCGGTCACCTAGACCGCGTAGGCCACAACACACACAAGCGACCGCCCCGGAGAGGATCCGAGGCGGTCGGTACTGTGTTCGGGCGCGGGTTCGACTATGGGAAGTCGATCGGCTCGAATTTGCGAAGGACACTGCGGAGGTCCGCGGCGGCGCCGGCGTCGGCAACGTAGATCCCGGTGTCGTCGACGATCAGTCCCCAGGGGAACCCGAGGTCACCATCGCCGATGCCGAGGGGGCCGAAGCCACCAAGGTAGGTCCCGTCTGCAGCGAAGATCAGCACGCCTGGAGCGTCCCGGCGCGTCGGACCCTGAGTCACGTACAGCCTGCCGTCGGCGTCGAACCGCATGACGAAGGGCTGCTCGTTCAACGAGCCGGGCTCACCGGCGGCACCATAGGTGGCCACCAGCTTCCCGTCCCGGTCGATCTCGGCGACCACCATGGGTCCGATGACGCTGACATAGAAGTGGCCGTTCGGCCCGACGCTGAGTTGATTCGCACCGTCGGTCGGGCCGAGCTCTGCTGGGAAGGCCGGGATCGTCGAGACGATCGTGCCGTCGGGACGGTACGTCTCGATGACGCCGCGCACGTCGTCCAGGACGTTGACGTTGCCGTCGCCGTCCAGAGCGATGCCCACCGGGTCGTTGAACTGACCGGGACCGGTCCCGATCGCGCCCCATGCGCGGACGAATCTGCGCTCGGCGTCGAAGGCCTGGATCCGGTGATTCCCTGCATCCAGGACGAAGAACGAGCCGTCGCGGGCGAACGCGACGGTCCCGTAGGGATCGCCGTTGGCACGTGTCAGATCGAACTGCCCGTCGCCGCGGCCGCTCGAACCCCATGTTTCGACGAAGGTCCCGTCCGACGTGAAGATCGCGAACCGGTCGGCGAGACCTTCGGCCGCCCAGAGACGCCCGTCGGGCGCCTTGGCGAGATCCCACGGGACGAAGTCGGCGTCGCCGGAGGTAGCCACCCACTCGACCGTCGTTTGGAGGTTCGGTACCGGCGCAACCGACGGCGGCGTGACGGCAGAGGGAACGGCGGCTGCGCTCGGCACGGGCCCGGCGGTCAGGGTCGCACCATCGCCACCGATGGCGTAGACGGTCCCGAGCTCGGTGCCGACGAACAGCCGGCCGCGTGAGACCGCGATGCAACAGTGATCGTCTCCGTCGAGATCGAAGGTCCACAGGAGGCCACCGGTCGCCCGATCGAGCGCGACGATCTGTCGGCCACCATCGACGGGGACATACACCGCCGCGTCGGTGACGGCCGGCGCGCGGGTCTGCCCATGCATCTGGGCCGTCCAGCTCGTCGTCCCGGAGACGACGTCAGTGGCCACGATCGTCCCGACGGGACTGCCGGTGTAGCCCATCGCGCCGTAGATCGACGGCGAGTAGACGTTCTGGTCGATCCGCCACTGCTCGGACCCGTCGTCTGGGTCGAGTGCGATCAGCCGGCCGCTCTGCGCTTCGCTCGAAGAACCGACGTAGACCCGGTCGCCAGTGACCACCGGGGTCCCCAGCGGGTCGTCGCCGATGTCGTTGGTCCAGCGGATCGTCCCGGTCGCTGCGTCGACGCCGGTCACCGACCCGTCGTCGGCAACGGCAACGAGGAGGTCGTCGCCGACCGCCGGGGCACGGATGCCCTGGCCGTTCGGCGCGACCTTCGCCTGCCACAGCTCTGCGCCGGTGGCGGGGTCGAGGGCGATGACGGACGACGCCGCCGTTCCGATGTAGAGCCGTCCATTCGCGAGCGTGGGCGGGGACGCGCCGTCGATCGGCTGCCCGGACATCCAGATCGGTTGTCCGTCGGAGGCCTGGAAGGCGTGGGCGATCCCATCGCCATCGACGACATAGATCCGGCCATCGGCCGCATACGGGGCACCCATCGGCCCTGCGGCCGTGAACGACCAGCGCTCAGTGCCGTCCTCGATGCCGAACGCCGTCAGCGTGCCGGCGTCACTTGGGACGACCACCGTGTCGCCGAGGATCGAGATCGCGTTGGCGATCGGTCCGCCGACGGTGGCCTGCCATGCCACCACCGGGTTCCCGACGGGACCGCTTGCTCCAAGGCCCGCGTGGGTCGCGTCGCCGCGGAACCCGGGCCAGTCATCGGACGCGGTCGGCTTGGGTTGCTGGAGCAGGTAGGCACCAACCGCCGCGGCCGCGACAGCGGCGATCAGCAGGAGGGTCGCCACGAGGACGAGTCGTCTGTTCGGCGACCCGACGAGGACGCGAGTCTGGGCTGTCATCGGAGACTCCTGGAGGAGCGCCAGCCAGCGCGGCCTGGGCCGCTGCTGCGCTGTCGCAGTAAGGATCTGATCGACGAGCTGCGCGGCGGGGCCTTCGGGGGCGTTGTCCGCCATCCACTGGGCCACCATCCGGTCGAGCGACATCGGCTGGTTCATTCCGGTCGCCCCTGGGCCACGAGCGCCGCCCCGCGTTCGCCGCCGATGGCGAATCGGAGCGTCTCGAGCCCGCGATGGAGTCGAGACTTTGCAGTCCCGACTGGGATCCCGAGGACGTCAGCCGCCTCGGTCAACGGCAGATCAAGGTAGAAATGGAGCACCATCACCGCCCGCTGGTCGACCGGGAGTCGACCGAGCGCACGCCCCAACAGGTCGCGATCGGCGATGGTCCTCGAGGGATCGTGATCGACTGGCTCGCGATCGAGCGCCAGCTGAAGCTCGACCACGGACCGGCGCTTGACCGCCTTCGCCGACCGGTAGCAGGCGTTGACGGT
This sequence comes from Candidatus Limnocylindrales bacterium, assembly GCA_036257225.1. Lineage (GTDB taxonomy): Bacteria > Chloroflexota > Limnocylindria > Limnocylindrales > CSP1-4 > SPCO01. The sequence continues at coordinate 4,607 of DATAFZ010000037.1, read as the reverse complement.
GAGCCGGTACAACCAGGCGTCCCACGCCTCGAGATCGCGGAGGGCCCTGACGTTGCGCCACGCCTGGAGCAGTGCCTCCTGGACCGCGTCCTGAGCGCGATCCTGATCTCGCAGGATGAGGGTGGCGGCGCCCAGCAGCCGGGGAACGGACGTTCTCACCAGGACGGAGAACGCATCGTGGTCCCCAGAACGCGCTCGTTCGACGAGCCCGACCTGCATCACGCCACCGCTTCGTCGCGACCCATCTGGACGCGTTCACAAGATACGAGTCATGGGGCGTGGTGAACGGTTCCCACGATCTTGACCGCCATGATCGGCGGCGTCGGGGTGGCGGTTGATCGCCGCCTAGGTGCGTGGACCGACGCCCCGTGGGTCGAACGACCGATGACGCGCGCTATCCGACAGTCGACGCTCTTCCTGATGACGGCCGCAGCGAGCCGTCGCAAACGAAGGGAGTCCGATCATGAACACACAGACCGCATCGCCGGATCGCCGAAGTCATCGACGGTTCCGTCTGGCGACAAATCAGAACGAGACCATCGTCCTGGATGACGCCGACGACGATGTCGAAGGCCATCGCCTGGCGACCAACGACAACGAGACTGTCGTCGAGGGCACCAGGGATCCCGACGAGGTCGAGGACGAGGTGTCGGCACCCGGGGCCCGACGATTGGCCCGCAAATAGCAACGGATTTGAGTCTTGTTGGGCACGGCTCGGCCACCCCGCGCGAACCTGCTGGAGGATCTCGCGCCGGCGGCCCTATCCGCGGCGGAGCGAGGCGACATAGGCGCCGCCTACGACCTCGCCCGCCGAGCGCTCGCGGTCGCGGAGTCTCTGCCGGGCGGCACCCATGGCGACGAACGGCGCGCTGCCGGCTTGCGCGCCCTTGGTACGGCCGAGCGAGCCGCCGGACGCTATGTCGCCGCAGAGCGTGCCTTCCGCCGGTCGCTCGAGGCCATCGATCGATCGCTCGGCCCGACGTCATACGAAGCCGCCGAGGTTCTGAACGATCTCGGAATGACCCTCAAGTACGCGGGCCGGTTCGACGAGGCCGAAGCCGCCTACATGCGAGCCATGGCCATCATCGAGACCGATCCAGCGGCCGATCTCGATGACCTCGCATCACTCCTGCATAACCTCGGTGGGCTGGCTCATGCGCGCGGGGACAACGCCACCGCGGAACCGCTGGCTCGCCGCGCGGTGGAGCTCCGCACGGCGGATGCCGGTCCCCGGGATCCGACGACGCTGCTCGACCGCAGCGCCCATGCCGCGGTCCTGGACGGTCTAGGGCGATCGCACGAGGCGGAGGCGACGATCCGTGATCTCATCGGCGACCTGACGACGGCGCTCGGGGAAGATCATCCCGAGGTCGCCGTCGCGCTCAACAACTTGGCGGCCATCGTCCAGCGTCGCGGCAATCTCGCCGAGGCCGAGCGCCTGTACCGCCAGGTCATCGCGATCAGGGTAGCGCGACTGGGGTCGGATTCCTCCACGCTCGCCGTGTCGTTGAACAACCTCGGGACCGTGCTGCGGGCTCAGGGCCGTATGGAGGAGGCAGCCTCGAACTACCGAGAAGCCGTGCGACTTCTTGAGGGCGCCATCGACGAGCGGCATCCGCACCTGCAGTCCATCCGCCGGAACCTTGGCCGCGTCGGCCGTTGATGTTCATGCCTGATTCCATGCGACGGCCCTGGGCGCTTCACGCTCCGCCAGGCGCGCGAACTTCTCCAGCTCACCGCGGAAGCTGCCCTCGTAGGAGCCACGTGAGAACACCCAAGACGAGATCGCCGAGATCCGACCGACCGTCTCGAACTCCTGGGTGACGCGCGTTCCGTCGCCCTCGGGCGCGAACGTCGCGCTCGACACGCCGCGAAGCACCCAGCTGCCGAATCGCGTCGCGAAGCGGCGCGGCGGATCGGCCTCGAGGACCTCGGTCGGGCTCTTGACCGGACCGAAGTGGACGACGTACGTCGTCCCGACCCGATCGATCGGTCCGGAGACGTCACTGACGCCGGTCACCCCGCCGACCCATTCGCCCATTCGCGCGACGTTCGTCCAAAGCGCGAAGACGTGCTCGGGCGGTGCCGCGATATGAGTGGAGATCGTGTAGTGGGCCACGGTGGCGCCCATTCTGCATAACGAGAGTGGCCCGCGGCTGGCCGCCTCTACCATTCCGCAATGGACGATCGCGATGACGCGCGACCCGCGCCGTCACTCCCACCGCTCGTCGCCGCCGTCCTGACCTTCATCGCGACGGCGAGCGTGCTCGTCCTGGAGATCGCGGCCGGGCGGCTCCTGGCACCGTACGTGGGCGTCTCGCTAACGACGTACACCGGGATCATCGGCGCGATCCTGGCCGGCATCGCGCTGGGCGCTTGGATCGGCGGGCGGGCCGCCGACATGGTCGGGCCGCTCCCGCTCCTCGGTCCGGCCTTCATCCTCGGTGGCATCAGCGCCATCGCTGCGGTGCCGATCGTCGGCCTGGTCGGCGACTTCGGGCTGGGGGAGGGGCTCGTCGCGATCATCCTGCTCGCGACCACCGCGTTTGTCGTACCTGCTGCGATCCTGTCAGCCACAGCGCCGATGCTCGTCCGCGCCACGCTTACCGATGTCGCCACCAGCGGCTCGATCGTCGGTAGGCTCTCGGCGGTCGGGACGGTCGGCGCGATCACGGGCACGTTCCTGACGGGCTTCGTGCTGCTCGGCCTCTTCCCGACCCGCGTCCTGATCGTGTCGATCGGTGTCGGGCTGGTCGCCATCGGGGTCGTGCTGACCTTGTGGTTGCGACGTGGTGGTCGCTGGTCGGCACCCATCGCGGTCGCCGCCGTGTTGCTGACCGGCGGTCTCGCCGTGGCCGGGCCGTCGCCGTGTGACGCCGAGAGCGCCTACTACTGCATCGCCATCGAGCGCGACCCCTCCGACCCCGACGTTCGGGTCCTCGTGCTCGATCGACTCACCCACGCCGCCGTCGATCTGCGTGATCCGACCAACCTCGAGTTCGGCTACGTGCGGCGGTTCGCCGACGCGACCGCGCCGTTCCGTGCCGGCCTTGGAGCGTCCCCCGACGTCCTGCACATCGGTGGCGGCGGGTTCACCTTCCCGCGTTACATCGAGGCCCTGTATCCGGACGCACGGCAGACCGTGCTCGAGCTCGACCCCCGGATCTACGAGATCGCGCAGTCGGAGCTCGGGTATGTGCCGAGCGACCGCATCGACGTGCGTCTCGGCGACGCGCGGCAGTCCATCCGCGCGCTGCAGTCGGATGCGTTCGACATCGTGATCGGCGACGCCTTCGGCGGGCTCGCCGTGCCGTGGCATCTCACCACCCGCGAGATGCTTGACGAGATCGCCCGTGTGCTACGACCGGGCGGCGCGTACGTGGTGAACATCATCGACTACCCGCCGCTCCGCTTCGTCCGGGCCGAGGCGGCGACCGCGGCGACCGTCTTCTCGCAGGTGGCGGCCATCGCCAGCCGCGGGACGATCGCAGGGGAGGGGGGAGGCAACCTGGTGCTGGTCGCGAGTGACACGCCGCTCGACACCGAGGCAGTCGAGGCCGCCATCGCGACCTGGGGAGAAGGTGAGACGACGGCCGTGGTCGCCGCCCCCAACGAGGTGCAGGCCTTCATCGGTCCGTCATTCACGCTCACGGACGACTTCGCGCCGGTCGACCAGCTGCTGGGTCGCTAGGAGACGGTCTCGGGCGCGACACGTTTCAGGCGGCGCGCGACCGCCACCGTCGTGGCAGCTGCCAGCGCCATGACCACGACATTCTTCATTAGCGGTCGGGGGGCCCACACCGTTGACGCCCGCTGGACCTAACGCTGAAAGTGAAAGCGCAGATACGATCGGAGGAGATCATGACCGAGCAAACGACGACCACGACGGACGAGTCAGTACGCCCGGAAGTCATCATCGGCCTCGTGACGGACGGCGCCCACTCGCTCATCGTGGCCCAGTTCCCGACCCAGGAGGACGCGGAGGCAGCCTACCGGCAGCTCCAGGAGATCGAGCGGACGAGTCCGCTCAAGATCGATGGCGTCATCATTGCCAGCTGCGATGCGGAGGGCAAGGTCCATCTCGGCAAGTTCACCGAGCACAGCACCAAGACGGGGCTTAAGTGGGGTGTCGTCGGCGGGGCCATCCTCGGCGTGATCTTCCCGCCGTCGATCCTCGCCAGCGCGGCCGCCCTCGGGACCGCCGGAGCCGCGCTCGGCAAAGCGCGCAACGCGTTCAACCGCCAGGGCCTGGCCGACAAGCTGGCGGGAGCCATGAAGCCGAACACCGCCGGTATCGTGGCGCTCGTCGAAGACACGGCCGTCGTCGAGATCCGCGAGGCGCTCGCCAAGGCCGACCGGATCGTCGAGCAGGCGATCGACAAGCAGATCGCCGCCGAGATCGACCGTGAGGCGGCCCTCGCCAAGGAGTCAATGTATTGAGGCCATCGCCTCGGCACGCGAACGAGGCCGGCAACGGTCCTTCCGCCTCACGAGCGAACCCGTTCCTGCCGTAGGCGTTCACCCACTCTAGTGGGAACATAGACGGCCCGCCGACCGAGAGGTCGTGGGCCGTCGTGGTGGATAGTGGCATGGCCGACCAAGGCGGC
>DATAFZ010000165.1:0-8381 GCA_036257225.1 Candidatus Limnocylindrales bacterium | reverse complement strand
GGAAGGCCAGTAGGTCGATCCAACCGTGCGACCGCCCGTGGACGACCTCGACCTCTCGGCGCACCAGCCACCCCGATCCAGAGAGCCTGCGGCCGGTGTAGCCGGAGCACCGAGAGTGGACGAAGCCCGAGGCTCGTGGGTCGATGACGATCGGTGGCCGGCCGAACAAGCTGCAGCTCGAGGCCAAGCGCGTCGCCGATCCGCGATACCACGTCGAGTGTCGGATTGACCGGTGCGGTCTCGATCTCGGCGGGATGTGAACGCGAGATACCGACGGCGGTCGACAATTCCTCCTGTGTGATATCGAGGAGGAGCCGGGTATCTCGGCAGAGCTCTGCGAAGCTCGTCCGTAGTGGATTCGCCATGGAGGGAGTCAAGCACGCCGCCCTTACCCCCGGATAAACCCGGCTCTCCGCCAGTCGTCGCTACCCAGGCGGGATGGGACTCGCGCTCTTCTTTGCCTTCGGCGCGTGCTGGGGCAGGATCAGCAACGGGTCGATCCGGGCGATCTGCGTGGCCGGCACCTTCATCCGCTTGGCCACGTCCGGATCGATGGAAAACGTCGCGGTCTCGAGCGGGCTGAACAACCCGTAGTGGAGGTGGCAGCCGGACGCGCGCCCGGTCGCGCCCTCGTAGCCCAACAGCTGGCCGGCCTTGACGGCCTGACCCCGCTTCACCGCGATCTTGCCGAAGTGGGCGTAGACGCTGCGGTACCCGTTGCCATCGTCGATCACCACGACGATCGGCAGCGTGCCCCAGAGGTGCTTCGCGTCGAGCCGGGCGTAGTACGGTGCCAGGTCGCCGATCCAGCCCATCACGTCGTCGTAGCGTCGCCCGGCGGCAAGGACCGTGCCGTCATGGGCCGCCACGATCTTGTCGCCGCAGAACGTCGCAAGGTCGATGCCGTCGTGGAAGGTCTGGCCCTCGACCAGCCGCGAACCCCACGGTGACGGGCCGAATGGCAGGGTCAGCCGACCGCGCGGGAGCGGCGACCGATAGCCCTCGAGGGTTTGCGCCGGTGCCGGCGTCGGGGCGAAGACCTCGACCGGTGTCGGGCGTGGCGTTGCCCGAACGACTGGTGCCGGTGCCGGGAGCGTCGCGTTGGCGGCGACCGGTGCCGGGGAGGCCAGCGCGCCCTGCACCTGCCCACTGCTGCCAAGGGGGACGTTGGCCATCGTGGCCGCGAACCCCGCGGTCACGCCGACGACCACGACGAGGCTGGCGGCACGCCGGATCCGCCGGCGGCTGCGACTGCCGTCGCGTTCGTCCAGCGGGCGTGGCAGGTTGGCGAGGGGACCCGGCGTGCGGCCGGGGTGACGGGACCCGGGCATGGGTCGCCCATGGTATGCGACTCTGGTACCCGACATGGCCGAGATGACGCGACCGCCGATGGATGCGCCGGCATCCGCCTACGACCGGGGATGGATCGCCCAGCATCTTGCCGATGAACGGCGCGCTAGCTCGCTGCTCGGCGAGATCCGCGAGATCGTCTTCGGCGCACAGGATGGGCTGGTCTCGACGCTCGCTGTCGTTGCGACCGTCGCCGGTGCGACCGGTCAGGCATACGCGGTCGTGATCGCGGGCATCGCCAGCGCGCTGGCGGGCGTGTTCTCGATGGCGGCCGGGGAGTACATCGGCAGCAAGAGCCAGCGCGAGATCCACGACGCGCAGATCCACGACGAGCGGCACGAGGTCGACGAGCGACCCGGTGAAGCCGAGGCGGAAGTCGCGTACATGCTGACCGAAGAAGGGCTCGACGAGCAGGAGGCTGCGCGCATCGCCGGCCTCATGGCGCGCCATCCCGAGGTGCTGCTGCGGACGATGGTGACCCGCGAGCTCGGCATCCACGTAGATGACCAGGGCGGCAGCGTCGTCCGCGGAGCCATCTTCATGGGGGCTGCGTTCGGGCTCGGAGCGCTCGTGCCGATCCTCCCGTTCCTGATCCTGCCCGTGCCCATGGCGATGCCCGGGGCAGTGATCGCGACCGGCCTGGTCCTGTTCGGTATCGGTGTGGTGAAGAGCCGCTGGACCCACCGCTCGGCGATCTCGTCCGGACTCGAGGTGCTGACCCTGGCCGCGATCGCCGGCATCGCCGGCTACCTGGTCGGCACCGTCCTGCCGCAGCTCCTGGGCGTTGCGGGGATCGCCGCCTAGCGACGCTCCGACCCGGCCGCTCGGATGGCGGCGAGTACTCGGTCGGGGGTGGCCGGCACCATGTCGATGCGGGCGCCGGTCGCGTGGCGGATCGCACCGAGGATCGCCGGTGCCGTCGGGATCAGCGCGGGTTCGCCGACACCCTTCGCGCCGAACGGCCCCGCCGGCTCCCGATCCTCGATGAGGTGCGTCTCGATCGGCGGGATGTCGCCGATCGTCGGGATCAGGTAGTCGTGGAGGTTGTCGGTCCGGCCCGCGTGGTACTCCTCCATCAGCGCCATCCCGAGCCCCTGGGCGATGCCGCCATGGATCTGGCCCTCCACGAGCATCGGGTTGATCGCCCGACCGACGTCGTGCGCGGCGACGATGCGCCGCACGAGCGTGGTCCCTAGTTCGAGGTCGACATCGACCACGGCGATCTGCGCCCCGAACCCATAGGTCTCGTACGGGATGCCCTGGCCGTCGGCATCGAGCGTCGTCGTCCGCGGGTCGTACGTGCCGGATCCGACGAGGATGCAGCCGTCCCGGTCCTCCGGCAGTGCCGCCGGGTCCGGCCCGGCCAGCTCGATCCTACGCAGGAGGTCGGCGGCGGCGAGCCTCGTGGCGTTGCCCGACACGAACGTCTGGCGTGACGCGGACGTCTTGCCGGCGTCCGCTGTCCGGTCGGTGTCGCCGACGACGAGCTCGATCGCCGTGATCGGCGCGTCGAGCGCATCGGCCGCGATCTGCGCGAGGACCGTCGACGAGCCCTGGCCGATGTCCTGCGCGCCACTGAACAGGACATACGAGCCGTCACGCCGAACGCCGATGCGGATCGTCGACGGGTTGGTCAGCGACGTGTTCCCGATGCCGTACCACATCGCCCCGATACCGACCCCGCGTCGGTGCGGGCTGCCGGTCGCATCGGCGGTCGCGTTGAAGGCCCCCGCATCGTCGAGGGTCTCGACCCATGCGGGGCGGAGCGCGTCCAGGCATGGGACGAGCCCCGCGCTCGCCTCCAGGACCTGGCCGGTCGCTGTCATCGATCCCGCCCGCAGCGCGTTGCGGGCACGGATCTCGAGGCGGTCGATCCCGAGGCGCTCCGCCACGTCGTCGACCAGCGCCTCGCTCGCGATAGTGGCCTGCGGCACGCCGAAGCCGCGGAACGCGCCGCAGATCGGCCCGTTCGTGTAGATCGCGCGTGTCGTGGCGCGGACCGCCGGAACGGCGTACGGGCCACTGGCGTGGACGGGCACCCGGTTCGCGACGGTCGGTCCCCACGACGCGTATGCGCCGGTGTCGAAATCGCCGTGGACGTCGAGGGCGGTGAACCGCCCCTCGGCATCGGCACCGAGCGAGGCGGTGATCCGCGCCGGGTGGCGCTTGGTCGTGGAGCGCATCGACTCGGGGCGCGTGTACACGCAGCGGACGGGCCGCTCGACGACCCACGCGGCGACCGCCACGAGCGGCTGCACGGCCATGTCGAGCTTGCCGCCGAAGCCGCCGCCGCAGGCGGTCGGCACGATGCGCACCCGTTCCGGGGCGATCCCGAGCACCAGCGCGACCTCGTCGCGGTCCATGTAGGGCGTCTGCGTCGAGGCCACCACCGTGATGCGCTCGCCATCACGGACCGCGTAGCCCGCTTCGGGCTCGATGTACGCATGCTCCACGTGGCTCGTCCGGAAGCTGCCGGATGTGACGACCGCCGAGCCGGCAAGCGCGACTTCCACGTCCCCACGTGCCACCCGCCCGCTCGTCAGCACGTTGCCGGCTGCGGTCTCGTGCAGCGGCACGGCTCCGGGGGCGGCGGCGACCTCGGGATCGGCCACCGGCTCCAGTGGCTCCCAGGTGATCGGCAGCTCGTCGTCCGCGATGGCGGCGACCGTCGCCGAGTCGCCGATCAACGCCGCCACAGCCTCCCCGCGGTAGCGCACGTAGCCATCGGCGAGGACGGGCTGGTCCTTGCCGGTCGCATAGATGCCGAAGCGGTTCTGGCCTGGGACATCCACGGCGAGCAAGACTCGCTCGAGTCCCTGGTGCGCCGCGTACAGCGGCGCCACGTCGCCGATCGTGAACCGCGCGTGGGGATGCGGCGACCGCACCACCCGAAGGTGGAGCACATCGGCCGGGGCTTGGTCGGCGCCGAACGTGCTGGCTCCGGTGACCTGCTCGAGGCCATCGACCCGGGGGACCCGCGCGCCGACGGCTGCGCCCGGCGGCGGCAGCGGTGTCGTCCCGGCACCGTCGGTCGATGTCACCGCCTCGATGATCTTGCGGTACCCCGTGCACCGGCAGAGCACGCCACCGAGGGCGTCCATGACCTGGGTCTCGGTCGGGTCGGCGTGGGTCGAGAGAAGGGCGTCGGCGGCCATGAGCATGCCGGGCGTGCAGATGCCGCACTGGGCGCCTCCGGTCCTGACGAACGCCGCCTGCACGGGCGCGAGCGCCCCGTCCCTCGCAAGGCCCTCGACGGTCGCGATGTCCCGCCCGCCGACCTGGCCGAGCGCCACGAGGCATGCGCAGACCGGCTCGCCGTCGAGGCGCACGGTGCACGCCCCGCAGTCGCCGGCGTCGCAACCGACCTTCGTGCCCGTGAGCCCGAGGTCGTCCCGGAGGACCTCGCTCAGGCGCCGGATCGGCGGAGCGTCGACCGACACCTCCTGGCCGTTGACACGGAACTGCGTCACGTTAGGAGCTCCGACACCGCTCGGCGGATCAGGGTCACCGCCACGTCCCGTCGATACGCCGCGGTGCCGCGGACGTCGTCGATCGGCGCCAGGCCGGCTGCATCGCCGGACTCGATCGCGTCCGCCAGTGACGCTGACGCGACCTCGCCGACGAGCCGCGCCTCGGCCGCACCGATCCGCATCGGCACCTCGGAACAGGCGCCCACCACGATCCGTGCTGCCGCGATCCGACCATGCCCGTCCACGTCGATCACCGCGGCGACGCTGGCGACGGAAATCACCAGAAACGCGCGCGAACCGAGCTTGAGGAACGTCGAGCGGGCCGTCGCCGACGGCGCCGGGATCAGGATGGCGGTCACGAGCTCGTCGGCGCGCCGGACCGTCCGCCTATTGCCCACGACGAAGTCACCGACCGCGGTCTCGCGCCGGCCGCCTCGCGAAGACAACTCGACCCGGGCATCGAGCGCCATCAGGTTCGGCAGCCCGTCGGCCGCCGGCGAGGCATTGCACAGGTTGCCAGCCAGCGTCCCCCGGTTCTGGATCTGGACACCGCCGATCGACCGGGCAGCCGCCTTGAGCCCGTCGAAGGCGGGCGGCAGGTCCATGCCCACGACGTCCGTCCAGGTCGCGAGCGCTGGGATACGGACCACGCCATGCGAGATCTCGATCGCGCGCAGCTCCGGCAAGCCGGTGACGTCGAGGACGTCTCCGAGGATCGGCCGGCCGACGTGGGCGGGGTAGATGTCCGTCCCGCCGGCGAGCATCGTCCAGCGCCGCTCCGCGAGCGCGGCGAGCGCCTCATCGAGGCTGGTCGGTCGCAGGTAGTCGGCCATCGCGTCAGCCGTCAGTCGCGGAGGCGCGGCAACACATCGGACGCGAGTCGGTCGAGCGTGCCGATGTCCCAGTCGAGCGGGTTGAAGATCACGTGCTCGACACCACCGAGCGCGTCGATCTTGCCCCGGATGCGGTCGGCCAGCGCCTGGGCCTCGCCGAGCAGGTAGAACTCCCGCCAGTAGTCGGCGTCCATCCCGGAGAACACGCGGAATTTCGGGACGGCGCCGTCCGGCGACTCACCCGGCCCGAGGACGTGGATGAAGTTCGAGTAGACCTTCGTCATCGCTTCGGGGTCGCGCCCGAAACCGGCCATCTCCTCGCGGATGATCGCCCAATCCCCGGCGACCATCTCGGCCGTCGCCGACGAATGCGGCACCCACGTCGAGGCGTATTTCGCGATCCGTCGAAGGACCGGCCGGATCGTGTCCACCTGCTGGCCGTAGATCTTCTCGGAGGGCTGCGTCCCGCCGCCGATCCAGATCGGCGGGTGCGGCCGCTGGGCGGGCTTCGGCTCGATCGTCAGATGCTCGAACCGGTAGAACTGCCCTTCGTAGCTGACGTCGTCACCGGCCCACAGCGCCGTGATCGACTCGAGCATCTCGTTCATCCGCCGTCCGCGCTCGCGGATCGGGATGCGCAACGCCTCGAACTCCCCCGGGTGCCAGCCGACGCCGACGCCCAGGATGGACCGTCCGCCAGAAAGGACGTCGAGCGTGGCCCATTCCTTGGCGAAGGCCACGGGGTCGCGGAATGGGAGCACCAGCACCAGCGTGCCAAGGCGGATGGTCCGGGTGACCCCCGCCAGCGCCGACAGCAGCGACACCGGCTCGAGCCAGGTCGTCCGGTACGCCGGCGGCGCGATCAGCAGGTGATCGATGAGCATCGCGCTCTCGAATCCGAGATCCTCGGCGCGGCGCAGGTAGGCGCCCATGTCGGCGAGGCTTGTCGTCTCCGGACCGAACGCGAAGCTCGGCAGCCGAAGCCCGAACCGCATCAGTGCCCGCCGCCGCCCACTGCGGCGCCCTTGACCACCTCCGCCATGCGTGCTGCGGGTGCCGTGTTCCGGCTGCGCCCGACCAGCGGCACACCATCCACCAGCACCATCGACACGCCGGGGATGTCGCCATTCGCGAGCGCGTCCAGCGCGGTCGTACCCGCGGAGCCGACCGGCGAATCGACGATGCACAGGTCGGCAGCGTTACCCGCGGCGATCGTGCCGGTGTCCAACCCGTAGACCCGCGCGGTGTTGCCGGTCGCGAGGGCGACGACCGTCTCCGGCGCGACGCTCCCGAGCGACGCCAAATGCGCCATCAACCGCAGGATGCCGAGTGGGATCACGCCGGTCCCCGACGGCGCATCGTTGCCGAGGATCACCCGGCCCAGTGCGCCTGCTTCATCGGCGCGGCGCAGTGCGTAGAGCGCGGTCCGACCGTTGCCGCAATGGACCAGCTCCAGGGCGATCCCCGTGTCGGCCGCGACGAGGCGGTCGATGTCGGCTTCCGGCAGTGAGGTCGTCCCGCCGTTGATGTGCCCGGCGATGTCCGGGTTCGCCTCGAGGACCACATCCGCGCCGATCGCCCCGGAACCCGGCAGGGATGGCCCGCCCGTATGGAACGTCGAGACCATGCCATGCCCCCTGGCCCAGGCCACCATCGGCGCGGCATCCGCCCCGGTCTTCACGGACCCGAGCCCGATCTCGCCGATGAGCGTCACGCCCCCGGCGGCCATCTCGGCGAAGTCCTGCTCGACCAGCCCCTGCTCGAGGATGGGCGCGCCGGCACGCACCTTGACGCCACCTGGGCGGAACGCGGCGTAGGCCTTCGCGATGGCGATCGCCAGGGCCTTCAGGCCGACGACATCCTTGGGTCGACCAGGTACATGCGGTTCGCCGGCGGAGATCATCGTCGTGACCCCACCGTGCAGCGAGGACTCGATGAAATCGATCGTGCGCTGGCGCGGCGTGTAGTCGCCGACCGTCGGGTGCACGTGGGAGTCGATCAAGCCGGGGATGACGGTCGTGCCGTGTGCATCGATCACCACATCTGCGTCGTCGCCGAGGCCGGACCCGATCAACTCGATCCGGCCGTCGACGATGGCGATCGAATCGCCGCCGAGCAGCGGCGACTCGATGTCGCCCGAGACGATCTGGCCGATGCCGGTGATCAGCGTGCGCACGGTCGGCGCCTCAGCGGAGCCCGTCCTCACCGACCGCGTCAGCCGCCGCGAGACCGCCGATCCGGGCGTGCGGCCGACCCGCGTTCGTCACGGCGAGCGCGAGCAGCAGCTCGTCGGCGCCAGGGGCGTCCGGTACCGCGATCGTGACCGCGTCGAAATGCGAGCGGACGAGCATGGCCTTGATGTGATGGACGGGGATGTCGAGGGTGGCGCCCATGGCGGCGCGCTTCTTGACCGACGGCAGGATCGAGACGCCACCCACGCGGTCGCGGGTCGGCGCGCCGAACTTCGGATGCAAGACCGCCGCTACGTGCTCGAGTTCGCCGTGCTCGCCGACGATGCCGCCCTTGCCGTAGGCCTCCACCGGTTCACCGAGCGCCTCCTGGCAACGGCGCGTCAGCTCATCGCCCAGGTACTCCCCGAAGTCGATGAGCTCGGCCAGATCGCCCGACCACTGGCCGGCATACGGATTGGCGCAGACGACCGCGACCGCCACACGGCGCAGCGGCCGCTCGAGCTCGCGCTCGCCGTCCGACTGGATCTCTTCGCGGA
>DATAFZ010000164.1:0-1641 GCA_036257225.1 Candidatus Limnocylindrales bacterium | reverse complement strand
TGAGCGAGATCCCGGTCGGGGTGGAGCCCGAAGGCATGGCGGTGAGTCCCGATGGCAAGACCATCGTCAACACCTCCGAGACCACCAACATGGCGCATTTCATCGACGCCGGGACCCACGAGATCACGGACAACGTCCTGGTCGATCAGCGCCCGCGCGTCGCGACCTTCACCGCGGATGGCGCCGAGGTCTGGGTGTCCTCGGAAATCGGCGGCACGGTCAGCGTGATCGACAACGCCACCCGCGCGGTCAAGCACAAGATCGCCTTCGAGATCCCGGGCGTGCCGACCGAGTCGATCCAGCCGGTCGGGGTCGCGATCAAGAGCGACCGCTCCAAGGCGTACGTCGCGCTGGGGCCGGCGAACCGGGTCGCGGTCATCGACGCCCAGACCTACGAGGTCGAGGACTATCTGCTGGTCGGCCAGCGGGTCTGGCAGCTCGCCTTCTCGCCCGACGAGAAGTTCCTCTACACCACGAACGGCGTCTCGAACGACATCTCGGTGATCGATGTCGACGCCGACAAGGTCACCAAGTCGGTCGCGGTCGGCAGCTTCCCGTGGGGCGTCGCCGTGAAGGATTGAGCGTATCGGATTTTCAGCGGACGGCGCGCGACACCCCGCGGGCCGTCCACACGAATTGCGGGTGAGCGTAAGCCGACGGCCGGTCACCGGGCGGCGAGCTGACGAGAGGGACCTGCGAGCACTGCAAGAGCTGAAGCGTCGGGGATAGCAGGAAATGGCGGCCGGGGGAGGTCGGACTTCGACGTTGCAGACTTGCTCGGACTGAGGTTCGAAGCGTTCGGCGACATCGAGAAGATCGCGAACGACCCGCCGTCGACCCCCGACCAGGAGCATCGGATCCGACCGGTGGCGCTGTTCGAGACGGAGCTCGGCGACTGGCGCGGGGCTGGCACCGGGCTCGGCTCCCTGTCCGGTCCTGCCGACGCCACCCGCGACAACACCGTCAAGTTCAACCTCGAGTACGAACGGCGCCCCGCAGCGGAGGCTGCCGATGACGACTGAGCCCAGCCAGGGGCGTGGCCGGCCAGGAGCCGGATCGATGGCCGCATGGCCCCGGCGGCATCATGCACTAGTTTAGGCGATGACCGTGGCGGGGGAGCTGTTCGATGAGACGTTGGCCGACCTTGTGGACGATCGTGTCCCTGCTTGGCGCCGCCGGCCTTAGCCCCGGCGCGCTCGCGGCCGCCGGCGAGGACCCCGAATGGCCGTGCGTCCAGCGGCTGGTGCCCGAGATCGCGCCCGCCGTGATCTGGTCAGGGCCGCCGATCGACTCCGTCGCGGCGGAACCTTCGCCGGCGATCGACCAGCTGGCCGGGGAGCTGGCGGCGCGCCGCGTGCCCCTGGCGGAGGCGGAGGCGCAGGTCGGTGCGTTCGCCGACACGCTCGCCCCGGAACATAAGCACGAGCAGCTCACCCACCTGTTCGCCCGCACGCTCGAGATCATCAATCGCGACCGCACCTCGATCATCCAGGGCATCAAGAAGTACGCCCGGGGGGAGCGCGCGCTGGCCGAGGCCATCACCGAGAAGAACGAGCGGCTGAGCGCGCTCCCGACAGATCAGGTGCTCGAGCGCGAGACCCTGATCGCCGAACGCGATTGGGACATCCGGATCTACGACGA
>DATAFZ010000133.1:0-26200 GCA_036257225.1 Candidatus Limnocylindrales bacterium | reverse complement strand
TACCGTGCAAGGCTCACCGTCATCGCGGAAGGATAGCCGCGGCTCGGGTTCCGGAGTACGCTGGCGCGACGATGGCCGCGTACGCCGTGATCGCCCGCATCGGGCGCGTCGACCCGCATCTGACCCTCCACGACCTCGACGAGATCCTCGATGCCGACGAGGGAGACGACAGTGGGCTGCCGGCAGGTGCGCCGACACTGGCCGTCGAGGTGGTCACCGTCCCCGAACCCGATCGTCTGACCGAATGGTGGACCCGGGCCCGCGAGGTCTGGACGCAGACCACGTTCTACGTGTTCGACGCGGACAGCTGGCGGACCTAGCCGGGCACATCCGCGAACCGTGCTGGATCGAGCGCGACCGGGGGGGCCGACAGACGGCCGTCGATGAGGTCGGCGACGATCCGACCAGTGGCCGGACCGGTCGAGATGCCCCACGGTCCGTGACCGGCCGCGATCCATAACCCAGCTACGCCGGGGAGCCGGCCGACCAACGGTCGACCGTCGACGCTCTGCGGTCGTGCGCAGACCCGGGGCGAGCCGACCGCGGCCTCCGCGATCGTCGGGACGAATCGGGCTCCGCGGCGGATCATGGCCGGCGCGAGCGCGTCGGGATCGGGCTCGTAGGCCAGGAATGTCGAGCCGAGCGAGCTCGACCCCTCCGCCGTCACGAGGCTGAAGGCATGACCCGCCTCGCCGTTCGCGTCGGTACCCGGCTCGATCGAGATCTCGGCTTCCTCGAGGACCCGGATCGGAGGAGCCGCGAGGGTCACCGGGAGGACGACACCCCAACGCGGCACGATGGGCGCCCACGCGCCGGACGGATCGACGAGGTGCGGCGACCACGGGCCTGCGGCGATGACGACATCGCCCGCCGCGATGCGAGTCCCGTCCGTGAGCGCGACGCCGTGAGTCCGTCCGTGCTCGATCCACGGCGTCGCGGCCGTGCCTGTGCGGAGCTCGACACCACGCCGCTGTGCGCGATCGGCATAGGCGCGGGTCGCGGTGGCCGGGCCGATCGGATAACCGATGTCGAGGTGGCAGGCCGCGACCCCTGCGGCGATCGACGGCTCGAGTCGGTGAAGGTCCTCGGGCGAGACGTAGGTCGCACCGAGGTCGGGGTGGGTCGCGGCGATCGCAGCTGCGAGGCGCCGCGCGCCCTCGAGGTCGTGCGTCACGTTGAGCAGCCCCGTCGGCGCCGGCGGAAGGCGCACGCCGTCGAGCTCCCGGTAGAGGGCGACAGTCTCGAGATGGAGCTCGATCAGGACCGCGTCGAATGGATGCTGGACGACACCCGAGTTGCGCCCCGAGGCCCCGGCGGCGATCTCGTCCCGCTCGACCAGGAGCACCCGCCGGCCGCGGCCGGCAAGCTGGTCGGCGGTCGAGACGCCGATGATGCCACCGCCGACCACGATCACATCCGGAGCCGGCACGCCTCGGTCGAGCACGCCCGGATGATGACGGCCGGCAGGACGCGGTGCCATCGTTGCGCCTGCAACGACAGGATCTCGGCCGACGTGTACCATCGGACAGCGCCATGACCGTCACCGAACGCGCCGACGCGCGACCGCTCTCCCCGCGCGACCCACGGCTGGAGCCGTGGCGCTCGTTCCTGACCGCACACGCGCGCGTCACCCGCCGGCTCGACGAGGAGCTGCGTGCGGAGCACGACCTGTCACTGGCCGAATACGACGCGTTGCTGACCATCGCCGACTCGCCCGAGCGGCGTGTCCGCATGCGACAGCTAGCCGACCGGGTGATCCTGAGCAAGAGCGGGGTCACCCGACTCATCGACAGGCTCGTGATGGATGGGCTCGTCGAGCGCAAGGCGTGCGCGAGCGATGCGCGCGGGGCCGAGGCCGTCCTGACGGCCGATGGTCTCGACCGCCTTCGCCAGGCGTCGCGCACCCACCTGCGCGGGATCTCCGAGCACTTCCTGGCAGCGGTCGACGAGGCCGACCTGCCGACCATCGAGCGATCGATGCAGGCCGTCGCCGAGCATGCCGGACCGGGCGGTGACACCCCCGACTGATCCGCCCGCCACCCAGCGGCGAGGCCGCGCGTTCATCGGGACGAGCGGGTTCGCGTATCCGGGCTGGACCCCGCGGTTCTATCCGACCGGTCTCAAGGGCGATGCGCTCCTCGCTCACTACGCCTCGCGTCTGACCGCGGTCGAGCTCAACAACACCTTCTACCAATCGCCATCGGCATCGAAGGTCGCCGCCTGGCTCGCGGCGTCGCCGCCCGACTTCCGCTTCAGCGTCAAGGCACAGCGCGGTGGCTCGTGGCGCGCGATGAACGGTGCCCCAGATCCCGGGCTGCCGTGGTTGACGGACCCGTATCGGCCGTTCGGCGAGCGGCTCGGGACGGTGCTGTTCCGCGTCCCGGACAACGTCCGCCGGGACGACGGCCGACTGGCCGCGATGCTCGACGCCTGGCCGCGCGATCTGCCGCTCACGGTCGAGTTCGCCGATCCGAGCTGGCATGCGGACGAGACCGTCGAGCTCCTTGCGCGCGCGGAAGCCGTGTTGTGCGCCACGGAGGGCCCGGACGACGAGATGCCACCGACCCTCATCCGGACCGGGCGGTTCCTCTACCTCCGGCTGCGCCGACACGACTATCCGCCGGATGAGCTGGCGGCCTGGCGTGACCGTCTCCAGCCGTTCCTCGCGGCGGGCGACGATGCCTTCGTCTTCTTCCGCCACGACGAGAGCGGCCGCGGTGCCGAGCTGGCCCTGGAGCTGCAGGAGGTCCTGGGTCAGGCCTTCTGACGCGAATACTCGGCCGGACCGAACATCACCAGTAGGACCAGGCGTTCCTCGATGTCGTGGAACTTGTGGTCGACCCCGGCACCGACGAAGATGACCGACCCGCCCACTATCGACCGGGCCTCGCCGGCGACCGAGACCGTCGCCCGGCCCGACATCACGACGTAGAGCTCATCCTCGTCGTGCGGCGACTGAGGGTCGGTCGCCCCGGCCTCGAGGACATACAACCCGCCGGACAGGTCCGGCACCGAGATGAACTCGTGGTAGAGACGTCCGCTGGCGACGCGCGCCGCCTCGAGCTCGTCGAGCTCCCAAGCATCCATCCGCGCAGCCTACCGTCCCGCATCCACGCTCGGCGCCAGGATGCGCCTGACGACCCTTCGGGACGATCCCGGCTACATTCCGCGGGATGCGTCGCTCGACCCTGGTGGGCCTGCTCGTTGCCGCCCTGCTGGCGGGCTGCGTCGATTCCGCCGAGCCGCCGCGGCCGTCCGTCCTTCCGAGCCCCGTGGCCAGCCCGACCTCCGCGCCCACCGTCTCGCCCAGTGCCCAGCCCTCGAGCGAGGCCCCGACAGGCGCTCCACCGCAGCTCTCGATCGAGCCGGTGGTGGACGGTATCCGCGATCCGGTGGACATCGCCTGGCGGCCGGACGATCCTTCTACGCTGTTCGTGGTCGAGCAGGTGGGTCGGATCCGGATGGTCCGCGACGGCCGGCTCGTCGACCGCCCGTTCCTCGACATCAGCGGTCTGGTCCGAGCCGGCGGCGAGCAGGGCTTGCTGGGTCTGGCGTTCCTGCCGAGCGGTGAGCGCGGCCGGTTCTTCGTGTACTACACCGATCGGGACGGGAGTCAGATCGTGGCCTCGTATGACACGGACCCGGATGACGCGGACCTAGCGGTCCCGGGGACCGCGATCACCTGGCTCGACATGGCCGATCGATTCGGGAACCACAACGGTGGTGCCCTTGCATTCGGGCCGGACCGCAACCTGTACATCGCGACCGGCGACGGGGGTGGCGCGGGCGACCCGCTCGATTCGGGCCGTAGCCTCGACACGCTGCTGGCCAAGGTCCTGCGCATCGACGTCGATCACGACGTGCCCGGCGACATCGATCCGCGCTATGTCGTCCCGGCGGACAACCCGTTCGTCGACCGGAGCGGTGCCCGCCCGGAGATCTGGCTCACCGGCCTGCGCAACCCATGGCGGATCCGCTTCGACCGGGCGAATGGCGACCTGTGGATCGGCGATGTCGGGCAGGGCGACCGCGAGGAGGTCGACGTGGCCCGCGCCGGGACCGGCGGGCTCGACTTCGGCTGGAACGTCATGGAAGGCTCGACCTGTTACCGCAGCGTGGGCGATGACTGCGCGACGCCGGAGCTGACGCTGCCGGTGGCGGAGTACGACCATTCGATCGGCGACGTCTGCTCGGTGACCGGTGGGGCCGTGTATCGCGGCGAGGCCTCGCCCGCACTGCGCGGCTGGTACCTGTTCGCGGACTACTGCTCCGGGACCCTCTGGGCGATCGACGCGACCAAGGACCGCACCGATGAGCCCGCCGTCGTGGCCGAGACCGACTACCTCATCAGCTCGATCGCGGAGGACGCGGCCGGCGAACTGTTCGCCACCGACCATGCTGGCGGGCAGATCCTGCGCATCGGGCTGGCCGCCGGCTGAACGGTCGCGCTATCGGGCGCGATAGGTGACGGTGACGGTGACGGTCACATCGAGCGAGCCGCCCTCCACGGGCGTCGACACGTCGGCTGCCGCCAGCGCCATCCGCTCGGCCTTCAGGAAGGGGATCGGCGGGCGCATTGGGGTCCCCTCCACGATGTCGGCCACGCCCTCGATGGCGAGGCCGGCGGCATCGGCCAGGATGTCGGCGCGGGCTCGCGCGGCGGCCATGGCCTGGCGGCGGGCCTCGGCCTCTGCCGGCCCTGGATCGTCGACGCGGAACGTCAGGCCGTCCATGCTCGTCGCCCCGGCCGCCAGCGTGCCGTCGACGACGTCGCCGAGCTTCGCCAGGTCGCGGACCGTCACCTCGACGACGTTCGCCAGCTCGTACCCCGTCAGGGCAGGGGCGCGGCTCTCCCGGTAGTCGTACCGCGGCTGGACCGACAGCAACGCGGTCCGCACGTCGCGCCGCGAGATGCCGGCCTCATCGACCGCGGCAAGGATCGCCTCCATCACCCTGGCCGCCTCGCTGCGGGCCGCTTCGACCGTCGGCCGGCTGACGGCGACGCCCAGTCGCAGGTCGGCGATGTCGGGCTCCAGGGCGACGCGGCCAGTCCCGCTGACGACGATCGTGCCGGTCGCAGCCTGGGTCTTCTGGTCGGGCATCGGGTCCTCCTCATCCGAACGGGATGGTAGCCGCCGGTCGCTGATAGGGCACGATCGGCCGACGTGGCGCGCCACCCGCGGTGCGCCGACCCGCCAGGTGCGCATCCGTGACACAGCCATGCAATCCGGCCACCCGCAGGTCACTCGCGACCGTCATCCCCGGCCGCGGACGATACGTCCCCATGGCCGCCGCCGTTCGTCGTCCGTCCGCGCCCGGCGGCTCGACATGACCCACACCACCCGGATCGTCACGATCCGCCGCGAGGCGCGCCATCGCCGGGAGCGGGCACGACTCGCGGGGCGGGGTGGCGGGTGGCGGTTGCCGCTCGTCGGGGCGATCGTCGTGTCGATCGTCGGAACGATCGGCCTCACCGGCATCATCGGTGCCTCTGCGCTGGGCGTCATGTCCGCCGGCCTACCCGACCCATCAGAGCTCGATGGACTCGGGTTCGCCCAGGCCACCATCGTCTACGACCGCGCCGCCAAGGTCGAGCTGGGCCGATTCGAGAAGCAGCGGCGGCGGGTCCTCGGGTTCGACCAGATCCCGAAGCAGATCCTCGACGCGACGACCGCGGCTGAGGACCGGACCTTCTGGGACAACGCCGGTATCGACATCCCGGCACTCGTCTCGGCGGCGGCCGAGAACGCTTCCGGGACGGGCGAACGGGGGGCATCGACCATCACCCAGCAGCTCGTTCGCGCGCGGCTTCTGCCCGACGACGTCGTGTCCGCCGGGGCCGACCGCTACGTCCGCAAGGTGAAGGAGATCATCCAGTCTCTGCGCATCAACGAGCGCTACCCGGGCGAGACAGGCAAACAGCAGGTCGTCAGCGCGTACCTCAACGAGATCTTCTACGGGCACGGCGCCTACGGCGTTGCCGCCGCGGCTGAGATCTACTTCGGCGTGAGCGATCTCTCGAAGCTCACGATCGCTCAGGCGGCCCTGCTGGCCGGCCTGCCGAAGGCGCCGACCTCGCTCGATCCGTATCGCTTCGCCGAACCCGATAAGAAGGGCAGGCTCGTGGTTCCCGCGGGCTCGCCGCCGGTCGTCCGGCGCGACTGGGTGTTGGGGGGGATCGCCGCGACGGGTCGCTGGACGCGGCTCGAGGAGGCGGAGCTGCGGGCTGCCATGGACGAGCCGGTCGTCCTCGCGGGCGAGCGTCCGGTGCGCATCCCGGGCGGCCATTTCACATGGCAGGTCCGGCGCCAGCTCCAGGCCATCCTCGGGCCCGACGCCGACCTGGAGCGCGGAGGCTACCGGGTCACGACCACGCTCGACTGGCGCGCCCAACGGCTGGCCGAGAAGTGGCTGACGGCCACGGCGATCGTCCCCAACGTCTCGCGTCGGTCGGCGGAACGGATCCTCGATCGCTCCAAGATCCCGAGCGGCGATCGCGCCTGGATCCGGGCGCTGCGCGGCAAGGACCTGCACAACGGCGCGCTGGTGGCGCTCGACTACCGGACCGGTGACGTCCTCGCCTACGTCGGCAGTGCCGGCTACGCCCGTGACAACCTGGCCAGCCGCAGGTTCGAGCCCAAGTACGACGCTGCGGGCGACGGCGCACGACAGCCCGGCTCCGCGTGGAAGCCGATCCTGTACGCGGCTGCCTTCGATGCCAAGCAACTATCGCCCGGCAGCCTGCTGCTCGACGTCACCACGGAGTTCGACCGGCGTCAGGATTGGGCGCCGCGCGATGCCGACCAGCGCGAGCGAGGTCCTGTGCTGGTCCGTCGGGCGCTGCAGTACTCGCTCAACATCCCGGCGGTACGGGCACTCCAGCGCGTCGGCAATGAGCGGGTCGCCAAGACTGCCGAAAAGATGGGGATCCGATTCGCGGGTGGTCGGGAGGCGTTCCTGCAGTCGGGGCTGGCAGGCGCGCTGGGCACAGTGGAGGTGCGACCGCTCGACCTGACGTCGGCCTACGGCACGATCGCCAATGGCGGGGTCCATCTCCCGCCGCGGATGATCCTCGAGGTCAAGACGGCCGACGGGCGGGTCGTCTGGAAGGCCGACGAGCCGGTCGGCACCAAGGCGATCTCCCCGACGGCCGCCTATCTCGTGACGGACATCCTGGCCGGCAACACCGACCCGGCACAGAACGACATCTGGGCGGAGAAGCTGCAGTTGCGCGGACCTGGCGGCACGAAGCGGCGGCCGGCAGCAGCGAAGACGGGCACGACGAACGATGCGCGTGATCTGGGCACGTACGGGTTCCTGCCGCCGACCAAGGATGGCGTGGGCCTCGTCGTCGGCGTGTGGCTCGGGAACAGCGACCACTCCTACCCGCGCGCGGCGCGACCGGCCACCTCGCTGACGGCCGCGGCGCCGATGTGGCGAGCGTTCATGCGGGATTACACCCGCAAATGGCCGGTCACCTCGTTCAAGCGCCCCAAAGGTCTGATCCAAGCCAGGATCGATGCTTGGTCCGGGGGACGGCCGGGCGCCTGGACTCGTGAGACGACGAAAGAGTGGTTCATCCGTGGCACGCAGCCGGGCTCGCGCAAGGCGATCGACAAGGACGGGCTGCTGTACCGCATCGGCTGTGGTGGCTGGCGTGTCGACCCGCTCAAGGCGGAGCTCGGACCGGCCGCGTGGCGGGCGGACGTCGCCGATTGGCTCCGCCGCGCTCATCGCGGGGTCGGGGTCGTCGGTCGGCACGATTCGGCCACCGCCTACTTCTGGGGGGAGCGCTCGTGGGGCGGACCCCTCATCGGCTCCTGCTACCGTCCGCGCGAGAACGGCGGTGATCGCGGGGACGGCGGCGGCCAAGGAGACGGCGGCGGGGACAAGAAGGACAAGAAGAAGCAGCCACCTCCACCCGAACCGACGCCCGCACCAACGGACTGACCGCCCGGCGACCCGTGCGGCGGCCTTGTCATGTCCTTGCAATCCTCTGTCGCGGAATGGGCCACGGGTCCGTAATCCCAGCCGTAGTGCACTCCATGTGCCGAACGCGCCTCGTGGCCGGCTGCGCGTCGGCGCCCACGGAGCCCCACCGGCCCGCTGATCGACGAGGCGCCGCTTGACAGCTCTACCTCCGATCGCCGGACGAGCCGACGAGACCGGTCGGCTGTGGATGTCCGGGGTACCTGGCGGCGACCCCGTCCCCGAGCTCGACGACGTAACGTGGGCGAGCTTCATCGCGGAAGCTGGCCGGATCCTGGGCTCGTCGCTCGACACTGCCGCGACCCTGCGGCAGGTCGCCGAGGTCATCGTCCCTGGCATCGCCGATTGGTGCGCCATCGATCTGCTCGAAGGCGGGACGCTGACGTCGGTGGCGGTCGCTCATCGCGATCCGGGCCGCGTCAGGCTGGTGGAGGAGCTGCGTCGCCGCTTCCCGGCCGATCCCGATGCGCCCGTCGGGATGTACGCTGTCGCGCGCTCCGGTCAAGCGATGATCGTTCCCGAGATCGACGATGCCCGGCTCCAGGAATCGGCGCGCGACCAGGAACAGCTCGCCCTGATCCGCGATCTGCAGCTGCGCTCCTGGATGTGCGCGCCGATGATCGTCGGTGACCGGGTCCTCGGCACGATCGCCTTCGCCGGGGCCGAGAGTGGCCGGATCTTCGGGCAGCGCCATCTCCAGTTCGCGGTCGATCTCGCGGCACGCGCCGGCGCCGCGCTCGAGAACGCCCGGGCCTTCCAGGCGGCCGATCGCTTCCGGCAGATCCTCGATGCCGTGGCCGAGGCGATCTTCGTCCTCGAGCCGTCGGGTGATGTGGTCCAGGGCGTCAATCACGGCGCGAGCGAGCTGCTCGGACGTCCACCGACCGACCTGGTCGGCCGTCGACTCTCCGAGCTCGTCGAGGACCCGGTCAGCCAGGGCGTCGAGCGGGTCATGCGCGCCGTTCGCGATGGCCGCTCCGAGGCGCGCACGGTGCCGCTGTCGTTCCGTCGCGACGGCGCCACATCCATCCCGGCAGAGGTCCTCCTCCAGCGTGTCGAGCTACCCGGCGAGGGGCCGACGATCGTGGCCATCGCGCGCGATGTGCGCGAACGTCTCGAGGTGCAGGGCCGGCTCAAGCGACTCGCGGAAGCCGAGCATGCACGAGCGGCCGAGCTCAACGCCGTCATCCGCGCGATGGGTGACGGCGTCGTCGTGTGCGGCGCCGACGGTCGGACCATCCTGGCCAACCCGGCCGGGCGTTCGATGTTCCCGGGGATCGCCGAGATGGGCTATGCGGGGATCCTGGACGCCCTGCGCGATCCGGATGGCGCAGCGCCGCGGCTCGGGGCCCACGCTGGCCCCGTCGTGTTCCGGACGAAAGCCGAGCCGGAACGCTGGATCGAGGTAGCAACCTACCCGGTCGAGCGGGCGACCGACGGGGAGACGCGTGGTGAGACGATCATCGTCCTGCGTGACGTCACCGAGCAACGGCAGCGCGAGGCCGTGCGCGAGACGTTCATCGGTGTCCTGTCGCACGAGCTGCGCACGCCGATCACGACGATCTTCGGTGGGGCCCGCGTCCTGTCGCGCGACGAGAGCGGCCTCGACGAGAGCACCCGGCGCGAGATCCTCATGGACGTCGCCGACGAGGCCGAGCGCCTCAAGCGCCTGGTCGAGGACGTCGTGGCACTCAGCCGCTTCGGCGAAACCGATGCCGACCTCGGTCGTGAGCCCGTGCTGCTCCAGCGGGTCGTGCCGACCGTCGTCGCGTCGGAAGAGGAGCGGTGGCCCGGCGTCGTCTTCTCGATCTCGATCCCGCCGGGACTTCCCACGGTCGTCGCCGATCCGACGTACCTGGAGCAGGTCATCAGGAACCTATTGGCGAATGCCGCCAAGTACGGCGGGCAGGGCGCCTGCGTCGAGGTCGTCGTCGAGGCGGACAGCGAGGCGGAGGAGGTAGCGGTCTGCGTCAGGGATGACGGACCCGGGATCGAGAACGCCGAGGCGGAGCGGCTGTTCGACCTGTTCTACCGGTCACCCACGACGGCATCCGCCACGACCGGCGCGGGGATCGGCCTGTTCGTGTGTGCCCGTCTGGTGCGCGCGATGGGCGGCCGAGTGTGGGCCCGCGCGCTGCCGGCGGGCGGCGCCGAGTTCGGGTTCGCCTTGCGGGTGATGCACGAGGACTGACGGGCGGCCCGGACCTATAACCAGCGGCGCCAGCGCGCGAACGCCAGGATGGATAGCGCCAGTACGACCATCCCACCGAGGACCAGCCAGAAGTTGGTCGTTTCGTCGAAGAAGGCGAGCTTGAAGTTCATGCCCATGATCCCGGCCAGCACGACCGCGGGGAGCAGCACCGCGGACAGCAGGGTGAGCGTCCGCATGACGTCGTTGGCGCGCTGCGACACGCGGCCCATGTGGATGTCGAACGTGCCGAGCAGTCCGTCGCGGAGGTTCTCCGTCACCCCCATGGCAGCCTCGAGGCGGTCGACCAGACCCGGCCATGGCCGTCCGACCGTCTCCTCGACATCGAGCTCGGGCAGCGCGAGCGTCGAGAGCGCGTCCCGGTGGGGGGCGAGCGTCCTCCGCATCAACCCGACGCGGCGGCGCAGCGAGACGATGGCAGCAAGGATGTCGTCGCCCGGGCGCCCGTGGAGGGCTCGCTGATCCAGCTCGTCGATCTGACGCTCGATCACCTCGGCAACCAAGAAGTACTCGACCAGAACCTCGTCGATGAGCGATGACATCAGGTCGCCTGCTCGCAGTTGACCGAGCCGGGTCTCCCCATCGAGCCCAGCCTGGAAGCGCTCGAGGGCCGCGACCGGCCCGTCGTGCACCGTCAGCACGACGTTGGGCGCCGCCACGATGTCGATCTCCCGACGGACCAGGCGTGACCCGTCTTCGTCGTTCTCGAGTGCCTCGAGCGTGATATGCAGCCGATCGGCTGTCCGCGTCAGTCGCGCCCGACCCCCGTCGCTCCGGATGCGCTCGAGGTCGATGTCCTCAAGGCCCAGGACCCGGAGGACCTCATCGATCGACCGCTGGTCGTCCCGGTCATCGATGTCGACCCACAGCAAGCGTTTCGAGCCGAGCGACCGAACGACCTCGTCGGTCAGTTCGACGGATCGATCTTCGCCGCCCGCATCGAACAGCCGGACCGATGGTCGACTCAGTGGATGAAGCCCAGCAAACCCGCGGCGGCCACGGCCACGATGGCGGTCAGGTACTGCAGGGCGAGCATGATCCGGTCGTGGGCGGGGTCAGCCTCCCACGACTCTGACGCTCTGCTCGCTGGCTCGAACAGCATCGATAGCGACCTCGTGAAATTTCAGTACGTGGCGGCATCGTGGGGCTCGGGGTGATGCGGCGGGATCGTCCGGCCAGGGCGGCTGCATCGCGCGCGTATCTCAACACACGAGACGCCACCGACTGCGAGCCGCCTGCAACACCTCGGACTGCACTCGACCGCACGACCGATGCGCCTCTCCTCGTACGGTCGAGTCGGCCACATGTGGCCGCCCGGCGTCGCTGTCTCGTGGCGCCGTGATCCCAGGAGGTGACCATATGCTCAAGCGATTCGTCATGTTGCTGGCCCTCGGGGCCGCGCTCGTCGCCTGCTCGCCGGCCGGCACGGGGACCTCACCGGCTCCTGTCGATACGGCGGCACCGGTCGACTCGGCGGCACCGAGCGAGATGGCTAGCGAGTCCGCCGCGCCGTCGTGATCTGACGACGCGCACCAAGTGACCGACGCCGGGCCCAGTGGGGCCCGGCGTCTTGGTGTCCGGGGCATGCCGATGGCTCGTGCGTGTCTTCATGCGGTTGTTACGTGCCGGCGTCGGTCCGTTGTCCGCCGGCTAAATGACGAACGCGACAGTGGGTCACGTACCCGGGACGGGCACAAACCCCAGCTAGCGGGTGAGATGCCCGCCAAGGGAAGGAGGTTCTGGATGAGTATCATCGCGTGGATCGTCCTCGGAGCGATCGCCGGCTACCTTGCCGGCTTCCTCGTCAAGGGTGACGAGGGGCTCGGGATCATCGGGCACATCGTGCTCGGTATCGTCGGCGCACTCGTCGGCGGGTTCCTGGCCGGGGCCCTGTTCAACAGCGATCCGATCAACGGACCGTTCGACATCAGCTCGATCGTCGTGGCGACGATCGGTGCGGTCATCACGGTCGTGGTCGTGAATGCTGTTACGGGCCGGAGCCGCGTGGGTCGCGGTCCGATCTGAGCAACGCACCGGGCGTCTGCCCGGTGACCCAACAAGCGACGGAGCCCACCAGACGATGGGCTCCGTCGCGTTACGAAAGGAGCATCCGACATGTCGACCATCGTCGAAGCGATAGACGTCGCCGTCCCGATCAGGGTCGCCTACGACCAGTGGACGCAGTTCGAGGAGTTCCCGAGGTTCATGGAGGGCGTCAAGCGTGTGAAGCAGCTCGACGACACGACCCTCGAGTGGACGGCGGAGATCGGCGGCGTGGAGCGCTCGTGGCGTGCCGAGATCACCGAGCAGGAGCCGGACACACGCATCGCCTGGCGGTCGACCAGTGGCGCGAAGAACGCCGGGCAGGTCGCGTTCCAGCCCACCGCCGACAACATGACGCGCATCACACTGCAGCTCGACGTCGAGCCGGAGGGACCGCTGGAGGCGGCCGGCGACGCACTCGGGCTCGTCGAGCGACAGGCCGAAGGCGACCTCCGTCGATTCAAGGAGTTCATCGAGCTGCGCGGCACGCCGACGGGATCGTGGCACGGCGAGGTAGCGGCCGGGAATGCCCGGGACCGGCGCTCCTGACGCGAGCCGCGAGGCTTGTGCAAGGGCGCGGTGGAGGGACGGTCGAGCGGCCGTGACGTGCTGCACGCCACGCTCCGGGTGTGGCTCCTGTACCACTGGGGGTCCGGGAGCCACATCTTCCGCAGCACGAAGGTGTCGACCATGGATCCGATGACCAGCCAGACCGCGGACCGCCGGTTCGGTGAGGGGCCATGGCGCACCCCGTTGACATGCGTTTGTAATGTCCCAGCCGTGCGGCGTGGCGAGTCCGGGACACGGGCTGCCATACGGTCGGCGCAACATAAGAACACCCACAAGGCGGGCGCTTGTGACGGGGCGCACCTCCTTTCGCAACGGACGGTTCGGGTCCCCTCCCCGGGCCGTCCGTCGCCTTTTCATGTGGATCGATCCGGTCGGGATCATCGGGAGGTATCGGTATGACAGCGACGACGAGCCGTTCGAAGGGCAACGCCGACGACGGCGGCATGGAACGCATCTCAACCACAGCGCGCCAGATGGCCGACACGGTGGCTGGCGTCGCCGGTGAGGTCAGCGCCAGGCTGCCCGAGGCAGCCGGCACGACACGCGAGGCGTTCCAGGAGGCGAACCGGATGGTGCGGGCCGGATCCGACGAGACCCTCAAGGTCGTCGCCGCCTTCTCGGTCGGCTTCGCCGGCGGACTACTCCTCGGCGGGGCGCCGCGCGCGCTTGTGATCGCCGCGCTCGTGCCTGCGGCGCTGGTCGGGTCCGAATTCGTCGACCGGAAGGGCATCACCGCCAGCTGACCAGCAGTGCAACAGCGCTGAAAGCGGCTGCCACCCCGCCGAGCGATAGCCCGCAAGGGGCCGCACCGTAGCGTCGATGGCGTCCCACGCTCGTGGGCACACGGAGGTACCTGATCGATGGATGACGCCAAGCGGGCCTATCGCGAGGCCGAGAACAAGACCAAGGAAGAATGGCGCCGCTCGGACGGCGAGGAGAGCCTGGAAGACAAGGCCGCCAACACGGCCGATGATGTCCGGGCCGGACTCGGCAACCTCGGCGACGAGATCGACGAAGAGGTCGACAAGGCCAAGTTCCGTCAGGAGCACGGGAACGACCCCGTCTGATCGGAAACAGCGAACAGCTCGATGGAGCCCCGGCCGACGGCCGGGGCTCCATCATTTCCGGGAGCCGTTGCGTCCGGCGCCCGTCAGTCGGTCGCGGTTCGCCTGTCGAGCTCGTTGGCGGAGCAGCCGGACGACGGCCCGCTCTTCCGCGCGATCCGCGCCGGCCGGCGGGGCCTCCTGCTCCTCGGCCGCATCGACCAGGGCCCCGCGCAAGCCACCATCCAGGTAGGCCTCCAGCACCGCCGGATGGACGTAGCTGCCACGCGCCACCGCCGGGGTGTTCCCGAGCCTGGCGGCTGTCTCCTTCATCGCCTGGACGACATTGCGTCGGGCGGCGGGTCCGTGGTCCTCGGGCTGGAGGGCGCGGAGGGCCCGGTACGCCAGGACCGTCCCGGCCCATGTCCGGAAATCCTTGGCGGTGAAGTCGCCCCCTGACGCCTCGCGCAGGTAGTCGTTCACGTCGTCCGACCTGATGTCGCGCACCTCGCCGTCCTCATCGACGTATGCGAACAGGTCCTGGCCCGGCAAGTCCTGGCAGCGCCGGATGATCGACGCGAGCCGTCGATCGCGCAGACCGACCTCGTGCATGGCTCCCGACTTCCCGCGGAACCGGAATCGAACGCTGTGGCCCGCCACGCGGGCATGGCGTCCCCGCAGCGTCGTCAGGCCGAACGAGCGGTTCAGGCGTGCGTACTCCTCGTTCCCGACCCGGATCAACGTGCGCTCCAGGAGCTCGACCACGGCGGCCAGGACCTTTGCTCGCGTCAGGCCACGCGATGCCAGGTCACGTCGCACGTGGCGCCGGATGCGCGGGAGCGCGGCCGCGAAGGCGATCATGCGCTCGAAGTTCTCGGCACCCCGATCCTCGCGCCACCGGGGGTGGTAGCGGTACTGCTTGCGACCGCGCGCGTCCCGGCCGGTCGCCTGCAAGTGCCCGTTCGGCCACGGGCAGATCCACACGTCCGTCCAGGCCGGTGGGATCGCGAGGGCCGCGATGCGCCGCCGCGCCTCCGGGTCGACGATGGTCGCGCCGGCGGCGTCCTTGTACGTGAAGCCGCGACCGGCGCGCCGGCGGGCCCAGCCCGGCCGGGCGTCCGTCGAGTAGCGCAGACCGCTGGCACGAGCAAGGACGCGCGGATCGTCGATGGTGTCGGCCATGGCCGCACGGTAGTGGCGAGCACGTGACGGGGGAACGCCCCCGGTCCCTTCGCCACATGCCTGCAACCTCGCATCCACCGCGGCACCGACCTCCCGATAGGGGGCCGTCCGGATACTGCGAGCCAGTCCCGTCGCGATACCTGGTCTGGGGGGACGGTCGCGATGGGACATCTGTATCCGGCAGTCCGGCTGCCCAAGGAGACCCCCAGGCATGGACGCAGGCACGAACGCGGTGACGATGGAGCGCCTGACCAAGCGGTTCGGCGACGACACCGCCGTCGACGGGATCACGCTCGCCGTCGCGCCCGGCACGATCGTCGGCATCATCGGACCATCCGGTGCCGGCAAGACCACCCTGGTGCGGTTGATGACCGGAGCGCTCGCCCCGACCGAGGGTGAGGTCCGCGTCATGGGCGAGGATCCGCTGCTGTTCCGGCGCGAGACGCGGGAGCGCATCGGATACATGCCCCAGTCGTTCTCGCTCTATCCCGATCTCACCACCCGCGAGAACGTCGACTTCGTGGCATCGCTGTTCGGATTGCTCTGGTGGCGCAGGCGCCGCCGCACCCGCGAGGTCCTCCAATGGGTCGACCTATGGGATGTGCGCAGTCGCCGGGCGGGCCAGCTGTCGGGTGGCATGCAACGCCGCCTGGAGCTCTCGTCGGCGCTTGTCCACGACCCGGAGATCGCGTTCCTGGACGAGCCGACAGCCGGGATCGACCCGCTTCTCCGCGCGACGATCTGGACGGAGCTCGGACGCCTGCGCGACGCGGGGCGGACGCTGCTGGTGACCACCCAGTACGTGAACGAGGCGGAGTCGTGCGACGCCGTCGCGCTGATCGCCGAGGGCCGCGTCATCGCCACGGGCACGCCCGACGAGCTGCGTCGTACGGCGGTCGGGGGCGATGTCGTCGTGGTCGAGACCCGCGAACCATTCGACGCGGTCGCCTTCCGCGACGTCCCCCAGGTCCTCCGGCTGGAGCAGGTCGGGCCTTCCCAGGTCCGTGCCACCGTCGCCGACAGCTCGGCGACATTGCCGGACCTGGTCGAGGCGGTCACGTCTCGCGGCGGCGAGGTGGTGTCCGCCGCCGAGTTCCGGCCGTCCTTCGACGAGGTGTTCGCGATCCTCGTGGAGCGGACGCGACGTGAGCGCTCCCGCGAGGACGAGAACGGCCGCGATAGCGACGACGACAAGGCCGCCTGATGCACGCTCCGCTGGCCGTCGTCTGGCGTCTCCTGGCGTTCGTCGGCAAAGAACTGGTCGAGACCGTCCGGCGGCCGGGCGCGCTGGTCAGCCTGGTCCTCGGGCCGTTCCTGATCATGGCGATCTTCGGTTTGGGCTTCAGCGGCGTGCGCCGGCCGCTCGAGACGTTGATCGTGATCCCGAGCTCGAGCCAACTGCCGCGTGAGACCGAGCCGTACCAGGAGCTCGCCGGTCCCCCGCTGCAAATCGTCGAGATCGTCGACGACCGGACGGCCGCCGAGCAACGGCTGGAGGCCAGGGAGATCGACCTGATCATCGTCGCGCCCGAGGATCTCGAGGGAGCATTCCGGAGCGGGCAACGCTCGACGATCGAGGTCGTCGTCGACGAGACGGATCCGGTCGACGAGAACTACGCGGGCATCCTGGGCAATGCCCTGGCGGACGCCGTCAACCGCCGGCTCATCGAGCAGGTGGTGGAGCAAGGCCAGGGCTACATCGTCGAGGCAGCTGACGTGGAGGCGGCGACCATTCCGGCCGACGTGGTGGCCGCGCCGACCGAATCCAGGCTGGTCAATCGCGCACCCTATACGCCGACCGTGACGTCGTATTTCGGCCCGGCCGTGCTGGCGCTCATCCTTCAGCACCTGGCGGTCACGCTCGTGTCGATGTCACTGGTCCGCGAGCGATGGAGCGGGGTGATGGAGCTGTTCCGGATCTCGCCCGTGACGGCCGCCGAAGTGCTCGCGGGCAAGGTCTTCGCCTACGGCATCCTGGGCTTCGTCGTGGCCGGCCTCACGGCGGTCTTGCTGGTCGTCGGGCTGGGCGTCCCAGCACTCGCCGATCCAGGCTACCTGGCGCTCGCCATCGGGCTGCTGCTCCTCGCGTCGCTGGGTCTGGGCTTGTTGATCGCGGTGGTGTCCGATTCCGAGCGGCAGGCAGTCCAGCTGTCGCTGCTGGTCCTCCTCGCCTCCGTGTTCTTCAGCGGCTTCGTGCTGGACATCGACGAGTTCACGCCACCGGTCCGAGCGCTCGCCTACGCGTTGCCGGTCACGCACGGCATCCAGCTGCTCCAGGACTTCATGCTGCGGGGCTCGACGACGCACCTGTGGCAGATCGGCGCCTTGGCCGTGATCGCCGCCGTCACGCTGCTGGTGGCCTGGTTCCTGCTCCGGCGCGATATGCGGACCGCATAGACGCGCGCGACCCGTGCACGCCCAGCCTGGTTGCGCTGGCACGGCGCTGCAACGCCACCGTCCAGCGGATGCGACCACCCCGCAGCGGACGCCCTGCGAAGGTGGACCGAGCGACCCCTCACGGAGGTAGCAGCTGACCATGACTGACGAACGACGCTGGACCCTACCTGGCGCCGACACCGACGAGGTCGATCCCGCGGACGAGCCGCGTCCCGAGAGCGATCCGTCGGAAAGACCGACGCCGCCCGATAGCGACACCGAGAAGGACACCGAACCGCTGCTGCGAGAGGGACCGGATGCCCCCGATGCGGCCGACATCGAGGACCCGGACGAGCAGCTGTGAGCACCACGACCCCGGGCCCGCTGGGCACGCCTCGACCCCGCTCGCGCCTACGCCGGGAGGCGGATGGCCAGCCGACCGATCGACCGCCGCTGCGACCGCCCGTCCGGGCCCTCGATGATGGGACCACCGAGCGCGTCCGGGTGATCGAATTCGTGCTACCGGCCGGAACTTCCATCCAGCCGGTCCTGTGGCTGGATCGCCAGCTGCTCGACTGACGGCCGATCGGACCTACGCCAGCGCGGCGGCCGGCTCGGCCTTGAGCGCCGGCAGGATCTCCCGCTTCGCGAAGTCCAGGTAGCCTCCCTGGTCCGGGCCGATCTGGTGCACGTAGATGTGGTCGAAACCCGCCTTCTCGTACTCCCTGATCTTCTCGACGTGCCGCTCCGCGTCCGGGCTGCACAGGATCGCCTCGGCGACCTGATCCTCGGTGACCCCCTTGGCGAGATCGGTGAACTGCGATGGGTTCGGCAGCTCCTGGCTGACTTCGCCGTGGAGTGCGGCCGTCGGCCACCACGCATACGCCGTCCGTCGCGCGGCGGCCTCTGACTCGGCCCAGCAGACCGACACCTGGCCGATCAACGGGCCGGTGCCGCCGGCATCCTGATAGGCCGCCACGAGCTCCTTGTCGGGCGCAGTCGCGATGAGTCCGTCGCCCATGCGCGCCGCTCGCTCCGCCATGCGCGGGCCGCTGGCGGCGATCCGGATCGGCGGGAGCGATTCCGGAAGCGTGTAGAGCTTGGCGTTCTGGACGCGGAAGTGGCGGCCGCGATGGCTGGTGACCTCCCCACTCCACAGGGCCCGGATGACCTCGACGGCCTCCTCGAGCATCTCCGCACGGACGTCCCATTCGGGCCAGGCCTGGCCGAGGATGTGCTCGTTGAGGTTCTCGCCGGTGCCGAGCCCCAGGAAGAACCGCCCGGGCATCAGATCGGCGGCCGTCGCCGCGGCGTGGGCGATGATGGCCGGGTGGATCCGCATGGTCGGACAGGTCACGCCCGTGCCGACCACGAGCCGGTCCGTGGCCTCGGCGATCGCGCCGAGGACGCCCCACACGAACGGGCTGTGCGGATGGCGCTCGATCCATGGGTGGAAGTGATCGGAGATCAGGGCGAACGTGAAGCCCGCTTCCTCCGCGCGTCGGGCGTTCCGGACCAGGTCGCGAGGACCGTGCTCCTCGCTCGAGAGCGCATAGCCGAGCGCCGTCACGACGACCGCTTCCGGCTCTTGGTCTCGCCGGCGTCCCGCCGTTCCTTGTTCACGGTCCGAGCGGCGCGCTCCTCCGCCTCGTCCTCGCTGACACCGCGGTCCTCATACGAGTCCTTGATGTGCTCGTACTGGCGTTCGCGCTTGTCGCTCCATGCCTTCTGTGGCATCGGTCGGTCCTCCTGGCCTCCCGGGGGTTCCGCGACCCGGGCAGCGACCAGCCTCCGACACCGAGCGTCAGCTATGCCCGGCAGCCGGCGGTCGTCGGTGTGGCAGCCGCGTGGCAGTCTCAGGCGCGCGCCGGTGCCGTTCCGGCGGGCTCGTCATCGGTCTGCTCAGCCTCCCGGGCGCCGGCGACCATGACGGGCACCGGCCGGCGCTCGCCGAGCATCTCGCGGTAGATCGCTTCGTACCCGTCGGTCATCCGCTCGACGGAGAAGCGGTCGATGACCGACTCGCGGATCGCCTCCCGGTCGAGATCGGCGACCCGGTCGACCTTGAACGCCATGGCCGTGACGTCGTCCCCGAAGAAGCCGTCGATGCCGTCGCGGACGATCTCAGGCAATGCACCGCTGCGTCGCGCGATGACCGGCGTGCCGCAGGCCAGGGCCTCGATCGCGACCAGCCCGAACGGCTCCGGCCACGAACCCGGCATCAGGACCGCGTGGCTCTCCGCGAACAACTGGTCCCGCTCGGCCTGGGAGATCTCGCCGAGGTATTCGACGGCATTGCCGGCTGCCTCGAGCGCGGGCTGGAACACCACCTCGTTGTAGTTCTTCTCCGGCCCGACAGGTCCGATCTTGGCCGCGATCCTGAGGGGGCGCCCGGCCGCCTTGGCGACCTCGATCGCGTCGACGATGCCCTTCTCCTCGGCGACCCGGCCGACGAAGCACAGCGCGTCGGTTCGTTTCCGCCCGAACGGCGCGTCCACTAGCCGGAGGCCGTTGTAGACGACGCCCGCCCACGGAAGGTCCGGGTGTGCCGACGCCTGGCTCTTGCTGATCGCGACCAGGCCGCGCGGCGGATCCTCGAGCATCTCATCTGCCCAGGGCAGGTCCAGGCGACCGTGGAAGGTCGACACGACCGGGATGGGGCTGACCTTCGCAAGCAGCAGGCTCATCCATTCGAGGTGGCTGTGGATCAGGTCGAACTCGCCGATGTGGGCAAGGATCTTCTGCATCGTCAGCTGCATCCACGGCAGTGAGTCACCGGTGTAGCCGATCGGACGAAGCGCCTCCGGCACGGTCTCGATGTGCCGACCCGGGACGGCCGAGTCAGCGCTGGCGAACGTCGTAACCTCGTGACCGCGGCGGTCCAACTCCGTCACGAGGCCATGGACGATGCGCTCCGTGCCCCCGTACGCCTGCGGCGGGACACGCTCGAATGGCGGCGCAGCTTGGGCGATCCGGAGCGGGCGAGCCATCGAACTTCCTCGAAACGGTAGTGACCGCGGACCTCGCCCGGCGAGGCCCGCGGTCAGTGTCGCACTTCCCGGTCGATGACCGGTCAGTGTGCTGCTCTAGTGGTCGGGGTCGAGGTCTGGGCGGCGCCCTTCCTCGAGCTCCTCTTCGGTCTTGTCGCCGAGGCCAGCGCCACCGGCAGCGCCCACGGCACCACCGACGACCGCGCCGGGAGGCCCACCGATGGCGCCGCCCACGACGGCACCGGTAGCGGCGCCACCGAGCGCACCTGCGCCGGACCCGGCTTCATCATCGGCTCCCTCGGCGGCTTCACCGGCCACCGCTCCGCCGACCGCGCCGATCGCGCCACCGACGACCGCTCCCGGAGGTCCACCGACGGCCGCGCCGACGGCTGCCCCGCCGAGTGCGCCGGCGCCGGCGCCCATGGCCTCGCCGCCGACTTCCTGGTCATCGGTCGGATCCCGGCGATCCATCGCCCGGTCCATGGTCTCTCGGTCCAGATCCGGATCGAGAGGATCTGTGTCGGCATCGATGCGACGTGTGTCGTTCGTTCGGTCCATGCTGGGCACCTCTTGGGTAGGGTTGCGTTAGGGGCTAGCTGAACCTACGTGGGCGCCGACCGGGCCGACCTCAATCGCGGGTCCGGCCGTGTATCAGCCTGCTATCAGCGGTCCTGGCCGGCCTCACGGACGGTGTCGTCCGTCGCCGGTGGGCCTTCGCGGTGACCGGCCGGGTGCCGATCGGCACCGCCCGGCCCCGACTGGGTGCTGAGGGCGGCGACCCGCTCATCGGCGTCCGAGATGCCGCCCGGGATGGTCTCTTCTTGCCGTTCGGGCTGGCGGCCGATGTACGCGCCCGGATCCAGGTCATGGTCTCGCTTGCGGTCATCCTTGGCAGTCATCGTCGCTCCTCCCATCCCTCAAGCTGGTCATCCTTGCGGACCTGATCCCGGCGCTTCGGCTCGTCGGCGTCGGCGGCCTCAGCGGCCGCGCCGGCCGCCCCGCCGACGCCGGCCCCGATCGCCATCCCGATCGGTCCGGCCACGGCCGTACCCAGGAGCGCGCCGGCGGCTGCGCCCGCCTGGCCCGTGGCCTCGGGCGCGTCCTCGTCGGGATCGCCGACGGCTTCAGTCGTCGGCGCTTCGTCCTGCGACCGCGTCCGACGCACCCGTTGGCGCGCCGTGTCGACCGTGGTCAGGTATTCCTTCGGCATCGGTCCACCTCCGTTCTGGGCCAAGCCTCCCGCACGGTCCGTGCACGGCGCACCGTCCCCGCGCGGGAGCGCCTTGCGCGGGGCTGACAGCGGACTGGTCCATACTGGCGAGCGGAGCACGCGACACGCGACGGGAGGAAGGTGTTTGACGGAGCAAGCACCGGGGGCAGCAGAACCGGCCCTGGGACGGGCGCGCGCCCAGATCGCGCGCGCACTTGACGTCCGGTTCGGTACCGTCCAGTCGGTCCTGGCGGGCTTGTTCCTGGGTTGGCTCGCGATCGCCACCAAGGCCGCATTCAACGAGGCGACCTCGAGCGACTCGGGCTACGTGTTGCTCATGGCAGCCGCTGTGCTGGCTGCCTGGCTAGGTGGCCTCGCGGGCGGTCTCACCAGCGTCGTCACCGGGGTCATCCTCAACGGGCTGATCTTCCTGAGCGGTGATCCGGACTCGGCTGGGGTCGATCAGTTCCAACAGGCCCTCTACCTCGTGACCGCGGCCGTGACGGTCCTGCTCGTCGCGTCACGTCGTGCAGCGCGCGACGGTCTGGTCGATGCGCTCGCCGAGGTGTCCGCGTTGGCCGAGGAGGTCGAGGCGCGTGACGCCCGCCTGGAGATGATGTTGGCGGCCTCGGGCACCGGTTTCTGGGAGTGGGACATGGGGTCCGGCGCGCTCAGCTGGTCGGAGGCCATCTTCCGTCAGCACGGGCTCGAGCCCAACTCGAAGGCGCCGGACTATGCCGCGTACGTCGACATGATCCATCCCGACGATCGGGCGAGCTTCGAGGATGCAATCGGGGCGGCGATCGCGGAGTCCGGTTCGTTCGAGCTGGATTTTCGGATCGTGCGGCCGGACGGCTCCGTGCGCTGGACGCATGGCGCGGGTCGCGTGCTTCGTGACGACCGCGGGCGAGCGTTCCGCATGATCGGGACCGGCCAGGACATCACCGACCGACGACGCCTCATCGAGGATCGCGACCGGCTGCTGGCGGACGAGCGCCGGGCAGGCGAGTTCCGCGAGGCGTTCGTGGACGTGATCAGCCACGAGCTGCGCACCCCGATCACGACGATCCTCGGCCTTACCCAGATCCTGGCCCGACCTGGTCGGACCGATGACGACGCGTCACGGATGGCGCTGCTCGAGGACGTCCGCTCGGAGTCGGAGCGGCTCCATCGCCTGGTCGAGGACCTGCTGGTACTGAGCCGCGTCGAGCGTGGTCGTCTCGAAGTCGAGCCGGAACCACTCGAGCCGAGGCGGCTGCTCGAGCGCATCGTCGCGCACGAGTCCCGCGAGCTGCCGAGCATCACCGTCGAGACCGACTTCGAGCGTGACCTGCCGATCGTGGCTGGCGAGTCGACCTACGTGGAGCAGATCGTCCGCAATCTCCTGAACAACGCCGCGAAGTACACGCCGCCGGGAAGCCACGTCGTGGTCTCGGCCAGCAAGCTCGGCAATGCGGTCGAGGTCCGGGTGAAAGACGACGGCCCCGGGATCCCGCCGGCTTCGCTGGAGCGCATCTTCGAGCTCTTCTACCGCGACCCCGAGAGCTCACGAGCCGTGGCCGGATCCGGGATCGGCCTGTTCGTATGCGCCAGCCTCGTAGAGGCGATGGGCGGCCGCATCTGGGCCCGCCGACCGCCGGAAGGGGGGTCCGAAGTCGGCTTCACGTTGCATACCCTCGAGGCGGATGCAGCGGACGCCGGCGCGCCACGCAGGGACGGCATGGGGGAAGAGCCTGAGCCCCGGCCGAACGTGGACACGCCGACCGGAGAGCAGCCCCCGCCCCTGCCCGGGCCGCCTGCGGCTCCGGCCCTCAGCGAGGGTCCAACGCGAGCCGGATGAGTCCGATCGCTGCGCCGGCCAGCACGAGCCGCCCGCTGCCGAGACCCGCGGTCAGGAGCACGAGCGCGACGACCGCCTCGCCGAGCGCGACGACATCGCGGATGGCGGTGGCGGCAAGCTGCACCGCGACGACGGCGATCAGGCCGACCGCCGCGACGTTGACACCGTCCAGGAACGCCCGGGCGCGAGCCGAGCCGCGAAGCCGGTGGAGGATCGGGATACTCACGCCGACAGCGATGAACGCCGGGAGGAAGACGCCCACGGTCGCGGCGATCGAACCGACCGGGCCGCCGATCACGTAGCCGATGAACGTCGCGGTCGAGAACAGCGGCCCCGGCGTGGCCTGTCCGACAGCGACCGCGTCGAGCAACTGTGTCTCGGTCAGCCAGCCCAGCCCATCCACCAGCTCCGAGCGAAGCAGCGCGACAAGGACGTAGCCGCTCCCGAACAGCACCGCGCCGATCTTGAGGAACGCCAGCAGGATGGCGGCCGCTGAGACGGTGGCCGCGACCACGGCGGTCGGTGCGGGTAGCAGCCAGAGGGCGACGCTGCTCACCCCGCTCGGCTGGAGCCCGCCGCCGACGACGAGCCCGACCACCCCGGCGAGCAGGAGGACACCGATCTCGGGGAGCCCAGCGAGGATGGCCGCGACGGCCGCCGCCAGCAGCCCGGCGTGCCACGGCGCCCGCAGGGCGCCCCGCGCGATCGACCAGCCGGCCTGGACGATGACAGCGACCACGACCGGCGCGACG
Organism: Candidatus Limnocylindrales bacterium; assembly: GCA_036257225.1. Taxonomy (GTDB): domain Bacteria; phylum Chloroflexota; class Limnocylindria; order Limnocylindrales; family CSP1-4; genus SPCO01. The sequence goes on along the minus strand of DATAFZ010000133.1, from coordinate 1,996 downwards.
CCCACGAACAGCGCCTCGATCTCGGGGCGTCGGCCGTATTCGACGTAGAGCCAGGCGAGGGCCGCCACGACCAGCACGGCCGGGAGCAGGAACGCCAGGCCGGCCACGACCAGCCCGCTTCGACCCGCCCGCCGGAAGCCGATGTGCATCGCGAGCTCGGTCGAGGTGGGACCTGGGATCAGGTTGGCCGCGCCGAGCAGGTCCAGGAAGGTCGGGTCGTCCAGCCAGCCGCGCCGCCGGACGAACTCGTCGCGCATCAGCGCGACGTGGGCAGCCGGCCCACCGAACGACGTCAGCCCGAGCCGCAGGAAGACCGCAGCGAGCCCAGTCAGTCGACCGCCGCGGCCGTCGGTGCTCGCTCCATCACCGCCATGCTGACGCTCGCTCACCGACGGCGGAGGCGACGCGACTGCGAGCCATCCGCCGGAGGTATCAGAGCGCGACTGGGTCGACCTTGTCAGGATCGATGCCGAGGTCGCGGACCGCCTTCGCTGCCTTGGCCGGCGCGAGCGCGCCACAGCGCGCCAGGGCCACCATCGTCGCGGCCGCGATGTGCGGCGGGTCGATCTCGAATAGCGCCCGCAGGTCCTCGCGCGTCCCGCTTCGCCCGAAGCCGTCGGTGCCGAGCGACACGTAGTAGTCCGGCAACCAGCGCGCGACCATGTCGGGGAGCGCCTTGAGCCAGTCGGTCGCCGCCACGATCGGTCCACCGTCGGGCGGCAGGATCTGCGACACGACCGGGATACGAGGTGTCTTGGCGTCGGGATGGAGCCGGTTCCAGCGTTCCGCCTCGAGCGCCTCGCGGCGGAGGAGCGGGAAGGACGGGGCGCTGTAGACCTCGGCCGCGACGCCGAACCGCTCGGCCAACAGGTCACGCGCGGCGAGGACCTGCTCGAGGATGGCGCCCGATCCGACGAGTCGAGCGGGATGCGCATGATCACCGGCGTCCGGCGCCTCGGCAAACCGGTACGCGCCGCGGAGGATCTCGTCGTCGGTCAGCCCTTCGGGGCGTACCGGCTGCTTGTAGTTCTCGTTGTGCAGCGTGATGTAGTAGAAGACGTCCTCGGGCTTGGGGCCGTACATCCGCTGGATGCCATCGCGGACGATGGCGGCCAGCTCATAGGCGTAGGCCGGGTCGTAGCCGCGCACGTTCGGGATCGTCGAGGCGACCAGATGTGAGTGACCGTCGTCGTGCTGGAGGCCCTCGCCGGCCAGGGTCGTCCGCCCGGCGGTCGCGCCCATGAGGAAGCCTCGTCCGCGTGCGTCCCCGAACGCCCACATCTGGTCGCCGGTCCGCTGGAACCCGAACATCGAGTAGAAGATGTAGAACGGGATCGTCGCCAGGCCGTGGGTGGCGTACGACGTCCCGGCCGCCTGGAACGAGGCCATCGAACCGGCCTCGGTGATGCCCTCTTCGAGTACCTGGCCGTCGGTCGCCTCGCGGTAGGACAGGACGAGGTCGGAGTCGACCGGCTCGTAGCGCTGGCCGAGCGCCGCGTAGATGCCGACCTCCTTGAACAGCGGGTCCATGCCGAACGTCCGTGCCTCGTCCGGGATGATCGGCACGATCCGCGATCCGAGCTCCTTGTCCCGGATGAGGTTCCGCAGGATCCGGGTAAACACCATCGTGGTCGACACGGCCTGCTGGCTGCCGGCGGTGAACTCCTTGTCGACCTCCGCCGCCGGCGCGGGCAGCGGCTTGGAACGGACGACGCGCCGCGGAATCGGCCCGCCCAGCGCCTTCCGCCGCTCGACGAGGTACTCGACCTCCTCGGACTTCGGACCGGGGTGGTAGTACGGCGCGCCCTTGAGCTCCGAGTCGGGGATCGGAAGCTGGAGGCGGTCGCGGAAGATCTTGAGCTCCGCCTCCGACAGCTTCTTCGTCTGGTGGGTGACGTTGCGGCCTTCGACGCCGGGGCCCAGCGTCCAGCCCTTGATCGTCTTGGCCAGGATGACGGAGGGAGCGCCCCGATACTCCGTCGCCGCCTTGTAGGCG
>DATAFZ010000127.1:0-2492 GCA_036257225.1 Candidatus Limnocylindrales bacterium | reverse complement strand
AATCCTCGATCGATCTTCTGGCGCAGGCGGCTGATGTGCACGTCGATGACGTTGGTCTGCGGGTCGAAATGGTAGTTCCAGACCTGCTCCAGCAGCATGGTCCTGGTCATCACCTGGCCGGGATGGCGCATCAGGGTCTCCAGCAGCTGAAACTCGCGCGGCTGGAGGTCGATCTCCCGGCCGGCCCGGGTCGCCTTGCGCGAGAGCAGGTCGAGCTCGAGATCGGCCACCTTGAGATGCGTGGTGGCGGTGCTCTGAGAGCGCCGTCGACCCAGGTTCTCGACCCGGGCCAGCAACTCGGCGAAGGCAAACGGCTTGGCGAGGTAGTCGTCGCCGCCGGCGCGCAGCCCCCTCACGCGGTCGTCGACCTCGCCCAGCGCGGAGAGAAACAGCACAGGCGTCGTGTTGCCGGTCTTGCGCAGGTGCTGAACCAGGCTCAGTCCGTCCAGGTTCGGCAGCATGCGGTCGACGATCAGCAGGTCGAACGACCCGACCGCAGCCATCAGCAGGCCTTCCCGCCCGTCCTCGGCGACCTCGGCGCCGTGCCCGCTCTCGCGCAGACCCTTGGCCAGATACTGGGCCGCATCGCGATCGTCCTCGATGACCAGAATGCGCATGGGGTGGGTCCTGGCTCGCATCACGGGTGAGGTCGCCTCGCCGCGCCGGCGAGCGAGCTGCCCCGGTGGTCACCTCGATCATCCGAGACCAGCTCAGGGAAAGATGCGATCAACCTCCGTCTGTCACGCCAAATCCGGTGTGTATATGGCATCGTTGCCCCACGCTGTCGATCGACCAGCCAACGACCAAACGTAGGGCGCCGGGTCCGCGCGCGAAAGGCGAGGGGCCGACGGCCAAGCCGCCGGCCCCCCTTCGGCCTCCCTCCCATGGGCGGCCGCCTCGAGCGCACCGGGGGTCAGGCGCGCTCGAGCTCGAGTGCGACGAACCGGTCCTGGCCGTCGCGCTTGACCAGGAGGAGGATCGCCTCGTCGCCGCGTTCCACCGCCGCGCGAACGGCCTCGGCGACCATCGCGGGATCGCTCATCGGCTGGCGATCGGCCTGGATGATCAGGTCGCCCCGCTGCAGCCCCTTCTCCGCCGCCGGGCTGCCCGGCTGCACGTCGGCGATCACCACGCCCAGGGCGTCCGCCGGCAGATCCAGCTCCTCGCGCGTCTCGGGCGTCAGCTCGGCGAGCATGACGCCGAGCTTGGGCGTTGCGGTCGCCTCGTCCCGGTCGGTGGCCATCGCCACGACCTTGTCCTCGGTCGGCATCTGCGCGATCTCGACCTCGAGGCTCTGCTCGCTGCCGTCGCGCCAGACCACGACCTTGGCCTTGGTGCCGGCCTCGGTGTCGCCGACCGCGCGGGTCAGCGCGCGCAGCTCGTCGATCGGCTGGCCCGCGTACTCCAGGATGACGTCACCCTGCTCGAGACCGGCCTTGGCCGCCGGGCTGTCGGGCGTGACCTCGGCGACCAGGGCGCCCTTCGCCTCGTCGAGGCCGAGGCTCTTGGCCAGATCCTCGTCGATCGTCTGGATGTGGACGCCGAGCCAGCCGCGCTCGACCATGCCGTCGTCCCGCAGGTCCTCCACGATGTGAGCGACGATGTTGGACGGGATCGCGAAGCCGATACCCACGTTGCCGCCGCTCGGGCTGTGGATGGCGGTATTCAGGCCGATCACCTCGCCTTCGAGGTCGAAGGTCGGGCCGCCCGAGTTGCCGCGATTGATCGGCGCGTCGATCTGCAGGAAGTCGTCGTAGCGGCCGGCGCCGATCACCCGATCCTTCGCCGAGACGATGCCCGCCGTCACGGTGCCGCCCAACCCGAACGGGTTGCCCACCGCGATCACCGCATCGCCGACGCGCACCTGATCCGAATTGCCGAACTTCACGACCGGCAGGTCCTGCGCCTCGATCTTGAGGATCGCCAGATCGGTGTCCCGATCCTGGCCCACCAGCTTGGCTTCGAACTCGCGCTGGTCGTTCAGGGTGACCTTGATCTCGTCCGCGCCGTCGACGACGTGGTTGTTGGTCACGATCAGGCCGTCCTGGTCGACGATGAAGCCGGAGCCGGCGGCGGCCATCGGCATGTCGGGACCGGACCCGCGCGGGCCGCCAAACGGCATCATGCGATCGCCGAAGAAGCGCTCCATGAACTCCTGGAATTGCTCCGAGCCCGGACCCTCCTGGAACCACCGGAAATCGAAGCCCTCGGGGCCGCGGAACTCACGGCGTTGCTCGGGGCCGGCCATCAGCTGGGCGGGCATCTCGCGAGTCGTGGTGACCGTGACCACCGCCGGCATGATCTGCTCGATCAGATCGGCATAGCCCGGCCAGGGCGTCGCGACCACCGGGGTCGTCGTCGCGGTCTGGGCGTCGACACTGGGAACCGGGTTCATCCCGACCGCAAGCGCGCCCACCGCGGCGGACGAAAGGACAATCGCCGCCAGTCGTAGCCGACCTCCGCTTCTGGCTGACTTCAGCACGTCCATTCTC
>DATAFZ010000112.1:0-5968 GCA_036257225.1 Candidatus Limnocylindrales bacterium | reverse complement strand
CCGGAGCTCGTCTTCGGACCGGTACCTGACGCGAACGGCGATTTCGCCTGGGAGAACGGTCAGCGCTTGTACTACGCCAACATCGCGACCAAGGTCCCGGGCCAGGATCCTTTCGCCGGTGCGGGCGCCATCGCGGTATCCCGGACCGATGACATCGCCGGCGCGATCGCCGGTGACAACGACGCGTGGATGGATCCGGTCATCGTGACCCGCCAGAACTCGGCCCTCTTCAGCGACAAGGAACAGCTGTGGGCCGACAACGCCGAGACCAGCCCACACTTCGGCAACGTCTATGTTTGCAACGTCGGATTCCGCGCCGCGGCCGGATCTGAGCCGGTGCTCTTCTCGCGTTCGACCGATGGCGGCGACAGCTGGCGTGTACGCCAGCTCACGGCTGCCACGAACAACAGCCAGACCGGCGGCCGCCAGGGTTGCGCGATCCGCACGGACAGCGAAGGTGTGGTCTACGTGGTCTGGATCGGCACCGATATCAAGACCCGCGAGGGCGTCTTCTTCCAGGCACGCTCGTTCGACGGTGGCGCCAATTTCGAGCGCCCGCGGGCGATCGTCCAGCCGTTGGCCGGGATCGGCCAGTTCGACCCCGCCCAGGGCCGGTTCACGATCGACGGCATCGCCGGCGCTCGCACGAACACATTCCCGAGCATCGACATCGCCAATGGCGCGCCAACCGGCAGTGATGCCACTGATCAGATCCTGATCACGTGGTCGGATGACAGGGCCGGCACCAACAATGAGCGGGCATTCGTGGTCAGCTCGACGGACGGTGGCGAGTCGTATTCCGCCCCGATCAACGCCAACGACGGCAGCGACCGGGCGAACTTCCCGGCCGTCGCGATCTCGCCCGACGGCACCGACGCGTGGCTGGTCTACAACGCCTGGCTCGACCCGTGGCGCAACGAAACGACCTCCTCACGACGAGTCCTCGGCGTCGTCCGCCACGCCGAGGTGAATGGCACGACCGGAGCGATCGGCGCCTGGACCACCCTGCTTCGAGGAGCCGTGGGCGACGGTCGCGCATCGAGCGCCAACGGGCTCACCTCGGAGTTCCTCGGCGACTACAACTATGCCGTCGCCACTCGTGATTTCGGGTCGGCGGTATGGAACGACATGCGCAACGGCAGCGTGTGCCCGGCGATCAACGCCTATCGGCAGGCGTTCGTCGAGGATGTCGTCGCCGGCGATGCGGCGCCCATCGTGGGCGACCGTCCGCGGGAGCGCTCCGCGGCAGCAGAACTGCCCGCGGCGCATTCGACAGCGTTGCGACCCGGCCCGAACAACCAGTGTCCGTCGACCTTCGGGAATTCGGACCACTTCGGAGGTACGTTCAGCGACGACAGCTAGCGGATCCGCCGCTCGTCTGCTGCCCCGCCGACCGCGAGATCGGCGGGGCAGCGCCGTTCCCACGAAAGGGACCGCTCGAAACCCCTTGACATTGGAGTGACTCCAAGGTCTAGGCTGCGGTGCGGACAAGTCCGGTATGGGCCGGACTCCTGCGAAGGGAGCGCCGTGGTCGTGATCCGCATCGAGACCAGTGCAACCATCGATCGACCGATCGAGGACGTCGCGCACTACGTGGCCGACATCGAGCGCATGACCGAATGGACCGACATGACGGTCAGTCGCCGGCTCACGGATGGCCCGATCCGCGCGGGGTCGCGGGCATACGCCGAGGTCGCCATGGGACCGCTCAAGCTCGGCTGGACCTACGAGATCAGCCGGGTCGAGCCGACGGGTGGTATCAGCTTCAAGACGGTCTCGCGGAGCGCGCTCGGCATGGACGGTGATATCCGCCTCACGCCGCTGGCGCCGGACACGACACGGGTCGACTACCAGGTCGAGGTGCATACCCGCGGCCTCCTTCGACTGCTCGAGCCGCTGTTCCGAGGCGAGATCGCGCGGGGCGAAACCGCGGAGGTCGGACGCCTGAAGGCACAGCTCGAAGGCGCTCGCGGATGAGCCCGACGTCGCAACGGGTCTGCCTCCTGCTCGCCGACCTCTCCGGCTATACGGCCTACCTCGCCGCGAGCGAGCCGGAGCGGGCGCCGGCCATGGCGGCGGACCTCGTCGAAACGGTGGTCCGCCAGCTACGCCCGACGTTCCGGCTGGAAAAGCTCGAGGGCGACGCCGCGTTCATGGTCGCGCCACTCGATGGCCTGACCGGAACCGCCCTGCTCGACGCGATCGATGCCACGACGGCCGCCTTCCGAGCCCGCATCCGGAGCCTGGAGCAGGCGACGACCTGCACCTGCGAGGCGTGTCGCCGCATCCCTGAGCTCGACCTCAAGTTCGTCGTCCACACCGGAGAAGTCGTCTCGCAGCGCATCGCCGGTCGGACCGAGCTCGCCGGCATCGACGCGATCATCGCCCACCGCCTGCTCAAGGCAGTGACGCCTTCCTTGCGCGGCCTGGCGCGCTACGCGCTCCTGTCCGACGCGTGTGTCACGGATCTCGGGCTTGATCCGGTCTCGCTCGGTCTCCTCTCGGGTACTGAGGACTTCGACCACATCGGCGCCGTCGATGTGCACCTGCTCGACCTGTCCGCCCGCTTCGCCGCGGACCAACCGACGTGGACGCCACCTCGCCGCCGGCCGCTGCTGGAAACGGAGCTCCGGGTGCCGTTGAGCCCCATGACGCTCTGGGAGGAACTGACCGCGCCGGCGAACCGGGCGCGCTGGGAGGGCCTCGAGACGATCCAGGTCCTCGGCGGCGACGCGAAACGGGGTCTCGGCACCGTGACGTCGTGCACAGCCGAACGGCTTGCGACGGTCGAGGAGATCGTCGAGTGGCAGCCGTTCGCGACATTCGCACGGACCATCAAGCTGCCGGCCAATGCGCGACTGACGGCGCGGCACGAGCTGCAGCCCGATGATGGTGGGACGCTCCTGCGGATACGCTGGTGGGGCGCGCCGGCCGCGTCGTCGCACGCCGAGCGCGAGAACGAACGCATACGACAGCTGGTGACGTGACATGCGGATCGGGCAGTTGGCCGAGCGGCTCGGAGTCAGTGGCGACACGGTGCGGTTCTACGAGCGTGCGGGTTGGCTGCCGTCCGCCCCGCGCCAGGACAACGGCTATCGCGACTATCGTGAAGAGGACGTCGAGCACCTCCGACTGCTGATCGATCTTCGACGGATGGAACTACCGCTCGACACGGCTGCCCGCCTCGCGTCGTGGTGCCACTCGGGGCACTGCGACCAGACCACCGCCGAGCTGCCGCGGCAGCTCGCCGAGAAGCGCCGTCAGATCGCGGATCGGATCGACGATCTCCGCGCCCTGGACGCGCGGCTCGCCCAGCTCGAACGCCACCTTTCCGCGTCGACGCCGAAGCGCCGCGAGCTGACCGTCCTGTCGTCAGCGGCGCCGTGCTGCGACGCCGCCGCGTCGATCACCTCGGGCGAGCCGGACTCCTGCGCGGTCTGTGCCTCGAACTGACTATGGCCGAAGCGGCAGGCGGCTGATCCAGTACTCGTCGGTCGTGATGCCGAACCGTGCATTGACGACATAGAGGCCGCGAAGCGTCGCGGTCGCGGTCGTCGGCACGGACACGACGCCCGCCTCCGGGATGATCTCCCCGACCAGCCTGGCCCTCAGGAGGTTGCGCGACAGCCGCAGGACCGCGACCAGGTTGTCCTGGTTGCGCACGACGTACAGCGTTCGACCGCGCAGCTCGAGACCGTCGCCGTTGCTGACGAGGTAGCCGCCCGTATCGACCTTGTGCGTCTCGCCGGTCCGTGGGTTCACCTTGAACAGGAACCCGGTGTTCGACTGGACCATGATCAGCCAGCCCCCACGGGCCGCGATGCCGTTGGCGTTGAACCCGGTCTGCATCTGGAAGTCGCCGGTCAGCGGCTGCAGCCGCACCACCGACGGATCGGGCAGCCGACCGAACCGGCCCAGCGGGATGACCGCCAACTGAGGGTTCATCGAATCCGTGATGTAGACGGCGTTCCGGGTGATGTCGAGGTCGTTGAGGAAGCCGGTACCGCTGAACGTGTAGGTCTGCAGCAGATCGCCGCTCAGCGCGTCGTACACCCGGACGGTGCCGGTCGTCGCGCCCGCGACCCACAATCGACCCCAGCGGTCGAGGTGGAGGCCCGTCGCCATGCGGCCGGCCGCACCCTCGACGAGGATGGCACCCTGCCCGGTAACGGCACTCCCCCGCCAGATCGCGCCGTCCTGGAGGCCACCGGCGAACAGCCACGGGCCGAATGATTCGATGCCCTCGGGTTGGAAGCCGGGCGGCAGGTCGATGCGGGTCGGCAGGTCGGCGAACTTGTCGTTGGCCGAGACGGCCGGCGCGACGGCCAGCGAGAGGCCCATCACGAGGGCGATGGACATGGTCAGGCGGCGAGGGGTCGATGTCATGACGGGTCCTCGTTCGGGTGACGTCCGGACCCCACCACCCTAGGCGCACGGACGTTACGCCCGCATCACAGTGGTTCTGGGGCGGACACAAGGGAGCGCGCCGGCGGGCGTCCCCCATGCTGACCAGTCAACAGCGTCTTCCGTCAGCCTGTGCGGTCCCCCAGGGCCGCGAGCGCCCGCTGGCGCGCTAGGCGATTCGACTCCGCCGCCCACCGGAGCTCTCGGTACTGGGAGGAGGTTCCCGGGTGACGGTTCGATCGATGTCCAGCCTATGCCCGCAGTCATGGCGGGAAGGCCCCTCGCCAACGGTGACGTTCTTGCAGGGACATTGCAGGGGCATATCAATGGTGACTGCCCGCACCGAAGGGAACGGCTCGCGACGTCGGTCCGCCGAAGCGGGACGCCGCGAGCCTTTGGATGTCCGCGGTCGCTGGGTCAGGCCCGCGAGGCGGCGGTCGAGTCGGTGGTGATCCACCGGAACAGCGTGGGCACGAGTGCGATCGCTCCAACGCCGACCAGGATGTAGATGATCGCTGAGATCGGGTTGGTCTCACCGAACGCGTCACCAGTGATGGCCGCGACCAGATCGAAGTTCGCGATCCCGACGAGCAGCCAGTTCACGCCACCGACGATGACCAGAAGAAGGGCGAGTGCCTTGAGGTAGTGCATTGGTCTCCACTCCTGCAGTTGCGCCCGGATGAGCGGGCCTCGTGTTGTCGACCCTCTGTATAGGGTTCGTCGAGACATTAACCAACTGCCGACCGCTTGTCAAGTGTTTGTAGCGTGATATCGTAGACAAACTATGTACACCATCAAACAGGCAGCCCTGCGCGCGGGCGTCAGCATCCAGGTCCTCCGCGCGTGGGAGCGGCGCTACGGGATCGTCCGCCCGGAGCGGACCGAATCGGGGTATCGACTGTATGACGACGCCGCCATCGAGCGCGTGCGCGCGATGCGCCAACTCGTCGAGGATGGGTGGTCGGCGAGCCAGGCAGCGCGCGAGATCGATGCGCATGGGCTTCCCGCCTCCCCTGCCCCGGTGCCTCGTCTCGAGCGCGAGACCGACCTGACCGCGTCGTTCGTCCAGGCTGCGGCCGACCTTGATGACGGGCGGATCGAGGCGATCCTCGATGAACTGTTCGCGTCCTCCTCGTTCGAGCGGGCCGTCGAGCAACGCGTGATGCCGGCGCTCCGAGCGCTCGGCGACGCATGGGCCGAGGGGATGGTGTCGGTCGCGGCCGAGCATGCCGCGAGCCACGCGGTCCTTCGTCGGCTGTCGGCTGCGTTCGAGGCAGCAGGACGGCTGGACGTCGAATCGCCCGTTCTGGTCGGTCTCCCGCCGGTAAGTCGCCACGAGCTCGGCGCACTGGCATTCGCGACCGCCGCGCGACGACGCGGCATCGGCGTCGTCTATCTGGGCGCCGACGTTCCTGAGGCGAGTTGGCGGGATGCCGCGGGAGTGACGGGCGCCCGCGGCGTGGTCATCGCCATCCCGACTCCCGAGGATCGCGAGTCGGCTGAGGGCGTCGCCGATACGATGTCCGAGATGGCCCACGTGCTCGTGGCTGTGGGCGGTCCGGGC
>DATAFZ010000047.1:0-13929 GCA_036257225.1 Candidatus Limnocylindrales bacterium | reverse complement strand
TGCTGTTGCTCGACCTGTTCCTCCGAGAGCGGGCCGCCGGTCGTTGGCCGGTCTCACGGGCCATCGCCCACTTCCACGAGATCGCCGGCTCGTCGTTCTACCGCCGCATCGACGTCCACGTCGACCGGGCCGCATACCCCGAAGTGAAGCGCCGGCTGCTGGTCGATCTGGCGGCCCAGGGTCCGGCCGAGCTTGCCGGCGAGCCGGTCGCGCGGACCGTCGCCCTCGACACCGGAGACGGGTCGAAGTTCTTCCTCGAGGACGGGTCCTGGCTCCTGATCCGCGCATCGGGGACGGAGCCGCTGGTCCGCGTCTATACCGAAGCCACGTCGGCTGATGCCCGCGACGCGATGCTCGTGGCCGGCGAGCGACTGGTGCGCGGCAGTTGACCGGTCGGCGGGTCGACAAGCCCTGGGGTCACGAGCTCATCTGGGCGCACACCGACCGATATGTCGGGAAGGTGCTGGTCATCGAGACCGGCAAGCGCCTGTCGCTCCAGCGGCACGAGATCAAGGACGAGTCGATCCTCGTGCGCTCCGGGATGTTGCGGCTGTACCTGGAGGACGAGGACGGGGTGGTCAGGACGCATGACCTGGCCGCCGGCGAGGCCATGCGGATCGCGCCCGGACGCGTCCACCGGTTCGAGGCGCTCGAGCGATGCGAGCTCATCGAGGTGTCGACGCCCGAACTCGACGACGTCATCCGGCTGGAGGACGACTACGGCCGCGAGGGGACCAACGCACCCTGAGGGTCGGGACGATTCGGGGGTGACCGGACGGGACTCCCGGTGTAGGCTCTAGGGACGCGACCGCCATCACCGGTCGAAGGTGCAGACCGGACGGCGGCCTCGAGAGCGCCCACGTGGCGACGGAGGATGCACGAGATGCACAGCTCCCTGATCGGTAAGGTCGAGAAGGCGAATCGCTACGCGCGAGAGCTCGATCGGATGACCATCGATCGTCTCTCGCTCACGTTTCGCGGCGACAACGATACGCACCGTGTCGCTCTCGATTCCGGTCAGTGGCGTTGCACCTGCCACTACTTCGAGAGTTGGGGTTCCTGCGTCCACCTCCTGACACTGCAGAAGGTCTTCGGCGTGATGCTGCCCGAGGACGCGCAGGTGTCGATCTTCTCCGCCGGCCAACCCGTCGTCTCCACATAGACACGGCGCCGGAGCGTCTCGCCTCCAGCCGGGGAGGGCCGATCGGGCGTCGGCGGCTGCGTTCGGTCGCTCACCTGTGGACTGCTAGACCACGCCGAGGGGTCGAAGCCGCCCTGATCGCCTCCTCGGCCCGGTCGCGTGGACTGTGCGTCCACACAGCAGGCTCGATGCCGAACTGATGGGCGCCTCGGCCCGTTCGCGTGGACTGGTAGTCCACACGAAGGTCGATGCCCACCTCATGTGACCTCGAGACGCCAGAAGTAGCTGGCGTCGCCTGCATCGAACACGACATGGACCTCCACGGTCCATGAGCCGGCTTCGGGCGCCTGGAACGCCGGATCGCCGACGCCCTGACCGAGGAGGGTCGCGCCAACCGGGGCGTCCGCGTCCGCCGGCACGAGGCGTGCCCGCCACGACGCGACCCCGATCGCAGGGTCGAACGACACGGTCAACGGTTCCCCAGCCCCGACCGTGACCGGAGCGCCCGGCAGCCACGGGCTGTCCGAGCCCGCATCGCGCCAGACGTACGTCCCGAGCTGGCCGCTCACCGGGTCCCCGCCTTCAGCCGCCAGCCGGCCGACAGGCGGGCCGACGGTCGGCGGGATCGGAGTCGCCTGCGACGCTGTCGCCGGCGGCGCTGTCGCCTGCGGCGCCGACGTCGACGGGTCGGCCGGGGTCGGAGTACTCGACGGCGTGCCGGATCCTACGCAGGCGGCCACCGCCGCGAGGACCACCGCCGCCCACGTCATGGCACGCACTGGCATCGGAACCTCCGTCACTGGGCGGTGAGTGGATCGGGACAGTTCGAGGTGCAGGGCGCCACGGTCACCCGGATGATGGCGCTCGTATCCCCTCGCAGGCCCTCGGTGGTGGGTGCCGAGAAGGCGGTCCGGAAGTCGGCGGTCTCGAAGAGCCGCAATGTCGCCCGATATGTCCCGGTCGGGGTCGATGACGGCAACGTGTAGAAGTTCGTCCATGTCGTCGAGCCGATCGCTCGACGCTGGAGCCGCACGGTCCGCTTGCCGAGCGGGTTCGCACTGAGGCGTTCGTAGCTGGAGTTCGTGGCGACCCTGAGCAGCGAGCCGAAGTCGACTGACGCACCGAATGCGATCGAGCTGTCATTCACGCCCAGGGTGACGATGGTCGTGAGATCCAGGCATCGCGAGTAGGGCGACGACAGCGTCGGGACGTCGTACTTGACCTGGAGCGTCGCGGTGTCGCAGACCCCGTACGTATGCATGTTCCAACCGGTCTTGGGACGCGTCCGCGAGAACGTCTGGACGACCGCGTCCGTGTAATCACTCTCGTCGGCGTAGTTCACATGGTGGTTGAGGATCTCGACGTGCCCGAACTCGTCGAGCGCGATCGTCTCGGCGTCGTAGCAGCCGTTCGTCGGCTCGGCTTGCATCTGGCACCAGCGCAGGGTGCCCCAGTCGAATGGGCGGCCATGTTCGCGAAGCCACATCGTGAAGCTCGTGGGGGCGGTGCGCGTGAAGCAGCCGATGCCGTTGACTCCGCACGTCCCGGTGCCATAGCCGATGTTGTTGGTGCCGGCCGTGTCGTACACGAAGGTGGCCGCCCGCGACGCTCGCGTGGCGTTGCTGTCATCCGCCGCTGCGCGGATCGCCGTCTTCAAGGCCGATGGGGGCTCTGCCCCCGATCGCCAGCGGAATCGCAGCTGCTGATCCTGGCCGAACAGCGAGCCACTAAGGCTGGGATCGGGGGAATGGGCCAGCGCCGGAAGTGCGATCGCGATGCTCGCGATCAGCCCGGGGAGCAACGCACCCAGGCGGTGACGACGTTGTCGCAGCGAGCGCATCATCGGACGACCTCCTCGAGCGAGGCGGGGCGGCCATCGACGAGGTTGCGGAGGAGCTCGGGCGCGCTTCCATCGATCGGGAGCCGGCCGTCCGGGCCGACGACGATCTGATCCGCTGGATGCTCGATCGCACTGCCGGACCAGGCCGGGTTCGCAACCAGGCGGCCAGCCTCCGGGTCGAGATCGAACCCGGCGACCTCGTGACCGTCGGACAGGACCACTCGAATCGTGTCACCGTCGGCACCCACCTCGTGGATCACCGCCGGCCGACCGTGCGCATCTCGCCCGATCACCGCCCGCCCGGCTGCCGTATCGAGCACGGCCGTCCGGCCCGAGCCGACATCGATCGCGAGCAGCGGACACGGTAGACCGCGGCATGCGCCATGAGCGATGAGCCGGTCGCCCGTGAGCCCGACCAACGCACCGACGGATGGATCGGCGATCATCCATCGCCCTCCGCTCGAGACTTCCGCGAGCCGGAACCGGCATGCGACCTCACCACACGACTCGACGATGAGGGTCTGTCCGTCCTCGCTCCATGCCAGCTCCGTCCGCCACGTCCGGCCGAAGCGCGGGTCGGCGTCCGGCGGCGGGATGATCCGGGCGGATGCACCGCCATCCAGCGGGCGTAGCCAGATGCCGAGGTCGCTCCGATCGCGTCGATCGACCCGGTGCTCGACGATCGCCCGCCGGTCTCGGTCGAGCGTCGCGTGCCGGATGAGGTCCCGAGACATGCCAACCCGCCATCGACAGCCAGCCTCGAGATCGAGCAGGGTCAGCGTCGAGAGCGCGCCGTCGTCCGTGCCGACGAGGACGGTCCCGCGGTGCGGCCCGCTCGCGAATGACTCGGCGTCGAGGTGGAACTGCAGGGGTGTGCCATCGCCCGCCCGGCCGAGCGTCAGCCGCTGGCCGCTCCAGGCCCCCTCGGTGAGCACCGGATCGATGCGGTACCACGCGCCGATCGACTGTGCGCCCGGACCGACCGGCCCGACGCAGTCGGGCGGATCCCAGTCCGGGGTCCGGGCGCCGAACGTAGTCGACGCGATCGCGACGACGGCGCCGACCGCAGCGATCCCCGGCCCGGCTCGACGGAACCAACGCGACACCACCATCTGCGGCCTCCTCCGGCGGGCAAGTGCCGGCGGGAGGGGCGAGGGACGCATCCTACGGACGACCGGTTCACCGCCACTTATCAGGAGCGGCCGGTCGGTGTGCTACGCTCGCGCGGACGTTCCGTCGAACGCCGCGTGGTCGCGAAGCCGGTGTGATTCCGGCACAGTCCCGCTACGGTGAACCGCCCTCGGGCGGAAGTCCGGTCGCCGACCCCGCGGTGCATGCTCGAACCTTCGAGAGAAAGGTAGGCAGGACCGTGCACCGCATCACCTGACCCCTCCTTCGGTCTGTTCGAAGCGAGGGGTCTCGCGTGTCCGACGCGATCCCTCCGGATCCCACCTCGATGTCCGGAGCACGTTCGATGCCTATCCTCGATCGACGCCGCAGCGTCGCCCTGCTTGTCCTTCTGCTCATGCTGGCCGGTTGTGCCGGCCCCGCGGCGCCGCCACCCACGTCGTCCTCGGCCTCTGTGGCCCCGCCGTCGGTCATCGCCTCGCCGACGCCTGCCGCCGCCTTCCCGATCACCTTGACCGATGACGAGGGAACATCGGTCGCCATCGCGGCCGAGCCATCGACGATCGTGTCCCTCACGCCCGCGACGACCGAGATCCTGTTCGCGCTGGATGCCGGCGATCGCGTGGTCGCGGCCGACGATGGCAGCGACTACCCCGAGGCAGCCGCCGCATTGCCCGACGTGGCGACGTTCTCGAGCGTGGACGTCGAGAAGGTGGTGGCACTCGAGCCTGACCTGGTCCTGGCCGGCGGTCTGGGCTTCACTCCGGCCGAGGCGATCGGTCAGCTGCGAGGGCTCGATATCCCGGTGATCGTCGTCTACGCAACGTCGGTCGACGGTGTCTACAAGGACATCGAGCTGATCGGCGCCGCGACGGGTACCAGTGCCGCAGCCGAGGCGCTGACCGCCGACATGCGTGCCGAGATCGATGCGATCAGCACCGCGGCCTCGGGCGCCGGCACGAAGCCGCGCGTGCTGTATGAGGTCGGCTACGACGACACGACGGGCGCCATCTACGCGCCAGCGGAGGCCTCGTTCGTGGCCGAGATGGTGAGCCTGGCCGGAGCCGAAACGATCACGACCGGCGATCCGAATACGTACGAGATGTCGCTCGAGGATCTCATCGTGAAGGATCCCGAGATCATCGTGCTCGGGACGAACCCCTTCTACGCACCGACTCCCGAGGATGTCGCGAAACGGACCGGCTGGGATGCGATGACGGCCGTCCGCAACGGTGACATCCGGCCGGTCCACGATATCGAGATCACGCGTCCGGGTCCCCGCCTGCCGCTGGGACTCCGGAACCTCACCTCGGCGATCTGGCCCGACCTGCAGCTGCCGGCGGCGGGGTAGTGTCGGCCGGGACGATGGCCCGCGATCTGACCTCGGGCGGCGCCGCCGCCTGGGTCCGCTCGCGCCCGCTCGTCATCGGTCTGACTGCCGGGATAGCGCTGGTCGCGGTCCTCGTCCTTGGCGTAGGACTCGGGTCGGTGCGGATCGGACCCGCGGAGACGCTCGGCGTCATCCTCTGGCGCACGCTCGGTATCGATATCGGCGTGGCCTGGTCACCGGCGACCGAGGCGATCGTCTGGGAGCTCCGTCTGCCGCGTGTCCTCACGTCGATGGTGGTCGGCTGTGGGCTGGCGATCGCCGGCGCCACGTTCCAGGGACTGCTCCGCAATCCGCTGGCCGATCCGTACGTCCTCGGCACGGCCTCGGGGGCCGCGCTGGGCGCCGCCCTGGCGGTGCTGTTGCCGATCCAGATCGTGGTGCTCGAGTTCGGCATCCTCCACGGCTTCGCCTTCGCGGGCGCGCTGGCGTCGGCGTGGCTCGTCTTCCGGCTCGGTGGGACCGGCGGGCCGGGTGGCCTCACCCGCCTGCTCCTCACCGGCTACGCGGTCGGCTCTGTGCTCGCGGCGATGTTGACGATGGCGATGTATGTGTCGGGGTCGGAGCTCCGCCAGATCTTTTCGTTCCTGTTGGGCGGTCTCGGCGGCGCCTCGTGGGTGCGGTTGCTGGTGGCGACGCCGCTGATCCTCGGCGCCGCCGCCCTGATCACGGCGCGCGGCAGGGTGCTCGACGGCTTGCTGCTCGGCGATGCGGCCGCCCGCCACCTCGGGATCGATGTCGTGCGCCAACGCGGGATCCTCCTCGCCCTCGCATCCATGGCGACCGCGGCAGCCGTCGCGATCAGCGGGCTCATCGGCTTCGCCGGCCTCGTGGTGCCGCACCTCGTGCGCCTCCTGGTCGGGCCGGCGGCGAACCGGGTCCTGCCACTCTCGGCGGTCGTCGGGGCGCTGCTGGTCGCCACGGCCGATCTCGTGGCGCGGCTCGTTGGTGACGTGCCGGTCGGCGTCGTGATGGCCCTGCTCGGGGCGCCATTCTTCCTCTTCCTGCTGCATCGCACCCGATCCGGGTACGAGCTATGACGGGCACCACACCGATCCTCGCAGCGGCCGATGTCACCGTCGCCTATGGGCGCCGAACCGTGATCGATCAGGCCACGATCACGGTGGGCCGGGGCGAGCGGATGGCCCTCGTCGGACCCAACGGAGCCGGGAAGTCGACGCTGCTGCGCGCCCTGACCGGGGTGCTGGTGCCGCGCGACGGTGACGTGCGCCTCGCCGGGGAACCGATCCTGGACCTCGAGCGTTCGACCCTCGCGCGGACGATCGCGGTCGTCCCCGAGGTCGCCGATCTGCCCTTCGCGATGCCGGTCGATGAGGTGGTCGCGCTCGGGCGGCTGCCCCACGACCCGCCATTCGGCGGGCTCCGGCCGACGGACCTCGCCGCGATCGATGCGGCCATCGAGCGCGTCGGCATCGACCATCTCCGTCACCGTGACATCCGCGAGCTCTCGATGGGCGAGCGACAGCTCGTGTTCATCGCCGTCGCCCTGGCACAGGGCGCCCCGATCCTCGTCGTCGACGAGCCGACCGCCCACCTCGACATCCGTCACCAGGTCGACGTGATGCAGCTCCTGGTCGAGCTCAATGACCGCGACGGCGTGACGATCGTGGCCGTCCTCCATGACCTCGCCCTCGCCGCCCACTTCTTCCCGCGGGTCGTCGTCCTGCAGGACGGCCGGATCGTGGCGGATGGCGCACCCGCCGACACGCTCGACGGTGCGCGAATCAGATCGGTCTTCGGGGTGGACCCAGCGCTCGTCCGCCTGCCGGCGGCGGTCGGTTGACCGTGCAGACCGTGCGCGGCGCGATCGGCCTGCTGACCCGGTTTCCCGTCGCGACGTCGGCGACCGATCGCCCCGGGGCCCGGGCGTTCGGCCTCGTCGGAGCGGCTGTCGGCGCCGTCGGTGCCGTGCCGCTCGTCGTGCTGGGCTCGCTGGCGGGTGAACCATGGCTGGGCGCGATCGTGGCGTTGGCGATGACCGCGGTGGTCACCGGCGCGATGCACCTCGACGGTCTTGCCGACACTGCCGATGCGCTGCTCGCTCGCGACGCGGAGGCGGCCGACCGGGCGCGGAAGGACCCGCGCCTCGGGGTCGGCGGTGTGTCCGCGCTCATCTTCGTGATCGGCGTCCAGGCCGCTGCGCTCGCCAGTGTCATCGGCTCCGCGGGCGCGCTGACGGCCGGCTTGGCGCTGCTCGTCGCATCCGCGATCGCCCGCGTCGTCCCGGTCGTCGCCGTCCGAGCCATGCCGGCGCGGGTCGGAGGTTCGGCGATGGGCGGGTGGTTCGGGGCACACGTCTCGCTCGGGGACTCGCTCGTGGCTGCCGCCAGCGCGGCGGCACTCGTGACGGCCGCGGCGATCGCTCTCGGCGTCGGCGGGACCGGCCTGGCGGTCGCGGCGATCCTGGAGCTTGCCGCCGGCGTCGCCATCACGGCGACGATCACGATGGCGCGCGGCGGCGTCGATGGCGACGGCATCGGCGCGGCCATCGAGCTGTCCGCCGCGGTCGGCCTGGCGGCCACGGCCGTCCTGGTCGGCTGACGCATGGCGAAACCGTTGATCCTCGCCCTCGGTGGTACCCGCAGCGGCAAGAGCCGGTACGGCCTCGCCGCCGCGAAACGTCTGGCGGGGGACGGCCGGGCGTGGTTCCTGGCGACGGCCTGGAGCGGCGACCCCGAGCTCGACGACCGGATCCGTCGCCATCGCCTCGAGCGACCGGCAGATTGGCCGACTGTCGAGGTCGGCCTCGACCTGGCCGGCGCCATCGCTTCGACCGTTCCTGACGATCCGCTCCTGATCGACGGACTCACCCTGTGGCTGAGCGCGCTGCTCGGCGACGACGTCCCGGCCATTGACCCGATCCTCGATGGGCCGGTCGCGGCTGCCTACACGACGATCGGAGAACGGCCGGGGCCGGTCATCGTCGTCAGCGATGAGGTCGGCCTCGGGACGGTGCCGATGCACCCCAACGCGCGCGCCTATCGCGATCTGGTCGGGATCGCCCATCAGCGCCTGGCCGCGATGGCGGACGAGGCGACCCTGTTCGTCGCCGGCCTGCCGGTCCGGCTGAAGGGGGGTTAATGACAAACGACGAGCGCCGGCTCGCGGCACTGCTCGATGTCATCGACGCCCTCGGGCCGCTCGACGCTGCGTCCATGGCCGAGGCCACGGCGACCCTCGATGGGCTGACGAAGCCGCCCGGCAGCCTGGGCGTGCTCGAGTCGCTCGTCACGCAACTGGCCGGGATCAGCGGAACCCCACGTCCCACCTTCCCGCGCCGTGCGATCGTGGTGGCCGCCGCCGATCACGGGGTCGTCCGGCGCGGCGTCTCGGCGTACCCAGCGAGCGTGACCGGCCAGATGGTCGCGAACTTCCTGGCCGGGGGCGCCGCGATCAACGTCCTGGCCGCGGCAGTCGATGCCGAGGTCACGGTCATCGACGTCGGCGTGGCGAGTCCGATCCCCGCATCCGCGACCATGGGCGGCGGGCCCGTCGACGGGCGGTCGGCGACCCTCATCCGCGCGCCCGTTCGGTCCGGCACCGACGACATGACGGTCCGCGCCGCCATGAGCCGCACCGATGCCCTACGCGCCATCGCGGTCGGGCTTGACGTGGTCGAATCGCTCGCTGGACTGGGTGTCGACCTCATTGCGGTCGGGGAGATGGGCATCGGCAATACGACGGCGGCCAGCGCGATCGTCTCGGCCCTGACCGGCCTGCCGCCCGAGCGGGTCACGGGTCGCGGCACGGGCATCGACGATCCGACCCATGCGCGCAAGCTCGAGACGATCAGCCGGGCGTTGGATCGCCACCGGCCCGATCCGGCCGACCCGATCGGCGTGCTGGCCGCGGTCGGCGGCCTCGAGATCGCCGCGCTGGTCGGCGTGCTGCTGGGCGCGGTGGCCGCTCGCCGCCCGGTGGTCCTCGACGGGTTCATCACCGGGGCGGCCGCGCTGATCGCGGTCGGCCTTGCACCGGACGCCGGGCCGCGGCTCATCGCCGGTCACCGCAGCAGCGAGCCCGGGCACGCGATCGTCCTCGAGCGGCTGGGTGGTCGTCCGCTGCTGGAGCTCGACCTTCGGCTGGGGGAGGGGACCGGTGCCGCGATGGCGATCGGCCTGATCGACGCTGCCGTGACGCTGCGCGACGGCATGGCGACGTTCGGGTCGGCTGGCGTCTCCGGGCCGGTGGAGCGGGTCAGGCCCTGAGCCGATGCCGGAGATCATCCTCGTGCGCCACGCGGCGACACCGTGGTCGGGGATCCGCTACTGCGGCCGATCCGATCCGCCGTTGTCAGAGGCGGGCCAAGCCCAGGCCGCGCGCCTGGGCGCGACCCTCGGGCCAGCCCTCCCCGCGGATGCCGTCGTCATCTCGAGCCCGTCGCTCCGTGCATGGGCGACCGCCGAGACGATCGCCGCGGCGGCAGGGCTCGGAACCGTCGAGGTCGACGAGCGCTGGCGGGAGGCCCACGTGGGGGTGGCCGAAGGGCGCACGTTCGACGAGCTCGCGGCCATCGCCCCGGAACTCGCGGCGGCCCTGGCCGCAGGCGCACTCGAGATCGACTGGCCGGATGGCGAGACCCATCGGTCGCTGGCCCAGCGTGTCGGCGCTGCGTGGGACGCCTTGCTGGACCGCGGGCGGTCGGCGGTCGTGGTCAGCCATGCCGGGCCGCTCGCGCATGCGCTCGCGATCGCATACAGGCGAGCCATCCAGGCCGACGACCTCCTCGCGCCCGCGGGATACGCGCGTGTCCACATCGACCCCATCGGCCGCATCGGGTCGACCGTGCTACCCTCCCGCTCGTGACGCTACCCCGTACGCCGGGACGTCGCCACGCCGTCCGTCACCGGCTCTTCCTGACCGCCGTCGCCCTTGCCGCCGTCGCCATGTCGAGCGCTGCCTGCATCGGCGGACAGGCGTCGACCGCTGCCCCGAACGCCGTGGCCAGCGTCGCGGCCTCGACGCCGCCGCAGCCGTCGCCGAGCGCGTCGACCTCACCGAGCGTGGCCCCGACGGCGGCCGCGACGCCCGCCCCGACGGCGACCGAGTTCGCGACCGAGTCACCGAGCGCCGCGCCGGCCAACGCGGTCGACGGTTGCACCGGCACCGAGGACAACCTCGGGTTCTACGCGGATGCCGCGGCCAGCCTCGACTGGCCGGTCTACTGCCCCGCGCTGCCGGCGCGCTGGTCGGTCACGACCGGCAACTACAGCAGCCAGGGGATGGGCCGTCTCAGCATCACCTACCGCGGGCCCGGCGGCGCCACGTTGTCACTGCAGCAGGGCGCGTTCTGCGATGACGCGGACGGCTGCGTGCCGGCCGGCACCCAGTCCGGCGATGCGACATTCGGCGACCAGACAGGCACGTTGATCGCGCTGGACGGGGGCGGCTACGCGATCATCGTCGAACGCGGATCGCAGCCCAGCTGGCTGGCCGTCGGCGAGGGGCTCGACGAAGCAACGTTCCGCGACTTCGCGGCGGCCTTCATCCGCCTGGACTGATCAGGTCGGTCGGTCCGCCACCGGCGGAGACTCGGCGAACGCCGCCTCGGCCAGGGCGGCGATCCCATCGACGGTCGCGGCCATGTCTGCCCCGTCGCGGCGCATCGCGGCGGTCGCCCCGAACCCTACGACCGGGGCGCCACTCGTCGCGATCGCGCGTACGGTCGCGACGGCCGTCTCGAGGGAAAGACCGTCGGGCTCCGGCATCGCCACCGCCCACCCACCGGCGGCGTCGAGCGCGTCGAGGTCGAACGCGATATACCAACCGTCGATCCGCTCCGACACGACGGCGCTCCAGGCGGCCGCCGCCGCCTGACCCGCGGGATCGGCCAGCATGCCCGCGCCGAACTGCGCTACACCGCTTGCGGCGAGCATCCGCGACTCCGTCTCGTCGAGGACCTGGCCGCCGAACAGCGCGGCATCGACCTCGCGCACCGATGGACCCTCTGCCGCGGCCACCAGACGTGGGTCGCCCCGCCCGCAGGCCATCGCGAACGGCATCCCCCAGACGTTGCCCGACGGCGTGGTGTCGGGCGTGTTGAAGTCGCCGTGGGCGTCGAACCAGGCGAGGCCGACGCGACTGCCGGGTCGTGCCCTGCGGATGCCGGCGAGGGCACCGGTGTGCGAGGTGCAGTCGCCGCCCAGCACGAGCAGGCGGGCCCCATCGCCGCCCTGGACCAGCCCGGTCTGGACGTGGCTTGCCAGGCGGCCCAGATAGGCGGCGATCCGATCGGCGTTCTTGGCGCGCGGGTCATCGTCAGCCACCCACCCGGGGTCATTCGCCGCGTCGCCGTGGTCGAGCCAGGTGACGCCGGACAGCCCGGGCCGGGCGGCCAGCCGGTCGCGCAGCCCCAGCCCACGGAGCTCGCCCGGCCCACGTTCCATGCCCGCGAAGTGGCCGCCCAGCGCGGTCGGGGAGCCGGCGATGACGATCGTCGGATCGATCACGCCCCTAAGGATACCGGTCACGTGCCGATCGACCGTCCGCCATCATGGGCGATATGCGGATCCCCGAATTCGCGCTGGAGCGCTACTTCGCCCGGTGGGAGTTCGCGGTCGAGCACCTCCTGTGCGCATCCGATGTCCAGGGCTACCGGATGACGGAGCTGCTCGATCTCGCCGACGCCGAGGCCCGCTCGCTGTGGGACGGCCTGACGCTCGGCTACACCGAGTCGACCGGCCATCCACTGCTCCGCCACGAGATCGCGTCGCTGTACGACGGCCTCGAGCCGGACGACGTGCTCGTCTTCGCGGGTGCGGAGGAAGGCATCTTCTGTCTCGCGAACGTGGCCCTCGGTCCGGGCGATCATGCGATCGTCACGTGGCCGGGCTATCAAAGCCTCTACGAGGTCGCCCGCTCGACCGGCGCGGATGTGACCCTGCACGAGCTGCGCGAAGACGACGGCTGGCGGATCGACATCGAGGAGGTACGGCGCCGGGTCACGCCGGCCACGCGGCTGATCGTGGTCAACGCGCCGCACAACCCCACGGGGATGCAGCCCGACCGGCCGACATTCGACGGGCTGGTCGCCATCGCCGACGAGGCGGGCGCCCACCTGCTGGTCGATGAGGTCTACCGCTTCCTCGAGTTCGATCCGGCCGATCGCCTACCGGCCGGGGCCGACGCGACCGACCAGGGCATCTCGCTCGGCGTCATGTCCAAGTCGTTCGCGATGGCCGGCTTGCGGATCGGCTGGTTGGCCACGCGCGACCGAGAGCTGCTCGCGCGGTGCGCCGCGTTCAAGGACTACACGACGATCTGCTCGTCCGCGCCGTCCGAGATCCTGGCCCTGATCGGGCTCAGAGCCCGCGAGACCGTGCTCGCACGATCGCGCGAGATCGTGGCATCGAACCTGGATCGACTCGACGGGTTCTTCGACGACTGGGCGGACCGGTTCGCGTGGGTACGACCGCGCGCGGGCTCGGTCGGGTTCCCACGGCTCACCGTCCCGGGCGTCGCCATCGACGACTGGGCCGCGGCCCTTGTCGAGGCCGAGGGAGTCCTGCTCCTCCCAGCGTCGCAGTTCGGCTACGGCGGCAACCACTTCCGCCTGGGCTTCGGTCGGACCGACCTTCCGATCGCCCTCGATCGGCTCGAACGACACGCCCGGCGCACCCTGCGCTGACCATGGGGTCCCGGGGCGCCCCGCGACCCGACCCCTCCCCACACGTGTCCGCACCACCCTCGACCACACCGCCACCGGTACCTTCGGGGCCGCCTTATCTGGGACGTTGCCGACATGCACCGTTGCATCGCTGCACGGTCCTACCCGAACGGTCCTACGCGGCGTACCAGATTCCCTCTTAGCCGAACGCCTTCGACGCCATAGCGTTCGTCTCCCATCGAGGGATGGGCGTCGCGTCAGTCGACGCCAGCCCCTGGGATCGAAAGGACAGCCGGGGTGGTCCGAACCGAGCGTCTCCAGCGCACTGATCGACTCCTCGCCGCGTGGCTCGTGGCGTTGCTCTCGGTCGCGTTGGCACCGGCGGCGCCGTTCGGTGGTCTCAGTGCGGTGGCTGCCGAGGCCACGACGGTCGACCTGTCTCCGGAGGCGGGCAGCGGACCCACGGGTGATGTCGTGGTCCTTACGGCGCGCGTCTACGACGAGAACGGCGATCTGTACGCGGGTGCCGGCACCTCCACGCATGTGCGCTTCTTCTTCGACTCGAGCAGCCCGAATGACATCGACAGCCCCGGCAACAGCTCGGACCTCGACTGTATGACCGGGATCCTGGGGCTCTGCACGGTGTCGTACGTCGCGACTGCCCCGGGCACCGATGTCGTCTGTGCAGTGCTCGCCGGTCCCACATCGCAATGTGATGACGAGGCGGTCGGCGATGCCGAGCGCGACGATCGGGCCGACGCAGTCCAGCACACGAACCCTGGCATGCCCCTGCCGACGCCGACGCC
>DATAFZ010000002.1:0-22824 GCA_036257225.1 Candidatus Limnocylindrales bacterium | reverse complement strand
CGACCAGATGGTGCGCGAGGCCGCCGATCACGCCGACGAGGACAAGAAGCGGCGTGAAGAAGTGGAGACCCGGAACCAGGCCGAGTCGCTCACATTCCAGGCGGAGCGCACGCTCAAGGACCTGGGCGACAAGGTCTCCTCCGAGGACAAGCTCGAGGTGGAGAACCAGGTGAGCTCGCTGCGGGAGGCGCTGAAGGGCTCGGACGTGGAGCAGATCCGCTCCGGGATGACGGCGCTCGCCGAGACGCTCAACCGGATCTCGACCGCGGCCTATCAGGCCTCCGCTTCCGAGGCTGGCCCGACGAACGGGTCCGGCGAGGATGGCGAGGGCCCGGCTGCTGGCGCGGGCGAGGGCGCAGCCGGCGACGGGGAAGCCGCCGGCGAGGGCGCCGCAGGCGAGTCCGAGGAAGCCGTCGAGGGCGAGTTCAAGGAGGTCTAGACCGGGCCGGCGCGGCCGAGGCGGCAGGTCGCCATCCCGTGGCACGTTTCCGGCGAATGCTCCTCACCCGGTCATTGGTCAGGGCCGAACCGGCACATGACCGGCTGACGGTCGATCGTCAGTTCCGGGACGCTCGGTGATCGGCATCCGTGCGTGACACAGCCGCCCCTTCGCGACTCTGCGTCGCGACTCGGTGACGAGGGACCGCCTGAGGAGCATCTGCCAGAAACCACATGCCCGCGAGGGCGCCGGTCGGCGCTGCCAGCCATCGACGAACCTCGACGGTTCGTGCCGGTAGTACGGCCTGGAAGGTCGACGCGTGCTTGGCCACGCGTCGTCTGGACGTGCGGTCGTCCGGCAGCACGATCAGCCGGGACACACTCGTCACACGCCAGCCGCGTTCCTGTGCCAGCTCGCGAGCGACGCGGGCCTTTCGATCCAGAGTTCCCAGCATCGCCTGGAGGTCCGGCACCACGGACTTGATCTCGATGACTAGCAGCGCGCCGGTCGCCTCATGAAAGGCCAGGATGTCGATCGTGCCGCGGTCACCACGGATGTTGAAGGAGATCTCCGTGGCGGCCAGCCACCGACAGTCCTGAAGGAGTCGAAGAACACGGTCGGTCATGTCAGCGTGAGCCGCGTCGAGGAGTCGGTCCACGCCCTCGCCATGCCAGAGCACGCGGACGTTCAGCTGCGCTCCGAGAGCGGCCGCGACGCGGACGAGGGTGTGGACGGCCACCCGGTCGGCTTGCCCACCCTCGATCCGACCGATGACGGATCGGGAGACACGGGCCGCGTCCGCGAGGCGCTGCTGGGGCCACCGCCGACGGCGCCGCAGGGCGCGAATCGTCAGGCCGAATCGCACAACATCCATCGTCCGCAGTCTGCGGACGATCGCTTATCCCGGGCTTATCAGCCGAGGAACAGATCCACACCCGGGGCGAGTGCCATCGCGGCGATCACGATGGCGTAGGCAACCAGCAGCAGCACGCCGGCCAGCAGATGGAGCTGGACGTTGACACCCATGAATGCCATCAGCCCGTACGGATTGTCGTAGTTCGGCGCCAGCCCGGCCGACACGCGCCGCGCGAGCGGGATCGTCAGCAGCATCAGGAGCGTGGGGATCGGCAGGAGCCCGACCACGACCCCGACGACCACGGCCGCATATGCCGCAGCCGCAGCCACGTTGTACCCACCGATGACCGCGGATCGCGAGAACCGCACGGGTAGCGTTCGTTTGCCGGCGTGCGCGTCACCCCGGCGGTCGGGGATCTCGTTGACGTAGAGGATCAACGCCACAAGGAGCGCGACGGGGATGGACGCCACGAACGGCTCCCACGACAGCGCGCCAACCGTCTGGACCACGTACGCACCCAGCAACATCAACGGCCCGAAGCCCACGGCCACCGCGATCTCACCCAGTCCGCGGTACACGAACTTCAACGGCGGCGCCGTGTAGCCGAGCGACACGATGAACCCCACGACGCCGATGACGAGAAGAGCCACAGAACCGCGCGTCGCGAGCAGGACCAACCCGATCGCGCCCGCTACCACGTAGCACAGTGTCGCTAGCGTCGCCATCTGGCGCAGCGAAACGAGGCCGTACTGGATGACCCGCGATCCGCCACTGAACTTGGTCGGCGTCACGTTGGCGTCGTCGGCGCCCTGCACCGTGTCGAAGACGTCGTTCGCCACGTTCAACCCGAGCTGGACGAACGAGGCGCCGATCACGGTCAGCGCCGCGGACGCCAGGTCGAAAGCACCGTGGCTCGCGGCGATGAGGATGCCGAGCAGCACCGGCACGATCGTCGCCGTCAGGAACGGAAGGCGCGTCGTCCGCAGCACCAGCGAACTGAACGACAACCGCGGTTTGACCGGGGTCCCGCGCTCGGCCGACAGCGCGTCGAAGTAGCGGCGAGAGCGCGGCACCGACCGCTCCGAGTACTCGAAGAACGGGACTTCCGACTCGTCCCAGCCCCATGCCGATCGCCCGGTGAGCGTCAGCACTCGCGTCATCGTGTCAGGCCGGATACCCGGAGCCACCCGACCCCAGACCGTCACGTGCCGGCGTTCGTCGTACCCGTACCCCGGCTGCGGGCGGATGTGCGAGCCGGTCAACGACACATCGCGGTGGGTCGGGACGGGCAGCCCTGCCGGTGCGGCGAATGTCGCCACCCGGCTGCGCGGGTCGATCGACGCGTTGACCGCGACCGATACCGGATAACCCCCGTCATCGACCCATGAGGCGATGTGGTATGGATAGGTGGCGAGCTTCTCGAGGCCCTCGCGGGCGTCGATCTCCGGCGTCGCGCGCATCACGCGGCCTCCCTGTCGATGACGGTCACGACGGGCGCAACCGAGGCATCACCCGTGGGCCAGTACAAGACCCGGCGGGGCGTGATCTCGATGAGTGCGCGCTCGAAGAACAGCGGCAACGCGACCCGTTGCTTGAGGAATGCGACGATCGCCGGCTCCTTGGCCGACCAGATCGGGAGGAGACGCTCCCACCCACCGTGCGGGTCGTCATCGATCACGCGCGCGTCGCCCTGGATCGTGACGCGATCCTCGCGCCCACCCACGCTGATCGGGTCGGTGACGGACACGGACACCCGCGGATTCCTGGCGATGTGCTCGAGCTTGCGGCTGAACAGCGTCGACGATGTCATGTAGACGCGTTCGCCATCCCAGAGCGGGATCAGGGGGTAGGTGACCGGACGACCGGTCGCGTCGACGACCGTGAGCTCCGCGACGAGTGCCCGCTCGATGAGCTCGGCCGCGGGTGCGGGGATGGTGGCCATCGGTCTGGCTCCTGCTGAGGCTTGGCTGGCCACAGCATACACGCATTTGCTACTTGTGTGTAGCCAGTTTCATGCGCGGCGCGGGGCGACGCGCTCTCGGAGTACCATGCCCGTCCATGTCCGACTCGCCCGTGGCGGCGGCGGCGCCCAGCCCAGGGGCCGCGTCCACCGACCCGTCCACCTCGCTCATCCATGCCCGCGGACTGACCAAGCGGTTCGGCGACTTCACCGCCGTGGACGGCATCGACTTCGACGTGGCGCGCGGCGAATCCTTCGGGTTCCTCGGGCCCAATGGGGCCGGCAAGACCTCGACGATGCGGATGATCGGCTGCGTCTCACCGGTGTCCGCAGGCACGCTGAGGGTCCTGGGCCAGGATCCCGACCGGGATGGCCCCAGGATCCGGGCCCGACTCGGCGTCGTGCCGCAGCAGGACACGCTCGACAACGAGCTCACGGTCCGCGAGAACCTCGTGCTGTATGGCCGGTACTTCGGGCTGAGCCGCGCGGAATGCTCCCGCCGCGCCGACGATCTGCTCGACTTCGCGCAGCTCACCGAGCGTGCCGGCGACCAGGTCGAGCACCTGTCGGGCGGCCTCAAGCGCCGCCTCACCATCGGCCGGAGCCTCATCAACGAGCCCGACCTGATGCTCCTCGACGAGCCGACCACCGGTCTCGACCCGCAGGCCCGCCATCTCCTGTGGGACCGTCTCTATCGGCTGAAGCAGCGTGGCGTGACGCTCGTGCTGACGACGCACTACATGGATGAGGCCGAGCAGCTGTGCGACCGCCTCGTGGTCATGGACAAGGCGAAGATCGTCGCCGAGGGCTCACCCCGCTCGCTCATCGAGCAGTACTCGACGCGCGAGGTCACCGAGCTGCGGTTCGCCGCCGGGATCCAGGAGACGCTCGACGGTCAGCTCGACGGCCTGGCCGAGCGCATCGAGCGGTTGCCAGATCGTGTGCTGCTGTACGCCGACGACGGCGAGGCCGCCGTCGCGGCTGCCCACGCGCGCGGGCTCCAGCCCGAGACCGTCCTCGTCCGCCGATCGACGCTGGAGGATGTCTTCCTCCGCCTCACCGGCCGCTCACTGATCGACTGATGACGGCGATCGCGCAGGCGACGTCGGGCATCGGGCGGGTCTTCGAGCATCGCTTCGCCACCTATCGGCGCACGTTCCGGGCCAGCATCTTCAGCTCGTTCCTGACGCCAGTGCTGTTCCTGACGGCGATGGGTCTCGGGCTCGGTGGATACGTGGACTCGTCGAACAACCAGGCGCTCGGCGGCGTGCCGTATATCGCGTTCCTCGCCCCTGGCCTGCTCGTGGCCACCTGCATGCAGGCTGCGGCGTTCGAGGCGACCTTCCCGATCATGGCCGGGCTTGTATGGAGCCGTGTATTCCACGCTATGTACGCCACGCCGATCACCAGCCGCGACGTGGCCCTCGGGAACCTCGCCTGGATCGGGGCCCGACTGCTGCTCATCGCGTCGGTGTTCACCGCGGTCATCGTGGTCTTCGGGGCGGCCATGTCGCCGGGGATCCTGCTCGCGATCCCCGTCGCGGCGCTAACCGGTCTGGCCTTCGCGGCGCCCATCGCCGCCTTTTCGGCGACCCAACGCACGCCCGACCGGTTCGCGGCCCTCTTCCGATTCATCGTGATGCCGCTGTTCATCTTCTCGGGGACCTTCTTCCCGGTCGAGGCGTTGCCGGCCGTCGTCCAGCCGCTTGCTTGGCTCACGCCGCTGTATCACGGCGCCGTGCTGGCGCGTGGCCTGTCGCTGGGGACATTCGGGACGAACCCGACGATCGAGCTCGCCGTCGTCCACCTGGCGATCCTGGTCGGCTTCATCGTCGTGGGGACCCTCCTCAGCCTGCGCACGGTCGACGCCAAGTTGGTGCGGGGATGACGGCGCTTCCCCTCACCTCGACGCTGCTGATCGGTAGCCGCCGATCGCTCCGGTTGGTCGAGCGCAACCTGTACGTCTACCGGCACGGTTGGCTGGTCATCCTGTCGGGCTTCTTCGAGCCGTTGTTCTACCTGCTCGGCATCGGTTTCGGCATCGGCATGCTGGTGGGGACGGTGGTCGGACCGGGCGGGCAGGAGATCACCTACCAGCAGTTCGTGGCGCCGGCACTGCTCGCTACCGCGTCGATGAATGGGGCGATCAACGAGAGCACGTTCAACTTCTTCTTCAAGCTCAACTACGACAAGACGTTCGTATCCATCCTGGCGACGCCGCTGTCGTCCGGCGACATCGCCGTGGGCGAGCTGATCTGGGCGCTCATCCGGGGTGGCCTGTACGCGGTCGGGTTCCTGGTCGTCATGGTCGTGCTCGGGCTGGCCGTGTCGCCATGGGTCGTCCTGGCCGTGCCCGCCGCGCTGCTGGTGGGCTTCGCGTTCGGGGCGGCCGGGATGGCTGCGACGTCGTTCATGAAGACGTGGCAGGACTTCGACCTGATCCAGCTCGTCGTCCTGCCATTGTTCCTCTTCTCGGCGACGTTCTATCCGATCGAGACCTACCCCGAGCCGATCCGGACGATCGTGCAGCTCACGCCGCTGTACCAGGGCGTCGATCTCATCCGCTCGCTGGCGGTCGGGGCGATCTCGCCGGTCCTCCTCGTGCACGTCGCGTACCTGCTGATCGTCGGCTTCATCGGCCTGTTCGTCGTGTCGCGGCGTCTCGACAAGCTGCTGCTCCAGTGACCGACCGGGCCGCGCTCGCGGCCCTCACTGCGGAGATCGTCGTGTGCCGGCGCTGCCCACGGCTCGTCGCGTGGCGGGAATTCGTCGCTCGTCAGAAGGTCGCCCGCTTTCGCGACGAGACGTACTGGGGACGGCCGGTCCCGGGCTTCGGCGACGCGGAGGCGCGGATCCTCGTCGTCGGGCTCGCGCCCGCGGCGCATGGCGGCAACCGGACTGGCCGGGTGTTCACCGGTGATGCATCCGGCGACTTCCTGTTCGCGGCGCTGCATCGCACCGGTCTCGCGAGTAGCCCGATCTCGCGTCGCGCGGACGACGGTCTGACGCTGAGCGACGTCTACATCGCGGCCGCCGTCCGCTGCGCCCCGCCCGCCAACAGGCCGACCCCGCAGGAGCGTGACAACTGCGCCCCGTACCTCGCCCGTGAGCTCGGTCTCCTCGACCGCGTGCGGGTCCTGCTCGCCCTGGGGGCGTACGGCTGGGATGCCGCGCTGCGTGCGATGGTCGCGAACGGCCACCGCCTGCCGGTCAAGCCCCGGTTCGGACATGGCGCACTCGTCGACGTCGGACCGTACTGGCTCGTCGGGTCCTACCACCCGAGCCAGCAGAACACGTTCACCGGCAAACTCACCCCGCGGATGTTCGACGAGGTGGTCGAGACGGCCAAGGAACTCGCCCTCTCGTAGACTCTCGCTCGATGGCCACCACGGAACGGGACCTGTACGAGGTGCTCGGCGTCGGGCGCGGCGCGAGCGACGCCGAGATCAAGCGCGCCTTCCGCAAGCTCGCACAGCAGTGGCACCCCGACGTCAACAAAGACCCAGCGGCGGAAGCCCGTTTCAAGGAGGCCAGCGAGGCCTACCAGATCCTGTCCGATCCGGACCGCCGCCAGCGATATGACACGTTCGGCCGCGCGGGCGTGGACGGCGGCGCAGCCGGCACCGGCTTCGAGGGATTCGGCGGATTCAGCGACATCTTCGACGCGTTCTTCGGCGGCGCCGCGGCAGGATCCGCCCGACGGGGTCGGCCGCAGGCCGGTTCCGACCTCCGCTACGACCTCCGGATCACCTTCGAGGAGGCCGTCAGGGGGACCGAGAAGGAGATCGACTTCCGCGCGCTGGATCGTTGCGAGACCTGCAGCGGGAGCGGCGCCGCGCCCGGCAGCGAGACCACGACCTGTCCGCAGTGCGCTGGACGTGGCGAGGTCCGCAGCGTGCGCCAGACGATGCTCGGCCAGATGGTGAACGTCAGCGCCTGCCCCCGCTGTCGCGGCGAGGGCAAGATCGTCGAGACGCCATGCGAGACGTGCAAGGGCGACGGTCGGACGGAACGGAAGCGGGCCCTGCGCGTGACGATCCCGCCAGGCATCGACGAGGGTCACCAGATCCGCCTGACGAACGAGGGCGAGGCCGGTCCTCGCGGTGGGCCGCCGGGATCGCTGTACGTCGCCGTCCACGTGGCGCCGCATCCGACCCTCAAGCGCGACGGGACGGAGCTCTACTACGAGGCGCGCGTCTCGATCGCCCAGGCGGCCCTCGGCACGACGATCGAGATCCCGACGGTTGACGGACCCGAGGAGGTCGAGATCAAGCCGGGCACCCAGCCCGATACCGAGATCCGGTTGCGCGGCAAGGGCGTACCGCACCTGCGCCGGTCGGGGTCGCGAGGGGACCTGCACGTGCTGGTCGATGTCGAGGTGCCCCGGAAGCTGTCGAAGAAGCAGCGCGAGCTGCTGGAGGCGTTCGCTCGCGAGTCCGGCCAGTCGGTGGCGAGCGCCGGGGGCATCCGCGACAAGCTCGGTCTGGGGTGACGGCCGACCCACCGGCGGCCTGGTTGGAGCTGGCCGTCGAGGCGGACATCGAAGCCGTCGAGGCGGTCAGCGAGATCCTTGGGCGTGTGGCGAGCGGCGGGACGTCGGTCGAGCCGGCCTTCGACCTGGTCGATGACGGACTCGGTGCCCGCGTCGATCCGGGCCGCCCGGCCGTGGTCCGCGGGTACGTGCCGGCGGCCGATACGGGCGCGGCCGAGACCGCCGCGACGCTCGTCGCCGACGCGCTGGGCCACCTCCAGGCGTTCGAGCTGCGCGGCATCGGCGACCTGCGGACCAGGATCGTCCACGAAGCCGACTGGGCCGAGGCATGGAAGGCGTTCTTCCCGGTCCTGCGCGTGGGCCGGCGGCTCATCATCCGGCCGACATGGCGGCGGCATCGCGCCCGCCGCGGCGACGTCGTCATCGCGCTCGATCCCGGGATGGCGTTCGGGACGGGCCTCCACCCGACGACGCGGCTGTGCCTGGCGGCGCTGGAACCGCTGGCTGCCGATGGTGGACTCCGGGACGCCCGCGTGCTCGACGTGGGCTGCGGCTCGGGGATCCTGGCCATCGCCGCCGTGCGGCTCGGGGCGGCGAGCGCGCTGGGGATCGACACGGACCCGATCGCCGTCGACGCGACCCTCGCCAACGCCCGGCGCAATCGACTCGGCCGTCGTATCGCCGCCCGCGCAGGGACGATCCCGACGGATGAGCCGGGCTTCGACGTCGTGCTGGCCAACCTCATCGCCGGCGTCCTCGTGCCGCTTGCCGGCGGCCTGCGCGCCGAGCTCCTCCCCGGCGGGCGGCTCGTCGCGTCGGGGATCTTCGTCGACCGGGAGGCGGAGGTCCGAGCATCGTTCGAGGCCGCGGGTCTGGAGCTGATCGATCGAGCGGCAGAGGGCGACTGGATCGTGATGACGTGTCGGCGACCCTGAGCGCCCCGTCGACCCGACCGCGGTACGATCGGACGGATGCCCACCAACCTCGTTCCGGTGTTGCTCGTCACCCACGTGCTCCTGGCCGTCGGCCTCTTCCTGCCGTCGATCCTGCTCCCCTTCGCGCTGCGCACGCGTCGGGCGGCGGTCGACTCGGACAGTGGCCTGGTGAGGACGCTGCTGTGGGCGCAGTCGCACGGGACGCTGGTGATCGGCACCGGCCTGGCGCTGACCGGCGTGGGGCTCATCGCCAGCCTGGGACCGTCCCTGCTCCAGCAGCCGTGGCTGTTGGTCGCGCTCCTCATCTACGCGTTGAACCTTGGCCTGGCGTTCTTCATCCAGCGCCCGAACCTGCGGCGGCTGATCGGCATCAAGGCCGCAGCGGATGACCGTGTCTGGCTCGACCGCGCCCGGCGTCAACGCTACGTTTCGTACTTGATGGCCGGCCTCGTCGGCGTCATCGGCTTCTTGATGAGCACCAAACCGAGCTTCTGATGACCACCGACTGCCTGTTCTGCCGGATCGTCGCCGGCGAGCTTCCGGCGACGAAGGTCCACGAGGACGATCTCGTCCTGGCGATCCGGGACATCGCCCCGCGCGCGCCGACCCACATCCTGCTGCTGCCCAAGGTCCACATCGACTCGGCGCTCGAGCTGACCGACGCCGACAGCCAGGTCGTGGGCCGGATCTTCGCGGTGGCGGCCGATCTGGCCCGGTCGGAGGGGATCGCCGAGGGCGGCTACCGGCTCGTCTCCAACGTGGGACGTTGGGGCGGACAGTCGGTCGACCATCTCCACGTCCACCTGATGGGCGGCCGGGCGTTCGAATGGCCGCCCGGCTGACGCTGATCGCCCTGCTCGTCCTCGGTCTGGGGGCCTGCGCACCGAGCGGCGGAGGGGTCATCACACCGCAGCCGCCCGCATCGACCTCTGGTCCGACCCGGACCGTCGGTCCGGTCGTCGCCCAGACCCGCGCCGAGCTCGTCCGCGTGCTGGGTAGTCGAAACCTGGTCCTGCAGGACTCGGTCGCGCCCTTCCGGCCGCCGGAGGACGCCCGCTTCACGGCCACGCCGCGGGCGCTCTACCAGGTCATCCTCCCGCAGGCACCGCACGAGGGCTTCATCGTCGTCTACGAGTTCGCCGACCCGACAGCCGCTGCAGAGGCGGCGTCCGCACAAGCGGCCTACCTCGCCACCGGGCCGGCCAAGGTCCAGTCCGCCTTCGGGGCGCGCCACATCATCCGCCTGGTTGGCCCGACGGTCGTGCTGTACTCGTGGGTACCCGAGGGCGCGGAGGACCCGCTGCATCCCGATATCCAGGTCGCCCTGGAAACGCTCGGGACCGGGGTGACGGTCCCGTCCTGATGCTCAGGCGCCGTCGCTGACCGGCACGGATCCTGCCGCTGCCCAGCGCCTGATGGGGTCGCGCTTGATCTTGAGCGTGTGGGTCCTCGGGAAGTCCTGGTCCGGCCACCGCCGCCAACCGGCGATCCGCTGGTTCGGGCCGAGGGTGGCGTTCGCGGCCTTGACCGCGGCATCCACCCGGGCCTTCGTCGCGGCCGCGTCCTCACCTTCGAGCGCCAGCACGATCGCCTCGATCCGGCCTGGCTCGGTCTCGAGCACCACCGCGTCCCGCAGCTCGGCGATGCGCAGCGCGTTCTCGATGTCCTCCGGATACACGTTGAAGCCGTTCGGCAGGACGATCATGTCCTTGATCCGGCCGCTGAGGATCAGTCGACCATCTGCGTCGTAGCGGCCCAGGTCGCCGGTCCGGTACCAGCCGTCCTGGGTGAAGGCCGCCGCGGTCAGCTCGGGCGCGTTCCAGTAGCCCTTGAACACCGGTCGGCCGCGGAACTGGATCTCGCCGTCGGGGGCGACGCGCATCTCGATGCCTTGCGGTACCCGACCGACGGTGCCGGGTCCGTGGTCATCCAGGGTCCCGCAGGCGCCGGTCCCGGTCTCGGTCGTGCCGTACCCCTGGAGGACGGTCACCCCGATGTCCTCCCAGGCCTGCTGCAGCGCCGGCGGCAGGAATGCGCCGGACGACAGGAACAGCCGGAAGTGGCCGCCGAGCTGTCGATGGAGGCTCCGGAACAACAACCGCCGGACCGCGAACGGCAGCCGTCGCGCGACCTTCCGGAGTCGGTCGACCGTGGCCGTGCGACCCCGCTTGGCGATCTCGCGTTCGATCGCGCTCCAGAACAGGTCGAGGACCTGCGGCACGACGACCATGCTCGTGACCCGGTGGTCGCGCAGCGCATCGAAGATGACCCGCGGATTCCGGCTCCGGACGTACAGCACGTCGGCGCCGACGTCGAGGGCGTAGTACAGCGCGACGGCCTGCTCGAGCAAGTGTGAGAGCGGCAGGAGCGACACGATCCGATGCTCCATCGGCGGCACGATCCGGTGGAACGACTCGATCGACGCCACGACGTTGTCGTGTGCCAGCATCACGCCCTTCGGCGTGCCGGTCGTGCCGCTCGTGAACACGAGCTCGAAGACCTCATCGGGGGTCGGACGTTTCCAGGCCGCCTGCCGCGCCTCCCAGTCGGGCGGGAAGGCCGGGTCATCTTCCGTGGGGTCCGCGGTGAGGGCATCGACCGTGGTCGTCGGGAACTCCCCCAACCCGGCCTCGCTCGGATCGGGAGCGTCTCGCCCAGTCCCGAGGATGAGGTGTCGGGCGCCCGAGGCACGGACGATCGTGTCGATCGCATCGCGTGACATCCGCAGGTCGAGCGGTACGAACACCAGGCGGGCGTGCATCGCCCCGAAATACGCGGCCGGCAACCCGGGCGTCGACGGACTCCAGGTAAGCACCCGGTCGCCGGGCTCCAGGTCCAGAGCGCGAAGCCGCCACGCCGCGATCCGCGCTCGCCTGTCGAGCTCGCGATACGACCACGTCGTGGTCGACCCATCGTCGTGGCGGACGCCCAGAGCGGGCCGCTCCCCGTAACGGGTGACGGCGGCGTCGAGCAGGTCGAGCAGGGTACCGGACAACGGCGTGGCCTCGGATGCGTGGCGGTCGTCGCATCCTACGACGCGCGAGCCTGCCGACCGCTACACCACCCGCCCGACGGCGAAGGACTACGATCGGTCCGATGCACCCGATCCTGGTCGAGCTCGGTCCATGGCGCATCCTCACCCACGACGTCTTCTCGGTCCTGGCCGTCGTCGTCGGGTTCGCGATCTACTACCGCGAGCTGCGACAGCGCGATTGGCTCGATGGCAGGATCGTCGCCGTCTCGATCGCAGCCGTGGCCGGGGCTTTGATCGGGGCGCGGCTCATCACGGCCTGGGAGCACGTCGAGTACTACACGGCGCTCGATGCCGTGCCGCTGACCGTCGCCATCGAGCACAGTGGCAAGAGCCTGATCGGGGCGTTGGCAGGGGGCTACCTCGGGATCGCCGTCGCCAAGCGAGTGACGGGCTACACCCGTTCCACGGGTGATGCCTACCTGTTGGCGATCCCGGTGGCCACGGCCATCGGTCGCGTCGGTTGCTTCCTGTCTGAGCTGCCACTCGGCACGCCGACGGACCTGCCCTGGGGGATCGCGGTCTCGCCCGAGACCGCCGCGGCTTTTACGCGTTGTCCGGGCTGCGGTGGGCCGATGCACCCATCGATGCTGTACGAGATCGGGTTCAACGTCGTCGCGGCCGTGCTGATCGTCCGCTACCGCGACCGCGTGCCGGTCCCCGGGGACGGCTTGCGCCTCTACCTCCTGGCCGCCGGGGTCTTCCGCTTCCTCGTCGAGTTCGTTCGGGGCAACGAGCCCCAGGCACTCGGTCTGACGGGGCCGCAGTGGGTGCTCATCCCGCTAATCGGCTTGCTCGCGCTGCATTTCGTCCGGCAATGGCGCCGTGGCGCGTACCGCGTGCCGCCGGCTCCGATCCCCATCCCGCTCGGAGGGACCTGACAGATGGTGGAGGAACGTGGCCCGACCGTGCCTTCGGTCGAGGAGGACCGTGTCGGCGTTCTCGCCGCGTATGTCCGTACCAATCGCGATCGCTTCACCGATGACGCGCTGCGCGATGCCGCCCGCACAGCCGGCTACAGCGATCAGGAGATAGCGACCGCTTGGGCCGCGGCCGGGGACCCGGCGAAGTCGATCCCGACCGAGCGACGGACCAATATGGGGGTGGTGATCGCGGTCGCGGTCGCCTTCACCGCAGGCTTGTACGGTGTGAGCGCGCTGCTCGGATCGATGGGCGTCGGCGATATCGCCGCCGCGATCGGGATCGGGCTCGTGCTCGCGGGGATCGTCGGATGGGTCGTCCTGCGCGATTCGAGACCGTCGCTGGCGGCCGGGCTCGGCTGGGGTTTGCTGCTCGCCGTGGGTCTGCCGATCATCCTCGTCCTCGGACTCCTCGGGGTCTGCCTCGTCGCGAGCAGCATCCCCGTCACCCCGCAATGAAGGGAGGCCGCGATGCTCGCGTTGCACCCGTACCTGCCGCTCCGCATGGTCCTGACGGTCTGTGGCCGCTGCTTCAGCGAGGATCCTGACCGCGACATCGACTACGAAACGGACATCCTGCAGGGCAACCTCGTCGCGATGGATGGCGCTGTCTACCTGCGACGGACCTGTCGGCGCGGACACGGCGTGGTGACGAGCCTGTACGAGGAGGATCACGCCCGCTGGGAATACCTCCAGCAGTGGCGGACCCCGACGCGCGAGATCATGCCGGACACGCCCGGCAACACGAGGCCCATCCCGATGGGCTACGCGGACGGCCTCGGCGACCTGCAGACGCAGCACTCGTGCGTGCTGCTGCTCGACATCACCGAGAACTGCAACCTGGAGTGCCCGACCTGCTTCGCGGCGGCAGCCCCGGGTATCGGGCGGTTCGCTCGGCTGCCCCACATCCTTCGCTCGCTCGACGCCGCGATCGAGCGAGAGGGAGGCCGGATCGATGTCCTGATGCTCTCCGGTGGCGAACCGACCGTCCACCCCGAGGTCGTCGAGATCATCGACGCCGCCACCGAGCGGAACGTCACGCGCGTGATCCTCAACACGAACGGGATCCGGATCGCCAAGGACGACCGTTTCGTGAGCGCCCTCGGCCGCCTTCGCGGCCGACTCGAGGTCTACCTCCAGTTCGACGGGTTCGAGCTCGATTCGCATCTCTATCACCGGGGCGAGGACCTCCGCGATGTCAAGGCCGACGCGCTCCGGCGGCTTGCCGCGGAACGCGTCTTCACGACCCTCGCCGTGGCCGTTGCCGACGGCGTCAACGACCGCGAAGTGGGTGCCATCGCCGAGTACGCCCTCGCGACCGACTACATCGCAGGCGTCG
The DNA here is from genome assembly GCA_036257225.1 of Candidatus Limnocylindrales bacterium. Taxonomy (GTDB): domain Bacteria; phylum Chloroflexota; class Limnocylindria; order Limnocylindrales; family CSP1-4; genus SPCO01. Next base: position 8,852 of record DATAFZ010000002.1, on the reverse strand, counting down.
CCTACCAGCCGGTGTTCGGCTCGGGGCGGATGAGCCCCATCGATCCCATGCGCCGGGTCACCACGACCGGGACGCTCAACCGGCTGGGCGAGCAGACGGCCGACCGCGTCGGACCCGACGATTTCATCGCGTTGCCCTGCTCGCACCCCGACTGTTCGTCGATCACCTATTTCGTCCGCGGCGACAGCGGGGAGTGGCGGTCGGTTCCCCGGATGCTCGGCGAGGATCGCCTGAAGGAGTACCTCGGCCTCGTCTCGAACCGGATCGCCCCCGATGACGCGATGTGGACCGCGCTCGTCGGCATGATGTCGGAGACGACGCTCGTGTCCCGCCCGGAGCTCGTGGATCACCTGCTCCGCGTCTGTGAGGCGTGCGACCTGGGCGTCACCGGGTTCGTGAAGTCGCTGGGGCGCTGGCTGTTCGACCGCGAGGCGGCCGTGGAGGAGATCGCGCTCCGCGTGAAGCGCTTCTCGATCAAGTCGTTCATGGACGCCTGGACGCTCAACATCGAGCGGCTCCAGCAGTGCTGCGTCCATGTCGGCTCGACGGATGGAGAGGCGAACCCGGTCCGCGTCCCGTTCTGTGCCCGCCAGCTGTTCGGAGGGCTGCGCCGCACCACGTCGGCCGGGATGGTGCCCGCGCGTGAGCTCGTGTCGCTCGATGACGTTCGTGCGCGGCGCGCGCCGGCGGTGTCGTCGTGAGCGCCGCGGAGCCGGCAGTGGTCGGGCCGGCAACGTATGTCCGACCGCCGCTCAGCCCGCCCGAGAAGTACGAGCGGCTGGCGTTCACCTTCTGTCGGATGGGCACGGTCGGGCTGATCGCCTGGCTGGTGACGCCGGCGGTGTTCGTGCTGATCGTCGCGCTCGTGGCGATCGCCCTGTACGCCAAGTCGATCACGCTCGGCGTGTCGTGGAGCAAGTGTTTCCTCCGCCGACCAACCCTGATCATCGGGTTCTGGGCGGTCGTCGCGCTTGCTGATCTGTACTGGTTGCTCGTGCTCGGCGGCCGCTTTCCTGTCGTTTGACCACCCTCCAACCCTCGGGTAGACTCCGGCGGCTCTGACGGCCCTGAGCGTCGAGCGGGCATCCCGGTCGGTCGACCGCGCACCGGATGCCGGGCACGAGAATCCTGGTCGGAGGAGGTGAACACCGATTGGCTGAAGTCCGAGTGGGAGAGAACGAGACGTTCGAGAGCGCCCTGCGCCGCTTCAACAAGAAGATCCAGCAGAGTGGCATCCTCGCCGAGGCTCGCCGCCGCGAGCATTACGAGAAGCCCTCCGTGAAGCGCAAGCGCAAGGAAGCCAAGCGCAAGAAGAACGCCCGAACGCAGGCCGGCTGAGCGGGAACGACCCGCCGCCACGATCCTGCGGCCCCACGGGCGAGTGCGACGACCGCCCGAGGTAGCCAAGACCGGTGTCCCTTCGAGATCGAGTCCAGTCCGACATCACCGCCGCGATGCGCGGTGGTGACACGCTGCGCCGCGACGTCCTGCGGATGGCGGCGAACGCCGCCTACAACCTCGAGAAGCGGAACCAGCAGCCGCTCACCGACGACGAGTACTTGGGGGTGCTGACCCGCGAGGTCAAGACGCGCCGTGAATCGGTGGAGGCATATCAGGCAGGCGGCCGCGCGGATCTCGCAGCCAAGGAGCAGGCCGAGATCGACATCCTCAGCGAGTACCTGCCGCAGGCCCTTACGGAGGCGGAGATCGGTGCGCTGATCGAAGAGGCCATCGCCGCCACCGGCGCCACGAACGCCCGCGACCTCGGCAAGGTCATGGGCTGGCTCGCGCCACGGACCCGAGGACGCGCCGACGGTAAGGTCGTGAGCGGGCACGTCGCCAGCGCCCTCGCCCGCGCCGACCTGGTCGCCCACGACGGTGGCACGCACTGATGCTCACCCAGCGCGCGCCTGCGCTCGCCCGCTTCACCCGCAGCGATGCGACTCGCCTGGCGATCGCCGCGACCAGCCTTGTCGTGGCACTCACGGCCATCCTCGCATTCGACGTCCCGGCCGACCCTGTCAGCCACGAGATCGGTGAGGTGGTCCGCGAGGACATCACGGCGCCCCGGGCTGTCTCCTTCGACAGCAACACGCTGACCGAGGAAGCCCGGCGGGCCGCGCGGGCGGCCGTCGCGCCTCAATTCGACTACACGGCCGACAACGCCATCGCGATCGCCAACGAGCAGGCAGCGGCATTCAACCAGCGGGTCGGCCGAGTCGATACCGCCTTCGCGACCGACCTCACCCCCGAGGAGCGGACCGCGCTGCTCGAGACGGCCGTCCCAGGCTTGAGCGACACGGCCCAGGAGACGCTGCTGGCGATCGATGCGCCGCGCTGGGCTGCCGTCCGGACCGAGGCTGCGCGGGTCCTCGATGCCACGCTCCGCACGGAGTTACGCGATACCGAGGTTGCCGACACGCGGGCGACCATCGCCGGCCGCATGGGCGGCGATCTCGAGGAGACGGAACGGATGCTCGCCGCCGAGATGATCCAGCCGCTGATCGTCCCGAACTCGTCGTTCTCGCAGACCCTCTGGGACCAGGCGCGCGACCGCGCGGCCGAGGATGTCGTGCCGGTCCGCGTGGAGATCGCGCAGGGGCAGGTCGTGGTGCGGAACGGAGAACCGCTCACGGCCGCCGACCTCGAGGTCATCGAGGCGCTCGGCCTTGGCGAGGACGCCCCGCTGGACCTCGCGACCTTCGCCGGCTGGTTCCTCCTCGCGGTCGTGACCGTGGCCATGCTGCTCGCCTGGATGTGGCGGTTCCGGCCGGCCCTCTGGCACCGCGACAACGTGCTGCTGCTCGTCGGCCTATTGCTGGTCGGGACCGCGCTGGCGCTCAAGGTGACGGCCGGTCGCGAGCTGCTCGGCTACTTCCTGCCGACCGCCGCGATCGGCATGCTCCTGGCGATCCTGCTCGATGCCTCGATCGCGACGATCGTGACCGCGATCATCGCCATCGTCGGCGGAGCCCTGGCGGGCACCTCGCTCGAGTTCGCGAGCTACATCTTCCTGGGCGGGCTGGCGGGGATCGTGGCTGTGCGCAAGGGCGATCGACTCCAGGTCTTCGTGCAGGCCGCGATCGCCGTCTTCATCGTCAACGCGCTCGTCGTATCGGTCTTCTCGTTGCTCGGCGCGACGGACATCCGCGGCGTCCTCGAGCTGTGGTTCGCCTCTGCCGTGTCGGCGGCAGGCTCCTCGGTCGCCGCGGTCGGAACCTTCGCGGTCCTTGGCTCGGCATTCGGGATCCTCACCGTGTTCCAGCTGCTCGAGCTCGCGAACCCGTCCCAACCGTTGTTGCGCAGGCTGCTGGTCGAGACGCCCGGGACGTACCACCACTCCCTGATGGTCGGCAACCTCGCGGAACGGGCAGCTGAGGCGATCGGGGCCGACCCGCTCGTGACCCGCGTCGCGGCCTATTACCACGACGTCGGCAAGCTCGCGAACCCGCTCGCGTTCATCGAGAACCAGGCCGGCGCCGAGAACATCCACGACCAGCTCGAACCCGAGGTCAGCGCGCAGATCCTCAAGCAGCACGTCCCCGACGGGATCGATGCCGCCTACGCCGCGCGGTTGCCCAAGGTCCTCATCGCGTACATCCCGCAGCACCACGGCACCGCGGTGATGAGCTACTTCTACGCCCGGGCCCGGGAGCGGGCGGCCGCGCCCTACGGCGGCCTCGGCACGGCAGACGGGGCTGCGGCGGCCGCGGCGGTCGACGAACGGAAGTTCCGGCACGCCGGCCCGAAGCCGCAGACCCGCGAGGCCGCCCTGATCATGCTCGCCGATAGCGTCGAGGCCTCCGTCCGATCGCTCGTCTCGCGCGAGGAACCCGCCATCCGGGCGATGGTCGGCCGGATCATCGACGAGCGGGTCGCCGACGGGCAGCTCGACGAGTGCGATCTCACGATGCGCGACCTCGAGAAGATCAAGCGCGCCTTCGTGGAGCAGCTCCTCGGCATGTACCACACCAGGATCGCCTACCCGCAGAACACCGTGGTGGAGTTGGAGTCGCGCCGCGCGGCTGCGAGCGGCGGAGGCGATCGACCAGCCTCGTGACCCGGTCGATCTATCGCCCGCCGTGGCGGATCGACCTGGACGTGCGCGACGGCGTTCGGCCGTCCGTCAGCGGCGCGGAGCTCGCACGCACTGCGGCTGCGGCGCTCGACGAGGTCGGCGCGCCAGCACCCGCATCCATCGGGCTCCTCCTGACCGGCGACGCGGAGCTGGCCGGACTCAACGAGACACACATGGGCGTCGCCGGCCCGACCGACGTGTTGTCGTTCCCGCTCCTGCCGCCGTCCTCGTTCGCACGCGGCGCGTCGGCGCCCGCTGCCCCGCGGCCACCGCGGACCCGACTCCATCTCGGCGACATCGTGGTCTCGGTCGAGCGGGCCGCGGAGCAGGCTTCAGCAGGCCGCGGCGGTCAGACGGGCGACGTGCGCTGGGGCGCCGCCGAGGAGCTCCGGCTCCTCGTCACGCACGGCGTGCTGCACATCTGCGGCTGGGACCACGCGACCCCGGACGACGAGGCCGCGATGCGCGCCCTCGAGCGTCGGCTCCTGGGCCTCGATCTCAGGCCGTGATCTCAGGCAGGCCGTCTTCCATCAGGATCGGCTGCGGCAGGATGCTGGTCAGAAAAGCGAGTCGCTTCAGGCCGTCGTACACCTCGAGTCGGTCGTACGGCATCGCGAGACCTTCGAGCTCGAGATGGATCGATCGGGCGATGCGCGTAGCCTGAAGGCCAGGCAGGGTCGGGCGGAGATATCGCGTACGACGATCTCGCCGCGCGGGTTTGATCGAGACATAGCCGCGCGCTACCAGTCTGGCCACCAAGCTTGTGAAGGTCGACTGTCGCATCCCCAGCTTCCGCCGGATCGCTGCCGCCGTCGCGCGTTCGTCTTCGAGGACGGACGCGAGTACCAGGTACTCGCTCGCCGAGAGACCAGTCTCCACGATGTGGTCCTCCACTCGATGGGCGAGCTCGTTGCGAGTCTTGGTCAGCGTGGTCAGGTAGGACGGCACCGCTCGATCTCCTGCGTTCCTTGACGAGCGCTCCGGCGCCCACGCCGTTAGTCATTGCGCCGAAATCGGCGCATCGGAGGTCGAGATTAGGACGAAGCACTCACCAGCCAGTTATCTCGAGCTCACGGGCGTGCCTGGCAGCGCGAGCACTCGCCGATCGTTGAGCTCTCATGCACGATCCAGACCTGAGATGCGCCGAAATCGGCGGATCCGTCAGCGCGAGACGGCCCAGAGACGGGAAGCTGGGCCAGCAACCGTGGGCTGGCCCCGCGCCTTACGAGCGGCCGCCGTCTGCCGCCTTGCGGTTGCGGTGGAGGTCGTCCGGCGGCGTTGCCCAGCCCCGGGTACCATCGGCGATCGGCCCTCCCGAGGTGTCGTGCGGCGTCCTGACGTCGCCGGGCGAACGGGATTCGGGCCGCGTCGTGCTGTCCGTCATCTCATGGAGGAGCGTTGAAGGTCGTCGTCGGTCTGGGCAATCCCGGGTCGCAGTACGCGGGAACGAGGCACAACATCGGCTGGCTCGTGCTGGACCGCGTCGCGGAGCGGGCCGGCTGGTCGGGCCGTGGCCGGCAGCGCGACGCCTCGAACGTGGCGATCGGCCGCTACAACGGCCTCGACCTGACGCTCGTCAAGCCGCTCACGTGGATGAACGACTCCGGGCTCGCGGTCCGCAAGGTCCTCGCCCGCGAGCACGCTCCACTCGCCGACCTCCTCATCGTGGCCGACGACTTCGCCCTGCCCTTCGGGAAGCTCCGGTTCCGGGAGTCGGGCAGTCATGGCGGCCACAACGGGCTGCGGTCGATCGTCGACGAGCTCGGGACCGAGAAGTTCAGCAGGCTCCGCGTCGGCATCGGCGACCCGGTGCGCGATGCCCGGGATCATGTCCTGTCGCGATTCGAGCCCGATGAGACGCAGCGGCTCGACGAGCTCCTCGACGCCGCGGCCGACGCAGTCGAGGCGTGGGCCCGCGACGGGACCAGCAAGGCTGCCAACCGGTTCAACACGTTCCAGCTCCGCGAGGCAGATGTCACCCGCCTGGCGCCACCCGGCGAGATCGACGGCCCTCCCGACGAGGGGGGCATCCGGCGCACGAAGACAGGTTGGCGCCGCGTGCTCCCACGGCTCGATCGGAAGTCGGATGCCTGAGTCGACCCGGCCACCGCTCCGCGGCCGGCGGGGCCGCGACCGGCGGATCGCCGAGAAGGTCGCCGCCGACTTCGCGACGCGGCACGCACCCGTGCGCGACGACGACGCACTCGACTTCGACGTCGCAGGCGTCGACGCGGAGGTCGAGGACGCGCAGCGGGCCAAGGCGCTCCCACGGCCGCGCCCGGCGGCCCGGCGTCGCGACGACCGGCCGCGATCGGGACATCGACTGCCCGACCTGTCGGCACTGCCGCCCCTGCTTGCGGCGACCGGCTCCTTCGCCACGCTCCGCGAGCGACTGGGGACGCCCGGCGATGTCGGTCGAGTCGGCCGGCACGCCGGCGTCGTCGCCGTGCCGCACGGCGCGAAGTCGTACCTTGCCGCGGCGCTCGCGCTCGAGGAGCGGGTCGTGTGGGTCGCTCGGGACGCCGAGATCGGCGATCGGGTGGCCGAGGAGTTGCAGGCATGGCAGGGCGAACCGTCGGCTGTCGCAGTCCTGGAACCGCGGACCGCGCTGGCGTACGAGCGCAGTGAGCTGGTGGCCGACGAGACCGCGGCGCGCGTCGCGGCGTTGGCGGCTTGGCGCCAGGGCCGCGCCCGAGTACTTGTCGCGAGCGTGCAGGCACTCCTGCAGCACACGATCGCGCCCGACGACCTGCCGGACAAGGCCCGCGAGCTGGTGGTCGGGGCCCGGCTCCACCAGGACGCGCTGTTCCGGGAACTGTTCGACCTCGGGTACAGCCCGGTCACCGAGGTGGCCGGGCGCGGCGAGTTCGCACGGCGCGGCGGGATCGTCGACGTGTTCCCGCCGTCGATGGACCTGCCGATCCGGATCGAGTTCTTCGGCGACGAGATCGACTCGCTGCGGGCGTTCGATCCGACCGACCAGCGGACGACGGGCAAGGTCGACCGCGTCGTCCTGCTGCCCGCGTCGGAGTTCCTGCTCCCGACGACGGGCGTGGCCGCGATCCGCGAGCGCCTCGGTCGTACCGCTTCGCGACTGTCCGATCGGCTGGCCGGCGATCTGGCACGGTTCGAGGGCACGACCGACGACCCGTTGCGGCCCGACGGTCGTGCCGCCGACGCGACGCGGGCCCTCGCCGTCGGCGACGCCGCCGAAGTGTGGGCAGCGCACCTGGCCCCGGCGACCGGCCTCGACCACATCGACCCAGGCACGGTGCTCATCCTCGACGAGCCGGCTGACATCGCCGAAGCCGCGGCGTTCCTGTGGCGCCAAGCCGATGAGCGGCGAACCGAGCTCGTGGAGGCCGGGGAGCTGCCGAAGGACTGGCCATCGACCTATCTGCCACCGCGCGACTGGAAGGGCCGGTTGGTCGCGTCACGGACCCTCGAGCTGACCTGGGAGTCGGAGCCGCCGGCCGACGTCGCGATGGCATCGGGCGGACGCAGCTCCGGTGACTTGTTCGGCTGGCGCGAGCCGGTCCTGCCATTCGGTCGGGCCGGGCGGCTGGCGGAAGCAGTGGCGACCTGGCGCAAGGACGGCGCGCGCATCGTGCTCGCTTCCGACCAGGCGCCCCGTCTCGCGGAGATCCTCGAGGAGGCCGGACACGATGTCGCGGTCATGGACAAGCTCGAGGCGGCACCACCGCACGGTGCCATCGCCCTCGTCGGTCGCAGTCTCAACGGCGGGTTCAGTGGTGGCCCGGACGGCGTCACGTTCGTCACCGACCGCGAGCTATTCGGCACCGTCCGCGTCCGCCGGCCGAAGGCGCTGCGCCGCGTCGTCCCGCGCGACATCCTCGAGCGCTTGACTCCGGGCGACCTCGTCGTCCATATCGATCACGGCGTCGCGCGGTACGAGCAGATGCTGCGGCGGGGCGAGTCGGGCGAGGAACGCGACTACCTCGAGCTGTCGTTCGCTGGCGGCGACCGGATCTTCGTGCCGGTCGAGCAGATCGGCCGGGTCACGCGCTACGCGGGTGGCGAGCGGCCGGCGCTCAGCAAGCTCGGTGGCACCGAGTGGCTCCGCGCGAAGCAGCGCGTCCGCAAGGCCGTCGCCGAGCTCGCCGACGAGCTGCTCGCGCTGTATGCCGCCCGCTCCAGCGCGGACGGGCACGGGTTCTCGCCGGATAGTCCCTGGCAGGGCGAGATGGAGGCCTCGTTCCCGTACGAGGAGACCATCGACCAGCTCCGTGCGACGGCCGAGGCCAAGGCCGACATGGAACGGCCCGTGCCGATGGACCGGTTGGTGGTCGGCGACGTCGGCTACGGCAAGACCGAGGTCGCTTTGCGCGCGGCGTTCAAGGCGAGCCAGGACGGGAAGCAGGTCGCGGTGCTCGTGCCGACCACGGTGCTGGCCGCCCAGCACCACGCGACGTTCGGCCAGCGCTTCGCCGCGTTCCCGCTCGAGATCCGCATCCTGTCGCGCTTCGTGTCCCCCAAGGAGCAGGCGGCGACGATCGCCGGCCTGGCCGATGGGTCGGTCGACGTGGTCATCGGCACGCATCGACTGCTGTCGAAGGATGTCCGGTTCAAGGACCTCGGGCTGGTGGTGGTCGACGAGGAACAGCGGTTCGGCGTCGCCGCCAAGGAACGCCTCAAGCAGCTCCGTCGAGAGGTCGACGTGCTGACCCTCTCCGCCACGCCGATCCCACGTACGTTGAACCTGGCGATGGCCGGCATCCGCGACCTGTCGGTCATCGAGACCCCGCCGGAGGAT
>DATAFZ010000155.1:0-17568 GCA_036257225.1 Candidatus Limnocylindrales bacterium | reverse complement strand
TAGTCCGGCGCGGCGTGCCGTCCCACCCGGGCTCGATGCTGTGGCTGGCGCGTATCGGCGGCACCACCGTCCTGGGCCTGCCGACGTGCGGTGCCTACTCGAAGGCCACGGCCGTCGACCTGCTGCTGCCGCGATTGCTGGCTGGCGAGCCGGCGTCCGAGGCGACCGTGGCGAAGCTGGGCCACGGCGGGATCCTGACCCGAGACCAGCGGTTCCGATTCCCGCGGTATGCCCGCGAGCTGGACGCCCCGGAGGGCTGAGGGGCGATGGAGGAGAGCATGGCATCGTCTAACCCTCGCCCCTTGGGGGCTAAGGCGGCGAAAGGCCGCGCGCAGCGGCGGAGAGACAGCCTGACGGTGCATGGCACTGCCGTCCCATCGACACGGTGGCCCGCCGTCGACGTGGATGTGCCGCCTAAGACTCCCATGGCGGGAGTCTGACGAGGGCCACGGCCGCTCCGCGACCGATTCATCCCGCCGCCGCGTAGATCTCCTCGTAGGCGCGGCTCACGATCTCGGCGGCTTCGATCGTCCGGCGGTCGCTCAACGGGTTGCCGGCACGGACGCGCCATCGTTCGACACCCGCCAGCGCCGCCTCGCGGATCGTCTCGGCCGACGCATCGTCCTCGAGACCCAATCGCGCCGCGCCTCCACCGGCTCCGGTCAACCGCTCGACCTCGGCATGCTCGTCGGGCGCCAGCTCGAGGTGGCCGGCCAGCACGAGATGCTGGAGCCGCAGCAGGGCGAGCGCACCCGACGACGCCTCCAACCGATCGATCGCCTCGGCGATCGCGGCCGAGCCGGCCATCCCGTCCCGGCCAAGGGCGGCGGCGATCGCCCGGAGCGCCACCAGCGCTGAGCGCGCCTTGAGCGACGCCGCTCGATCCGCGAACGCCTCGATCAACACCCGCTGCAGTCCGCGGATCCCCGATCGCTCGAGCAGCGCCGCCGACAGCTCGGTCGCGGTCTTGACATCGCCGTCACCGATGAGCGAGATGGCCAATCGGATGCCGTAGAGCCCGAACCTCGACAGCAGATCCTCGCGGATCTCCTCGCCGAGCGGGTTGCGGTCGGCTTCCCGGAAACGCTCGACGGACGTCAGAAGGTAGGCCCGCTCGTCCGGGTCGAGGCGAACCAGGGCGCCAAGCCAGTCGAACTGCTCCTGGCGGAGGGTCGCCCCGGTCTCGGCGAGCAGTCCCGCCACCGGGAGCACACCCGACGCGAGCTCGCGGACCCGGGGATCCGCCGCGTACCGACCTGCGATCGAGGCGGCGGATTCGAGGGCATCCGGCCGCGCGGCCCCGATCTCGTCGGCACGCGACAGCACGACGACCGCATTGACCGGTGAAGCATGGGCGATCGAGTGGTCCATGAACGCCTCGAGGAAGCGCGCGTCGCCGTGATGCAGGTGGCGCATCAGGTACACGACGGCATCCGCTTCAGCCGGGCTGTCGATCCCGGCGTCCAGCAGCGAGGCCATCGTCCGCAACGACGTCCGCTCGTTGGCGGACGCGAGTCCGGGCGTATCGATGAGGGTCATCGACTCCAGCTTTGCCGACGGCCAGCCGACCTCGATGCGCTCGATGTCGTCGACGTCGTGCGTCCCGAGGTCGATGTGCAGTTCGCCGTCCGATCGTCGGAACGCGAGCTCCGCACGCCCGCTCGGCCGCAGGTCGGCGTCGACGCGATAGCCCAGCCCGTGCCGGTACCACGTCACGATCCGGGTGCACTCGCCGGCATCCGTCGCGGCCAGCCGCTCGCCGACGAGTGCGTTCAGCAGCGTCGACTTGCCGGCCTTGACCCGCCCGGCGATCGCCACCCGGAGCGGCTCGTCGAGCCGCCGCGTGACGGCCTCGACCGCCGCCGCCTGATCGGTGCCTCGCGCGGCGTCGCCGGCCAGTGCCGCGATCGCGCGGACCTCGGTCGCGAGATCTGTCATGGGCCGGCCGTCGCTAGGCGGGGAGGTCGACGCAGTTGCCGGTGTTCTGGACTACCGAGTGATCCGGCCGCGCGACGAGGATGCACATCTGGGTCGCTCCGCTCGGTTTGTCCGTGACGCGATAGACGGTGAAGGGCACGGGTCCGGCGTACAGCTCCCACGGGCCGCTGCCCGGGACGCCGGCCTCTAGCGGAGCAACGGTGTCGAAGAAGAAGTGGACGTGCCGGCCGTTCGGGAGCTCAGGGGCGAAGTTGAAGACGTCGTAGTCGACCACGTAGCGCCCGTTGCTCACGGTGATCTCGGTGATGCGTGCCTGGCGCCCGCCCGGGGTCGGGGTGGGCGTCGGGAGGGGGGTCGGCGACGGCGATGGTGTCAGTACCGGGCTCGGCGATGCTGTGACGGCGATCGATGGCGACGCGGACGGGATCACCGCCACCGAGGTCGCTGGGGAAGCCGACGGCGCGCCCGCGGTGCCGCCCAGCATGTTCGCGCCGATGGCTACGGCTGCGACGATGGCCGCCGCGACGAGCGCCAGGCCGACCGGCAGCATGCGACGCGACCGGACGCCGTCCGTGGCCGGGGCGACCGCGGCCGGAGGCGGGCTGCCCGTGTCGGCAGTCGCTGTCTCGGCGATATCTGCAGCCGGGTCCATCGCAGATCCGGCGGCCACTGCGGCGGCTGCGACAGCGGGGACGGCGACCGCCTCGGTCGGTGCCGCGGCCCGCTGCTGCTGCTCCGCCACGTAGGCGGCGCCGAGCGCCATCGTGTGCTTCGGGTGAGCATCCACCGCCACCGGCCGATCCGTCGCCTCGCGGACCATCTCGGCGACGAGCGGGATGCGCGAGCTGCCGCCCACCAGCAGGATCCGGTCAAGGTCGCCGAACCCCAGGCCGGCGCTGCGGGTCGCCCGCCCGAGCGCCTCGATCGTCTCGTGGATCCTGGGCCGGATCATGTCCTCGAACTCGGCGCGCGTCAGCCGCAGCTCGGTCTGCAGACCGGGCAGGAAGATCGGGATCGTGGCGTCCGTGTCCGAGGAGAGGGCCTCCTTGGCCCGCCGGCACTCGTCGCGCAGCCGTGCGATCGCGGCCATGGCCGCCGGGTCATTGGCGTCGATCTGGATCCCCTGCGCGGCGACCACCTCCATCGCGCGTCGGAACAGGGCCTCGTCGAAGTCGATGCCGCCGAGCCGCTCCAGTCCCTCGGGCTGGCCGAGCATCTCGAAGCCGTCGTCGGTCTTGCGCAGGATCGTCGCGTCGAAGGTGCCACCACCGAAGTCGTACACGGCGATGACCGAGCCCGACGGCACGCGCTCCTGGCGAGCGTAATCGAGGGCGGCCGCCTCGGGCTCGCTGAGCAGCGTGACCGGTCCGATGTCGGCCTGTCTGACGGCCTGCTGCAACAGGTCCAGCTTGTAGGCTCCGTAGCTCGCCGGATGGCACAGCGCGATCGCTGACGGCGGCTCGCCGGACTGCTGGGTGACTCGCGCCACGATCGAGCGCAGTAGGTGCGCGAGCAGCGCCTCGGCACCGTAGGGCGTCCCGCCGAGGATGATCGGCGTCGGGTCGCCCAGCCGGCGCTTGAATTCGCGCCCGGTCCGGGTCGGCTCCGCGAGCGCCCGACGCTCCGCGGCCTCGCCGGTCAGGACCTCGCCGTCTGCCCGGAGCAGGACGATCGACGGGATAGTCGCGGCGCGTTCGCCGAGCTGGAAGATCTCGAGCCGATCGCCCCGCGCGATCGCGGCCGCGGAGTACGTCGTCCCGAGATCGATCCCGAGCGAGTAGGCCATCACTCCCCTCGAACCGTGGCAGGACCACCGAGTCTACCGTGCGCCGCGTGGCGCGGACGGTACACTCGCGGGCCTGGAGGAGGGACACCGACAGTCGATGCCGGCTGGGACGATGGCTGCGCCCGCGACCGGAGCGCTGGATGCGCTCGTCGCCGATGCGCGCGCGATCGCGACCCGGCTCGACCGCGACGATCTCGCGGAACGGCTGGCCGGGATCGCGCAGCGGGCCTCCCGGACCGACACCGTCGTGTGCGTGGTAGGCGAGTTCAAGAAGGGCAAGAGCGCGCTCATCAACGCCGTGCTCGGGCGCCCGGTCTGCCCGGTCGATGACGATCTCGCGACGGCGGCCGTCACCGTGGTGCGCTACGGGGAGCCGCCGAGCGCGGTCGTCCACCGTCGGACCGACGGCGAGCCGATCGTGGAAGCGATCGACCCGAACGAAGTCCCGGCGTGGGCACAGGAGGTCGCCGGTCGGGAGCGCCGCCAGGACGTCGATCTCGTCGAGGTGCGGCTCCCGCACCCCCTCCTCGAGGGCGGCCTGACGCTCGTCGACACGCCGGGCGTCGGCGGGCTCAATGCCGGGCACGCGGCCGCGACGCTGGCGTTCCTACCATCCGCCGACGCGCTCGTGTTCGTGACCGACGCCTCCGCCGAGCTGTCAGGCCCGGAGCTCGAGTTCCTGGCCAGTGCGCGCGGGGCCGGACCGCCGATCCTCATCGCGGTCACGAAGATCGACATCTACCCCGAATGGCGCCGGATCATCGACATCGATGTGGGGCATCTCCAGGCGGTCGGGCTGGTCGAGCGGCCGTTCGGCCTGAGTGCGTTCCTGCGATCGCGACCCGACGAGCGTGACGATGAGAGCGGGTATGGCGCATTCACCGATGCGCTTCGTGGCGACGTCGTGGAGCGCGCCCGCGTCGCGTCGACCGGTGCCGCGCTGGGCGACCTGCGCTGGGTCCTGGGCCAGCTGCGCGAACCGCTCACCGCCGAGCGCGCGGCGCTCGAACGACCCGAGGCCGCCGAGGCGCTGGCGAGCCAGCTCGAGGCGGCTCGCGACCGGCTGGCGGCCCTGCGCCGCGCGAGCGCCGCCTGGTCCACGCGGCTCGATGACGAGTTCGGTGCGCTCCGGACACGGGTCGCGTTCGAGTTCCAGCGCGAGATGCGGTCGATCATCCGGGATTCCCAGGCCGAGGTCGAGGGGTCGGATCCGTCCGGGACGTGGCCCGACCTGAGCGCCCGGGTCCAGGACCGGATCGCCACGGCGGTCCGCGGCGCCTTCCGGGGGGCCACGACCGGTGCGGCCGACATCCAGGCCACGATCGCCGGTCTCCTCGCCGATGAGGAGCGGCCCACCGGCGGAGACGCCGATGACGCCCCGGCGATCGACTTCGACATCGGCCGGTTCTGGCAGGGCGACCCGGAGTTCGAGGGGCGCACGCGGGCGCGGCTCGGGACCGGCTACGGCCTGGTCACGGGCGCCAAGGCCGGCGTCGAGCTGCTCGGCCTCGTGGGCACCCTGCTCGGGGCGGCGATCGTGGGACCGGCCGTGCTCGGCGTGGCCGCCGTCTACGGCGGCAAGGAGGTCCTCGACGAGCGGCGTCGCCGCCTGACCGACCGCCGCCAGCAGGCACGGACGTTCCTGGGCGAGCTCGTCGAGGAGATCCGGTTCCAGGTGGACGGCCGTCTGACGTCGGTGCTCGACGAGATGCAGCGCCAGATGCGGTCCAGCTTCACGGAGCGGATCGCCGAGCTGGATCGAACGGTCGGGGCGACCGCCAACGCGCTGGAGCGTGCCGCCAAGCGCGAGGCGGCCGAACGCCGAGCGCGAGCGGCCGAGGTCCGGACAACCATGGCCGAGATCGACGCGCTGAGCGCGCGGGTGGCGTCACAGCGAGCCCCACGCTGAGTCGGGGGCGTCATCCGCCGGGCGGGGCGTGTAGCATCCTCGGACGATGACCGACCTTCCCGAGGACCGGGCGGACCGCCCGGAGGGCACACGCTCCATCGAAGCGCTGACTGACGAGTTTCGCTCGCGCGACTACATCACGGACCGCTCGCTCGCGACGGCGGTCTTCCTCGCACTCGAGCTCGGTCGCCCGCTGCTGCTCGAGGGCGAGGCGGGCGTCGGCAAGACCGAGCTCGCCAAGGTCCTCGCAGCATCGCTCGGAGCACGCCTCATTCGCCTGCAGTGCTACGAGGGACTCGACGTCAACACCGCGGTCTACGAGTGGAACTACCCGCGGCAGATGCTCGAGATCCGGCTGCTGGAGGCCCGCGGACAGGCCGAGCACGCCAGCGCGCACGACATCTTCGGCTCCGCTTTCCTGATCCGGCGGCCGCTGCTCCAGGCCCTCGAGAGCGAGGACGGCGTCGCGCCGGTCCTGCTCATCGACGAGATCGACCGGGCCGACGAGGAGTTCGAGGCCTATCTACTCGAGATCCTGTCGGATTTCCAGGTGACGGTCCCCGAGATCGGCACGATCCGCGCGGAACGCCCGCCGCGCGTGATCCTCACCTCCAACCGGACGCGCGAGGTCCACGACGCGCTCAAGCGTCGGTGCCTGTACCACTGGATCGACTATCCGACGGCGCAGAAGGAGTACGAGATCGTGCTCGCTCGGGTGCCGGACGCACCGGAACGCCTGGCGCGTGAGGTCGTCGGCTTCGTGCATCGCTTGCGCGAGGCAGATCTGACCAAGGTCCCCGGCATCGCCGAGACGCTCGATTGGGCCGCCGCATTGCTGTCGCTCGGGGCGCGCGAGCTCAAGCCGGACCTGGTCGACGAGACCCTCGGTGTGGTCCTCAAGTACGAAGAGGACATCCGCCACGTCCGTGGCGAACAGGCGGCCCGCATACTGACCGAGGTCGCTGCGCGGGGCTGATCGCAAAGCGGCGGTCCCGGTCGCGTACGCTGCACGCGTGGATCTGCAGCTCCCCGCGCGATGACCTTCCCGGTCCAGGTCGGACCGCCGACGATCACGATCAATCGCGACGACCGCGTCCTCGTATGCCAGCCGGACGCCCGTGTCCTCGGCGAGGCTGACGGGTTCTTCACCCGCGACACCCGCTTCATCTCCGGGTACGACCTGTGGATCAACGGCCGCCGGCCGATCCTGCTTGCGTCGGCGCCGATCCAATCCTTCTCGTCGCGGTTCGAGTTCACCAACGACGATTCGGTCGACTCCTTCGGGCCCATCCCTCGCCAGTCGCTTGCGATGCGCATCGATCGGACGGTCGCGGACGCGGTCCACGAGGACATCGACCTGGCGAACTACGCACGCCGGCCGGTGCGACTCACCATCGAGATCGCGGTCCTGTCGGACTTCGCCGATATCTTCGACGTGAAGCGCGGTCAGATCGTGCGGCGCGGCGAGCTCAACAGCCGCTGGTTCCGCTCGCGCGGCGAGCTGCGCGCGACCTACGTCAATCGCGATTTCCGGCGCGACCTGATCGTCGCCGTGGAGCGCTCCAGCTCGACGCCTCAGTTCGCCAACGGTCGCCTGGTGTTCGTGGCGACGATCCCGGCGAAGGGCGTCTGGCACACCTGTCTCAAGTGGCTGCCGATCACGCGTCCGGGCCAGCGCCTGGTGACGCTGGCATGCAACGCCGTCGATGCGCCGATCCGCTCGACCGGCGTCGCGCGCCTCCCGAACGTGAGCATCCGGACCCCGAACCAGACGGTCGACCGGGCCTGGGATCAGGCGGTCCGCGACCTCGAGGCCCTGCATCTCGAGGATCCCGCCTTCGCTCGCGGTGTATTCATCCCGGCCGCCGGCGTGCCGTGGTTTGTGACGCTGTTCGGGCGCGACTCGCTGATCGTGTCGATGCAGGGCATCTCCGGATTCCCCGAATTCGCCAAGGGTGCGTTGCGCCGCCTGTCGGAGTTGCAGGCGACCGCCGTCGATCCGGAGCGCGATATGGAGCCCGGCAAGATCCCGCACGAGATCCGTCACGGCGAGTTGGCGCAGCTTGGGATCCTGCCTTTCCAGCCGTATTACGGGACGCACGATGCGACGAGCCTGTTCGTGATCGTGCTGTCGTACCTGTACCACTGGACCGGCGACGTGGACCTGCTCCGACGGTACCTCCCCAAGGCGGAGGCGGCGATGGACTGGATCGACCGCTACGGCGACCGAGATGCCGACGGCTTCCAGGAATACAAGACCAGGTCCTCGCACGGCTTCTACAACCAGGGCTGGAAGGATGCCGGCGACGCCATCGTCGAGGAGGACGGCACGCTTTCACCACTGCCGATCGCGACGTGCGAGCTCCAGGGCTACGTCTTTGACGCCAAGAACCGCCTGGCCGATGTGTACGACGTCCTCGGCCGGCCCAAGGACGCGCGCCGTCTCAGGCGGCAGGCGCAACGGCTTTATCAGCGGGTCAACGAGAAGTTCTGGTGGGAGGAGGAGGGGACGTACTACCTCGGGCTGAATGGCCGCAAGGAGCCCATCCGCAGCGTAGCCTCGAACGCCGGCTACCTCCTCCAGTCGGGCATCGTGCCGCCGGAGCGGGCCGGACGCGTGGTGCGCCGCCTGATGGCCGATGACATGTGGTCGGGCTGGGGCGTGCGCACGCTGTCGTCCGATCACCCGGCCTACAACCCGTTCTCGTATCAAACGGGCTCGGTGTGGCCGCACGACAACGCGACGATCGCCGGCGGGTTCCGCCGGTACGGCTATGCCACCGAGGCGGCCATGGTCGCGAAGGGCATCTTCGACGCGGCGGAACGGCTGGTTGCGCTGCGGCTGCCCGAGCTGTTCTCCGGCCTGCCGCGGAAACCCGCAAGCTTCCCGGTGCCATATCTCGGCGCGAACGTGCCGCAGGCGTGGGCAGCCGGCTCGGTCTTCCGGTTCGTGGCGACGCTGTGCGGTCTGCACGCCACGGTGGACGCCGACGGGTCGAAGCTGTATGTGAACCCGGCACTGCCCGAATGGCTACCGGAGATCACCCTCGAGAACCTGCGGCTCGGGAGCGGCTCACTGGCCCTTCACTGCATCGACGGCTCGGTCGATGTCCAGCGGAACACCTCCGGCTACCAGGTCGTGCATGGGCCGGCCCCGGGCCCGCTGGGCAGTCGGGGCGCGGTCGTGGCAGAGTCACCCCATGCAGGCGCCTGACGATCCCGCCATCGTCACGGCCCCGTGGGGCCCCGAAGTCGATGGCCGCCGTCTGCTCCAGGAGTCCGTCGGGTTCGGGCGGGCACTGCGGACCGCCGGCCTGCACATCGATCTCGGGGCGGCCGTCGATTTCGCGCGAGCGCTCCCGCTCGTCGACATCGGATCGCGCGAGCAGGTGCACGCGGCCGGCGAGACCGTGTTCGTCCGTCGTCGCGACGACCGCGAGACGTACGACATCGTGTTCGATCGCTGGTGGCGGGCCCGGGGTCGTCGGTCGGGCGATCTCCAGGCGCCGGTCTTGCAGCATCCCGACGGCACCGACGCCGACGGCGACGATCCGACCGGTCAGGCCGAGCCGCTGCCCGGCGACGAGCGGATCTCGAACCGGCCCGATGAGTGGGGCGTGCCGATCCCGGCTGCCGGGGACGACGACGAAGGAGAAGGCGACGAGGTCGATGGGATCGTCGTCGCGCCCGACGCCTATTCGCGTGGCGAGATGCTGAAACACCGCGAGTTCGACCGGATGACGCCGGCGGAGCTGCGCGACGCCGAGCGACTCGTCGACGAGCTGGTCCCGCGCCTCGAACGGCGCCGCACCCGACGCTACGAGCTGCACTCCCACGGCCGGCGCCTGGCACCGCGCGCGATGTTCCGGCGCAACCTCGGGACCGGTGGCCAACTCATGTCATGGGTCTGGCGCCGACCGGTCAAGGAACCCCGCTCGCTGGTCGTGCTGTGCGACATCTCGGGCTCGATGGAGCGCCACTCGCGCCTACTCCTCCGGTTCGTCCAGGCGCTGTCGGCATCCAGCGAGGTCCGCGCCGAGTCGTTCGTCTTCGGGACGCGGCTCACCCGCGTCACGCGCCTGCTGCGCGACAAGGATCGCGATCGCGCCCTGGCCCGCGTCAGCGACGCCGTCAACGACTGGGCCGGCGGCACGCGGATCGGCGAGAGCTTCCGCTCGTTCAATCAACAGTGGGCGCGCCGGTCGTTGCGCTCGAGCGGGGTGGTGATCGTCGTCTCGGACGGCTGGGACCGGGGCGACCCGAACCTCGTCGCCGCTGAGACCGCGCGACTCCGCCGCAACTGCCACCGCCTCGTCTGGTTGAACCCGCTGGCCGGCACGCCCGGGTACCAGCCGCTCGCCGGCGGGATGCGTGCGGCCTATCCCTACATCGACGATTTCCTGCCGGCTGGGACCGTCGCCTCGCTCGAGCGGCTGGGCGAGATCCTCGGTGGCGTGCGCTCGTCGGACACGAGGCAGGGCGCCGAGGCTGCCGCCCATGCGGCACTCCCCGGCGTGGCCGACCTGGCCGGCGTGGCGCCACCGACCACGGTCAGCGGCACGTCGACCGACCCCACCGCGGCGAGGCCGATCCGGTGAGGGAGCTGCTCGACACGCTGTCGACCTGGCAGGGGGCCGGCGTCGAGGCCGGCCGCGCAGTCGTCGTTCGCACGTTCGGGTCCGCGCCGCGTCCCGAGGGCGCGGTGCTGCTGTACGGAACGGACGGTCGGGTCGCGGGCTCGGTCAGTGGCGGCTGCGTCGAGGGCGCCGCCGCCGAGCAGATCGAGCACGCCCGCACGACCGGCAACGCACGCGTCATCCGCTACGGCATCAGTGACGAGCAGGCGTGGGACGTGGGCCTTGCCTGTGGCGGCACGATCGATGTGCTCGTGGAGCCGGCTGTCCCGGACGCGGCCCTTGCGGCGGCACGGGCCTCGCTCGGTGCCGGCGGCCATGGTG
This sequence comes from Candidatus Limnocylindrales bacterium, assembly GCA_036257225.1. GTDB lineage: Bacteria > Chloroflexota > Limnocylindria > Limnocylindrales > CSP1-4 > SPCO01. Next base: position 6,977 of record DATAFZ010000155.1, on the reverse strand, counting down.
CGGCCGTCGTGACGCCGCTCCCCGTCGACTCGCCACCGGCCGAGATCGGCCCGCACCAGCCCGGGGAGGGCGCGCCGCCCGCGGCCAGGCTGGTCGTCCGCGAGGATGGCGGGCTCGACGGTTCGCTCGGCGATCCGGCGCTCGACGCCGCGCTCGTCGACAGCGCGCTCGAGGCCCTCAAGCGCGGCCAGTCGCGCACGATCGAGCTCGGCGAGCGGTCGCTGTTCGTCGAGGTATTCCCGGTCCGGCCGCGACTGGTCGTCGTCGGCGCGGTCGAGGTCGCGCGCTCGCTCGTGCGGCTGGCCAAGGAGCTCGGGTTCGAGACCGTCGTCATCGACGGCCGAGCGTCGTTCGCGACGCCGGAACGGTTCCCGGAGGTGGACCGGCTCGTCGTGGGCTGGCCGGACGAGATCGCCGACGACATCGGCCTCGGACCAAACGATGCGGTCGCGGTGCTGACCCACGACGTGAAGTTCGATGAACCGGCGATCGTCGAGGCGCTGCGGCGCGGTTGCCGGTACGTCGGCGCTGTCGGCTCGCGCAAGACCCAGTCCGATCGGCGTCGACGCCTCAGCGAAGCCGGCGTGAGCGACGAGGCGTTGGCGCAACTGCGCGGCCCGGTCGGTCTCGACCTCGGCGGCCGACAGCCCGCCGAGACGGCCCTGGCGATCCTGTCCGAGGTCGTCGCGGAGCGCTACGGTGGCTCGGGTCGACCGATGCGCGACAAGGCGGCCGAGGGCCCGGCCGCGACCCGTCTCGCACTCGAAGGCACGCCGGTCACGGCCGGCTAAGGAGGCGGCATGAAGGGCGATCGGGTCGAGGTCGTGGTCGATACCGGCGGCGCCGTGCAGACATTCGAGATCGTGGCCACCCGGGCGGGTCGACGCATCGAGGTGACCACGGCGCGCGGGGTCGTCGAGGTCACGGAAGTGACCCGTGGCGGCACCCCGGTCCGAACCGGCCGGTTCATGGCCAGCCGGCTGATCGCCCTGGTCGAGCACCCCGCCCGCGAGGGCGACACGACCGTCGAGGTCGTCACGCGTCGGCGGATCGGCGCGAAGGAGCCAGGCGCCCGGCGCGGACGCGGGGAGAAGGTGCCCGGCCTCTTCGACGAAGGGACGGCCTCCGTCGAGGCGGCCGCCGAGGGCTAGCTAGCCGCCGGACGACGGTGGTGGGGCCGGCGCAGGTGGCAGGCCGACGCGCGTCGTCATGATCACCCGCGCGCCGGCAGCCAGGATCAGCAGCAACCCGGCGAGGTAGATGAAGAATGGCAGGTAGTCGGTCAGGCCCAGGTCGAGCCTGGTGTCACCGAGCCGGCTGAGCTGACCCCACAGATCGAGCGCCACCAGCGCCCCGAGGGCGGCGAGCACGATCCCCACCCATGTTGCGATGAGCGGCAGCCCCCGGCCCGCCAGCACGATCGTCAGGGCCGCCACCGTCAGCAGTGTCAGGGTCGGCGTCGCCTGCCGCATCGTCCAGTAGCTGGCCAGATTGATGGCCCAGCCGAGGAGGACGAGCGCCAGCCCGATGAGCGCCAGCTGGACGGACCGATCCCTGGAGCGGATCGCGCTGGACGTGGCCTCGTCGCGCTGGAGGGCAAACAGCAGGAGGGCGCCACCGGCGACCGCCAGCGCGATGATCAGTGCAGCGCCGACCACGCCGCCGACTTCGTCGAGCTGGTCGAAGTCGAAGAGCAGCTCGATGGATCGCCAGATTCCGAGGACCGCCACGACGGCGCCGGCCAGTGAGGCCAGGATCGCCGGCGGGACGTGGCGAGCGATCGATGGCGGGGTCGCATCACCCATCCAGGCGGCCCCAGCAGCGGCCAACGCCGCGAGGAGCGCGATCACCACGAAGTCTCCCGACGGCCAGGCGCGAAGGAGCCCACCGACCACGAGGATGGCCGCCGCCAGGGCGGCCGCCCCGACGACCATGCGGGCGCCGGCGTCCAACGAGGCCCAGAGTGGGATCTGAGGGCCGGCGGGGGCCGGGCTGGCAGCGGGTGGCCCCGCGGATCCGGGAACAGGCTCGACCGGGTCGACGACGTCCGACATGGTGGGACCCTCACTCTGCACCGCGGGCGGCGACTGGGGGCGGCGCCACTGGGTGCGGCTCGCACGGTACTCCCCCGCGACGCGCTGCGGAAGCCCTGATGATGCCGGGCGCGCACCGTATCCCCGTGTGGCAGCATCGGACGATGCGCGACGTCGATGGCCGTCCGGGCCGGGTGGCCGCCGTGGTACTCGCCGCCGGTGCAGCGTCCCGGTTCGGTGGTGGCAAGCTGCTCGCGCCACTCGAAGGCCGGCCGATCCTCCAGCACGTCATCGATCGGCTGGCCGCCTCCGGCGTCGAGGATGTGGTGGTCGTCCTGGGCGACGACGCCGTCGACGTCGAGCGAGCCATCGACTGGCATGGGGCCCGGCGTGTCAGGAACCCCGATCCCCGGCGCGGACTGTCGAGCTCGTTGCAGCAGGGGATCGGCGCCCTGGCGCCCAACGTTGATGCGGCACTGATCGTGCTCGGCGACCAGCCGCGCCTGCCTGCCCGGGCGATCCGCGCGCTGCTCGACGCGAAGCTGGGCGACGCCCGCCCGATCGTCGTCCCGGTCTACGGCGGTGACAGCGGCCGAAACCCGGTGCTGATCGGCCGCTCGGCATTCGGGCTGGTCGACGAGGCGACCGGCGACCGCGGGCTCGGCCCGCTGCTCGAAGCCAACGCGGATCTGGTCGAGGAGATCCCCATCCGGGTCGATGGCGGCAACCCGGATGTCGATACGCGGGCGGACCTGGTCGGTTTGCTGGAGAGCACCTGGGCAGCGCGGGTGCACGCCAATGCCGAGCAGGTCGACCGCTTCCGCGAGGTCCCGGACGGTAGCGATTTCTATGCACCCGTCACCGGCCTGTTCCTGGCGGATCCACGTCGTACGGACGAACCTGTGCTGGACTCGCTGCTCAGCCTTGTCGAGCCCGGCGAGACGTGGATCGACATCGGGGCAGGCGCCGGTCGCTATGCGCTGCCGATCGCACTGGCGCTCGCGCCTTCGGGCGGGCGCGTGATCGCACTCGATACGTCGCCGGGCATGCTCGACGCGCTGCTCGAGCTGCAGACCGTCCATGGCGTCACGGACGTCGAGGTCATCGAGACGCGCTGGCCGCCCTCGGACGGTGTGCGTATGGATCGCTTCGCGGCGGACGTCGCGCTGATCGCGCACGTCGGCTACGACATCGAGATGATCGGTCCTTTCGTGCGGGCCATGGAATCGGTCGCTCGGCGGCTGTGCGTCGCGGTGCTCATGGAACGCCAGCCCTCGTCGATCGCCGACGTCTGCTGGCCGCCGGTCCATGGCGAGGCTCGCGTCGCGCTCCCGGCGCTCCCGGAGTTCGTCGAGCTTCTCCAGGCGCGCGGCCGCGAGCCGGCCGTCGAGATGCTCCAGCGGGAGCCGCGACGGTTCGCATCGCGCGATGAGATCGAGGGCTTCCTCCGCCGGCAGCTCTGGGTCGGGGCGGGGAGCGCGGCCGATGCCCGGTTCCAGGCTGCGCTCGACGAGCTGCTGGTAGCCGACCCGGATGGCGGGGTCGGGCTGCGCGGGCAGCAGCCGCTGCCCATCGGCGTGGTCACGTGGGACCCCCGCGCCGCAGCGGCGTGACCGCCGAAGCCGCGGCGGACGGCCGACCGATGGTCGGGCCGTTCGACCGGGCCCGTTGGCGCGCCTGGCTGATCGACAACCACGGGTCGTCGAACGGCGTCTATCTCGTCTCGTGGCGTCGCCGGACTGGGCGGGCCAGCGTGCCGTACGAGGACGCGGTCGAGGAGGCGCTCTGCGTCGGGTGGATCGACTCGAGCGGCCGGAACCTCGACGACGAGCGGTCGATCCAATGGTTCTCACCGCGCCGCTCGCGCAGCGCCTGGGCGCGATCGAACAAGGAGCGAGTAGCCCGCCTGTCGGCGGCCGGGCTGATGCTCCCCGCGGGTCTCGCCGCCGTCGAGGACGCGAAGCGGTCCGGTATGTGGACCTTGCTCGATGACGTCGAGGACCTGATCGTCCCCGACGACCTGGCGGCGGCGCTCAAGTCCATGCCACCGGCGCGGGCGAACTGGGACGCCTTCCCACCCAGTGCCAGAAGGGTGTTGCTGGGGTGGGTCGTGCGGGCCGTGCGGCCGGAGACGCGCCTGAAGCGGGTCACCGAGATCGCCAGGAAGGCCGCACTGAACGAGCGAGCGTACCCGCCCAGCGGCTAGGGCGGCTCGCCGTCGCGCTCCATCGCGCGGAGCATCCGCTCGCCGCGGGTCATCGCGGCGACGCGGGCGCCCTCCAGGATCAGCTCGCGACACAGGTCGGCTGGGATCGGGTCGCCGCCGAGGAACGTCAGCCAGCGCACCTGCTTGGTGATGCCGACGCCGGCCAGCAGCCCGTGCGGGTCGCGCATCGCCCAACCATGTTCGAAGCCGAGATGCACGTGTTCGATCTCGGGCGCGACGTAGGCGAAGTACACGGCTTTCCGGCCGATCGGAAGGTCATAGCCGATGAGGCGCCAGCCTGGGCGGACACGCTCGACGGCCTCGGGGATCGTCTCCCTGACGAGCTCTCGAAGGCGGTTCGCGATCGACTGCATCGGGGGAGGGAAGCCCTCGAGCAGCGCCTCCGGCGGGATCACATCCATCGAATGGATGATGCCGGATACTGCGCGGCGAGAAGGCCCGAGTCGCGCTCGCGGCGATGCTGGCTGCGAGCCAACGATTCCGTGCCGAGGCCCGTTTCACACCGGCATTCAACGCCCGATGGTGGCTTAAGGCCAACAACGGTGGCAAGCGGAGCCGACGCCGCGCTTCCGTCCGAACACATTGGCTCAGAGCCAACGCCGACCTTGACATGTGACCAATCAGTCACATAACATCGAGGCCGTGACGGATGACATGGCCCCGGTCTTTCGGGCACTCGCCGACAGCAATCGGCGGGTCCTCCTCGATCGGCTCTTCGAACGCGATGGCCAAACGCTCGGCGAGCTGTGCGAGGCGCTGCCTGGGATGACGCGGTTCGGGGTCATGAAGCACCTCGGGGTCCTCGAAGAGGCCGACCTGCTCTCGACCCGACGCGTCGGTCGGGAAAAGCGCCACTACCTCGACCCCGTGCCCATCCGCCTCGTCCACGATCGATGGACCAGCAAGTTCGCCGAGTCGATCGTGGGGCAGATGACCGCCATGAAACACCACCTGGAGGCACCGATGTCCACGGTCGATCACGTCTACTCCGTCTACATCAAGGCGCCGCCCGACCGCATCTGGCGCGCCATCACGGACGGCGACGAGACCGTCCGCTACTACTACGGGACCCGCGTTTCATCGACCTGGGAGGCCGGCGCGCCCATCACGTACACGTATCCCGACGGCTCGGTTGCTGCAGACGGCTCGGTCCTCGAGATCGAGCCGGGACGCCGGGTCGTGATGTCATTCCACCCGCGCTGGGACCCCGAGATCGAGGCCGAGGGCCCCGTCCGCATGACCTGGGCGATCGAACCCGGGGAGGGGGATGGCGATCCAAGCCGGTTGACCGTCACGTCCGCCTTCGTCCCAGGGTCGAAGACCGAGGGCCAGTTCAGCGGCGGGGTGGTCTTCATCGTGTCCGGCCTCAAGACCGCGATCGAGACGGGGACCTCGATGGCCGCCGCCTAGGGCCGATCGCTTCTGGAACACCCCCGATGTTCCGAGTGGCGGCCGAGCTGTACGGAACACCGCGTTACGGCCCGAAAGACGTTGACGCACCAACGACCCGGGGCAGATACTCGACGGAACATCGCCGCATCACGGACCGCCGCGTCGAGGAGGACGCGACGACGTCCGCGCCACCGTCATCGGACATGCTCGAGGCCTGTCCGGGCCGGACATGGGCAGGCCCCTACCAGTCCCGCGTGAGCGGGAGGAGGGACGCCGCGCGATGATCCCCGGCCAGTTCGACTACGCCCGCCCGGGAACCCTGGATGAAGCGCTGGCGATCCTCCGCGACCGCGAGGGCGAGGCCAAGCTCCTATCGGGCGGTTACAGCCTCATCCCCCTCATCAAGCTCCGGCTCGCGCAACCGGGCCTGCTCGTCGACATGCGCGACCTGACCGGGCTCGACGGCATCGTCGAGACCGACGACGAGCTCAGGGTCGGCGCCCGCGCCACACATCGCCAGATCCACGAGCACCCGGTCATGGCTCGCTACGCGATGATGCGCGAGGTGGCCGGCGGGATCGGCGACCCGCAGGTTCGCAACTGGGGCACGATCGGCGGCTCCATCGCGCATGCCGACCCGGCCAGCGACTGGCCCGCGGTGATGCTGGCCCGCCACGCGCACATCGTCTGCCGAAGCGCGGGTGGCGAGCGGGTCATCGCCGCCCGGGACTTTTTCGTCGACACGTTCCAGACCGCGATCGAGCCGTCCGAGGTGCTGACCGAGATCCGGCTGCGACGCCGTCCGAAGGGTGGCGGTGGCGCCTACAAGAAACTCGAACGTAGGGTCGGCGACTTCGCGACCGTCGGCGTCGCCGCGGCCATCGATATCGGCGACGGCGGGCGCATCGAGCACGCCGGGATCGGCGTGACCGGGGTATCGCCGTCACCCTACGCGGCGACCAGCGCCGAGGAGGCCCTGGTGGGCCAGGCGCCGTCAGACGACATCTTCCGGAAGGCAGGCAAGGCGGCAGCCGCCCAAGCCCAGCCTGCCGCCGACGTCCGCGGCCCGGTCGAGTACAAGCGGGCGATGGTCGCCGAGATGACGGTCCGGGCGCTCCGGACCGCTGTCGAGCGCGCCATGACCGACGCGTAGGCGAGGGACACGAATATGACGACGACCCACATCCAGGTAACGGTCAACGGGGAGGTCCGTGAGGCCGACGTCGAGCCGCGCCTGCTCCTCGTGCATCTGCTCCGCGACACGTTCGGGCTCACCGGCACGCACATCGGATGCGACACCAGCAACTGCGGCGCGTGCACGGTCC
>DATAFZ010000030.1:0-18605 GCA_036257225.1 Candidatus Limnocylindrales bacterium | reverse complement strand
CCGGCGCAGGTCGCGATTGCCCTCGAACGTGATGCCGAACATGTCGTAGGCCTCGCGTTCCATCCACTCCGCGCCCTTCCACATGAAGGTGACCGACGGGACGCGCGGGTCGTCGCGGGACAGGCCGTCGGCGATGACGCGCAGCCAGTCCGGCGTCGTCGGGCTCCACAGGTGGTAGACCACCTGCATCACCTCACCGGTGTCGACGCCGGCCAGATCGGCCAGGAACTCGAACCCGAACTCCGGCTCGTCGTGCAGCGCCGTGATGACCTGGGTGACGTCGCCGGCGCCGATCCGGATCTCGGTCTCGTCGTGGCGCTGCCGCACCGGGCCCGTGAGCTGCTCGCCGAAGCGCCGCTCAAGGCGGGCCTTGAAGGCTCGGTCCATGGTCAGACCTGCTCGGGGACGGTCGGGCCGATCGCTCGCTCCGGCCAATGACCGCGACGGTCCTTGACCAGCTGTTGGAGCTTCATCATCCCGTAGATGAGGCCCTCCGGGCGAGGCGGGCAGCCCGGGACGTAGACGTCCACCGGCATGACCCGATCGATCCCCTCGACCGTCGAGTAGCTCCGCTTGTACCGGCCACCCGAGCACGTGCAGTCGCCCATCGCGACGCACCACTTGGGCTCCGGCATCTGCTCCCAGAGACGGACCAATGGTCCCGCCATCTTCGTCGTCAGGGTCCCTGCGACGATCAGCACGTCTGCCTGGCGGGGACTTGCCCGGAACGGGAACATGCCCCAGCGATCCATGTCGTTCTTGGATGTCGCGGCCGACATCATCTCGATCGCGCAGCACGCGAGACCGGACAGCAGGGGCCACAGGCTGTTCATCCGGATGAGGTCGAGCACGTAGTCGGCCTTGGTGGGGATGACCTCGAGGACGCCGCTCCAGCGGGCGTCGTCACGGCGGCCCGCCCCGCTCGCCTCGAGCTCGGCGAGGTGGGTGATGTCGGTGGGGCGGCCACCGTCGTAGGCCAACGGATCGGCGGCCTGCCACAGCGTGTTACGAACGACGACGGGTGTCGCGACGGAATCTGATGGCCGCGTCGCGGGCAGGCCTGGCTGGGCAGGGACGTCCGACGAGATCTGGGTCTCGTCCGACGGGCCGGCGCCGAGCCCATCGGGGTTCGACCTCAGCGCCACGTAAGCGCTCCTTTCCGCCACGCGTACGCCAGGCCCAGGAGCAGGATCCCGACGAAGACCAGCATGCTGATGAAGCCACCGAGGAGCAGGTCGTCGAAGGCGATCGCCCAGAGGTAGATGAAGACCACCTCGATGTCGAACGCGACGAACAGCAGGGCGTAGATATAGAAGGACAGGCCGAAGCGGCCGTGCGTGTCGCCATAGGTGTCGATGCCGGATTCGTATGGCAGGCCCTTGTGGACGTCGCCGCGGTTGCGGTGCGAGATCAGCCACGCGGCGGCGATCGTCAGGAAGACGAACGTCACGCCGGCGAAAGCGAAGCCCACGACGTACCAGAGCTGTTCCAAGCGAACTCCCTTCGGGACCGGTCCGAGGCGGCGGGCAGGGGCGGCTCCGTGGAGCCTCCACGCACGGTCATTCTATCAGCGGGCACGCCGACGAAGGGGTCGGGGAGGGTCGGCGAGGCGCTGGGGGTGACGCCTCGCCGTGTGGGTGACCTGATCGGCAGAGGAGGGCGCCGATCGCCACCGGTCGGTCGCAGGGCACGGTCCCGGTGGCTTGTGGCACCGCTGCGGGGAGCGCGACGCGCCGAGCGCGCGTGCAGGTTCACGTCGCGCTCCCCGTCACGGTGCGGTCGTGCGACGACCATTGTCAGGGTGACGCTGCAAGCCTCGACCGGGCAATACGGCATTCGCCCTAGTGGGAGCCCGTCAGGGCCGGTTCGGGAGCCGGTAGCGCACGATGTCGAGCTCCTCGCCGGCGGGCCAGTCGCGTCCGAACACCATCACGCGGAACCTGCCCATGGCCACCGGGTCGAGGAGGCGCATGAGCGTGGCCCGGAGCAGGGCATAGGCCTCGAAGGTCGTCGCCGGGTCGGCCTGGATCTCGCGGAGTCGGTCCTCGATGCCGAGGCCCATCAACGCTTCCGCCTGGGTGGTGATGCCCACCGTGGTCAGACCTGCGGCGTGGGCGGCCCGCTCGACCGCCGTGACGTCGACGTGGGCGGTCAGGTCCTGGCGCCCGACGAACCGGTACGGGTCGTCGTGGACCTGATGGCGGACGTAGGCGCGGAGCGTGCCGTCGCGACGCCGGATCGGGTCGTAGAGCTCCGTCGCGGGGGCGCCGTAATCGATGAGCATGACCAGCCCGTGGCGCAACGGTGTGGCCGCCGCGGCCACCCAGGTGTCGAGTGTCAAGCAGATCTCGGCAGTCTGGCCGTCGGCAAGCTCGATGCCCTCGGCCTCGAGGCGCTCGTGGAGCGCGGGGGTCGACGGTGCGACCTCGACCTCGACGAAGGCGTCGTCGGCGCCGACGTCCACGGCCAGCTCGAGCATCTCGGTACCCGAGCGCCGGACGCGGTGCACCGGCAGCGCGTCGAGGACCTCGTTGGCGACGATCACGCCGTCGAATGGCTCCTCGGCCGACGTTTCGTCCAGGCGGGCGGCCGATCCGGCTGCCGCCAACCGGTCGCGCAGCGCCGCCAGCCGTCGCTCGTGCACGTCGATGGGCCGGTAGCGGATCGCGGCAGGCAGGGCGTCGAGGAGGGGCACGGCGAGCGCGCCCTCGCCGGCACCATGCTCGACGACGACGAAGCGCTCGGGTCGGCCGAGCCGGTCCCATGCCTGTTCCACGGCACGCGCCAGCATCTCGCCGAAGATCGGATGCAGCTCGGGCGCGGTGACGAAATCGCCGCCTCGGCCGGGCCGCGGGGCGTCGGAGCGGTAGTAGCCGCCCGCGGGGTCGTACAGCGCGAGCTCCATGAATCGAGCGAACGGCATCGGCCCGTCCCGTCGGATCTCGGCCCGGATCCGTCCGACCAGTGCGGCGTCCTCGCCGACATCGGACAGGTCGGTGGGCGCTTCTCGCTGGATGTCCGGGTGGAATCGCGGCATGCCCATCGCTACCGACCGGCGGTCGCTCGCCGGCCGAGCGCCAGCCGGAGACCCGGGCCGACCAGCGTGTGCCCGCCGAGGAGGATCGGTATCCGCGCCGCCACCGCGGACGCCGTGAGCTCCGAGAGCCACGGATCCTCGACGCGAGCCGGTAGCAGTAGGTCCGACGCGAACCGGTCCTCCGACCCCGGCCACCCGGGCTCGTCGGCACCGAAGTGGTGGGCGAGCAATACGCGCGCATCGACGATGGCCGCCTCGCCAAGCCGCTCGAGGTGATCCCCGAGCGACCCAGGCCCATCACCCTCGAGCAGGGCGCCGAGCACCGACGCCGCCGCCCGCTGCCCCGAGCGGCGCGTCCGGAGGCCGCGCTCCTCGATGAGCGCACGGCTCCGTGAGGCCGTGTGCGTTTCGAGCCAGACCAGGTTCGCGGCCGACACCCGCCCGGTGAGGACGAGCTCCGCCGCGGGGTCGTCGACCACGGCGCGGACCGCCTCGATGATGGCGCGGACCCGGGCGGTATCGGCCGTCGGGACCGGCGCGCACCATCGTCCGCCGAGCAGCACCAGGTCGAGCGGGCCATCGATGTCGATGCCCAGCCGTGAGCGGCTGCGCCGATCCTCGACCGGGACGCCCGCATGCTCGGCCAGCCAGCGCGGCAGCTCGTTGTCGCCGCGCAGATCCGGCACGCCGGCCAGCACGGTTCGCGCGTCGGCCACGGCCACGACATCGGCCGAATAGCGGTTGTTGGTGAGCGCCCCGGGTCGGTCACGACCGGCCGCCTCGACGAACTCACGTCGGTCGGCGTCGGTCGCGAGTGGCACGGCACCCGACCCGAGGACCACGAGCCCGCCATCGCCGAGGCCGGCGACGATCTCGCGCAGCCGGGCGCCGAACGGACGCGCATCTGGCGGACCGGCGACGATGTCGATGCGCGAGGCGCCGACCGCGAGGAAGCCTTGCCGGTGGCGCTCTGCGTTCTCGAGCCGGGCGGCGGCCGTCGCCCGCGTGAGCGGGCCCGCCTCCGGCTCGGGCTCGGGATGCAGGATCGCGACCCGGACCTGCGTCATGCGCGGACCGACACCAGCACGCGCGCCGGCAGGACGGTCTCGGTCACGCCGCCCGAGCTGCGCTCCAAACGATAGGCGGTCGGGCCCTCCCTCGCCGCGACGACCTCGACCAGGTCAGGGCCATCGAAGATGGCCGCCGCGAAGTCGTCGACGGCGATCCCCCCTGGCAGTTCCTCCCGTCCGATCATGGCGTGATAGGTCGGGCGACGCTCGAGCTCACCGTCGTAGTGCGGGCAGTGGCTGCCCGGGATGAGCCCCAGCCCGCCTGTCAGCGCCGCGAGTCTCGGCCCGAACGAATCGGTCGTACCGCCCTCGAACCAGCACAGACCGCCGGCCGACCTGCCCGCCAGCAGCACCCCGGCGTCGTGCGCGCGCCGCAGCGCGACGTCGACGCCATGCGCTCGCCAGACGGCGAGCAGGCTGGCGGTGTTGCCGCCGCCGACATACACAGCGTCTTGTGCCAGCAGGAAGCTGTCGCTGTCCTCGATGGTCCGATCGAACAACGCGAGGTGCGACGTCTCCGCGTCGCCCTCGAAGACCTGATGGAAATGGTCGATGACCGCATGGTCGTCGCCGCTGGCAGTGCCGATGAAGCAGACGCGTGGTCGGTCGTGGCCGTTGACCGACCTCGCCAGGGCGAGCCAGTGGTCCTCGAGCGGCCCGCCGCGCGTGTCCATGCCGAACGCGCCGCCGCCCACGACCATGATCGGCCGTCGAAGCCGCCCACCGGATACGGTCGATCGGGCATCCATCGCCGGATAGTAAGGTGCTGTCGATGAGCGCCCGCCGAACCGTCCGCGCCTACGTGGGTCTCGGCGGGAACGTCGGCGAGCCCGCAACCACGCTGGCGACGGCGATCCGCGATCTCGACGCCATCCCCGGTGTCCGGGTGCGCCGGGTCTCTCGGCTGTACGCGACGGCGCCGTGGGGAGTGACCGATCAGCCCGAATTCCGGAACGCGGCGGTGGCATTGGACGTCCGCACGGGTGAGCGTGATGGCGCCGCCGCTGCGCTTGATCTCCTCGTACGCCTCAAGACGCTCGAACGCCGGGCGGGCCGCCGGGGCGGACGACGCTGGGGACCGCGCGCGCTCGACCTGGACGTGCTCGTCTTCGGTCGACAGCGCATCGATGTCGAGCGTCCGCTCGCTGCCCGATCCAACGACGCCGAAGGTGACCCGGCCAAGGCCGCCAAGCGACTGCAGGTCCCACACCGGGACCTCGGTCAGCGGCTATTCGTGCTCGCGCCCCTGGCCGACGTCGCCTCGAGGCTCGTGCCGCCGGGCTGGAGCGAGACGGTCGAGACACGCCGGCGCCGTGTGGCCGTAGCGGAGCCACCGGACAGCGTCCGCGTTGTCGGGGAGTGGGATCCCAAGGCCCGCACCTGGCGGCTGGCGTCCAGCTAACCCAAGCTGAGGTTCGGTAGCACCTCGCGCCCGAATACCTCGATGAACTCGGCCTGGTTGCGCCCGACATTGTGGAGATGGATCTCGTCGTAGCCCATGTCCGCGTAGTGCTGGATGTGCCGGCAATGCGCGTCGAGGTCGCTGCTGATCATCACCCGGTTCTTGAAGTCCTCGGCGCGGACCAGCTTTGCGATCCCCTCGAAGTCCTCAGGGTTCTTGATGTCCTGCTTGGGGAAGAACGCCATCCCGCCGTTCGGCCACTCCACGAGCGCGTTCTGCATGGCCTCCTCGTCGGTCCTTGCCCACGAGATATGGATCTGCAGGAACTTCGGGCCGCCGGCAGACTTGCCCACCTCGGCACGCCCCTCCTCGTACTTGCCCCAGATGCGCTCCATCTTCTCGTCCGCTGCCCCGACCGTGATCAGCCCGTCGGCGAACTTGCCGGTCTTCTTCGCGTTGACGGGACCCGCCGTGGCGACGTAGATGGGCACCCGCTGATCGTCGGGCGGGCGCGTGTAGAGCTTGGCCCGCTCCAGGGTGAAGTACTTGCCGTCGTGGCGGACCACCTCGCCCGTGAAGAGCTTGTCGATGATCTCGATCGCCTCGAACATCATCGCGCTGCGGATGGGGACCTCCGGCCAGACCGGCGCGATGACGTGCTCGTTGAGCGCCTCACCCGCACCGAGCCCCAGGTAGAAGCGCCCGGGGTACATCGCGCCGAGTGTCGCCGCGGCGTGGGCGATGACGGCCGGGTGGTAGCGGAAGCCCGGGCAGGTGACAGCCGTCCCGAAACGCAGCGAGGTGCGCTGGCCGAGCGCACCCATGAACGCCCAGGCGAACCCGCTCTGACCCTGTTGCGGAGTCCACGGGTGGAAGTGCTCGGAGACCATGAAACCGGCCTCGAACCCGGCGGCCTCGGCCTGGGCACACAGGTCGAGCAGCTCGGTCGGGTGGAACTGCTCCATCATCGCCGCGTAGCCGATCCTGGTCATCCGGGGCTCCTTCGGGTGGTGTCGGCCAGCGCTCGCGCAGCGCGCCATGCGTCGTGGTAGGTCGAGTACAGGGGGGCCGGTGCCAGACGGACGATATCCGGTTCGCGGAAGTCCGCCACGACGTCGAGGGCCTCGATCGCCGCGAGCCGCCCCGCTGCATCCGGGACCCGCACCGACAGCTGCGCCCCGCGTGCGGTCGGATCGCGAGGCGTCAGGATCTCCGCATCCGGGACGAGCGCGTCGATGGCTGTCTCGAGGTATGCCGTGAGCAACACCGACCGATCGCGAAGGGCCGCCATCCCGACCGCATCGAACATCGCGAGCGCGACCGCGATGGGGGCGAGCGACAGGATGGGCGGGGTCGAGATCCGCCAGCCTTCGGCGCCGGAGGCCGGGTCGATCGTCTCGGCCATCTCGAACCTGGTCGCTTCGTCGTTACCCCACCAGCCGGTCAGTCGGCGAGCCGCTGCTAGTCCAGCGTGCCGCTCGTGGACGAACAGCTGCGCGATCGCACCAGGCCCGCTGTTCAAGTATTTGTAGGTGCACCACGCGGCCGCGTCGACTCCGGCGTCGTGGAGGGCCAGCGGGACATTCCCAGCGGCGTGCGCCAGGTCCCACAGCGCGACCGCGCCGGCCTCGTGGACCGCGTCCGTCAGCCGCTCGATCGGCTGCAGCTGGCCGGTCGCGTAATTGACCCCCGCGAGCAGGGCCATGGCCAGCCGATCGCGATGCTCGTGGATCGCGCCCTCGAGGTCCTCCGCGCGGAGTGTCGCCTCTCCCTCGCGCGGCCGGACCACGATCAGGTGGTCCGCCGGCTCCAATCCATGGTGCCGGAGCTGCGAGTCGACGGCGTAGCGGTCCGACGGGAAGGTCGGCGCGTCGATGAGGATGGCCGTGCGCTGGCCGTGCGGCCGGAAGAACGCTGCCAGCAGGAGGTGCAGGTTGACGGTGAGCGTGTTCGCCGTCGTCACCTCGTCGGGGCGTGCGCCGACGATCCGCGCCGTCACCTCGCGGACGGCGCTCTCCGCCCCGAGCCAGCCACCCGGGCCGAACCACCCGTCGACACCCGATGCCGCCCAGCGATCGAGCTCGCGCTCGACGGCCGCCCGGGCATCGACCGGTTGGGCGCCGAGGGACATGCCCGCGAGATAGGCCCTGGGCCGACCGCCCCGGCCGACCGGCAGCGCAAACCGCTCGCGCCAGCCGGCCAGCGGATCCGCAGCGTCGAGCGCGCGGGCGCTCGCTTCGCCGAGGGCGGTCTTGACCGTCGTCATCCCGTGGCGTCGGCGATGTCGAGCGCACCGCCGGCGGCGACCAGCCGGACGTCGAAACCGGCCGCGTCGAGCATGCTCGCCGCGATCGACGCCCGCGAGCCGGACTTGCACATGACCGTGATCGGTGCGTCGCGCGGAAGCGTGTAGAGGCGACTGGCAAGGTCGCCGATCGACACCTCGATGGCGCCTGGGACCGCTCCGTCGTCACGCCATTCGTGCGGGTAGCGCACGTCGAGCATGTGGATCGGCTGCCCACGCGCGACCTCTTCAGCGGCGGTCGAGGCGGTCGTCACGGGGTACGACGCGAGGGATCCGCCGGCATCGACCCAGGCCGCCACCCCGCCGCCCAGCACGCCGACGATCCGCTCGTAGCCGATCCGGAACAGCTGGGTCGCGGCCTCGACGAGGGTCTCCTCGAACGGATCCGGGAGGACGAGCACGACGGCCGCTCCGAACGGTACGAACCAGCCGACATACGAGGCGAACGAGTCCGCAAGCTCGATGTTCAGGGAGCCGCCGATGTGGCCGGCCGCGAACTTGCGGCGTGACCGAGCGTCGACGACGTGGGCGCCGCCGGCTACCGCCGCTCGGACGGCGTCGGGGCCGACCTTCCGCGGGATCGGGACGCGGCCGACGACTGCCGGGCCGACGCGGTTGATGGGGGCCATCTCGGCGTAGTAGGTCGGGTACGGGCCGAGCCCGTCGAGCAGCGTCGTACGGAAGGTCGACTCGTCGTCGATCGTGAGGAGCGGATTGTGCCGTCGCTCCCGGCCGATCGTCGTGGTCCTCGCGGCGTCCGCCGGTCCGACCGAGCAGAAGCTGCCTCCCCCGTGGGTCGGCAGGACGGCGACATCATCGGGCAGTGCCGCCAGCGACCGAAGCGTATGGAATTGGGCCCGCGTCAGCGCCTCGGTCTGGCCAGATCCAAGGAGATCGGTCCGACCGGCGCTGCCGACGAGGAGGCTGCCGCCCGTCGCGATGGCGGTCGGCGAATCGCGGCCATCGGTGCGGACCTCCCAGGCCAGGTGCTCGGGGGTGTGACCGGGCGTCGCCCGGGCTGTGAACTGCAGCCCGTCGATCTCCAGGACGTCGGTGTCGTCCATCGGTCGATGGGCGAAGCCGTATCGCCCCCGAGCGGGGGCCAGGATCTCGGTCCCGACTGCCGAGTGCAGCTCGAGCGCGCCAGACAGATAATCGTTGTGGACGTGCGTCTCGAGAACGTGCGTGACTCGCCAGCCGCGCGCCTCGGCGACGGCGATCACGCGCCACGCGTCGCGCGGCGGATCGACGACGACCGCCTCTCGCCCGGCCGACACGAGGAACGCGCCATTGCCGAGACCCGGCGTCAGGATCAGCTCGACGTCCATCGGACTAGCCATGGTAGACCCGCGCGGCGCCCAGGCCGAGCAGGCCGATGGCCACCCACATCGAAGCGCCGAGCAGGAACGGGCGCGGGCCGACGCCGAGCATCGACCTGATGTCGGTCGCCAGCCCCACGCCGGCCAGCGCCACGAGGATCAGCAGGCCGGCGAGGGTGGAGCACAGGTCGGCCAGCGTGATGCCGGTCGGGAGCGGCGCGTCCAGGAGTCCGGCGGAGCGCAGGGCGGCGAAGACGACGAAGCCGACGACGAACCAGGGGACGGCGCGACCGATCAGCGCCATTCGACCGCGCTCCCCGACCGGGCGCGGGTCGGACGACCGCTCCGACCTGGCGACCAACCAGGTGGCGACGAGCAGCACCGGCAGGATGGCCAGGTTCCGCGTCAGCTTCACGACCGTGGCGACGTCACCGGCCGGCGGCGAGAACGCGTAGCCGGTCGCCACGACCTGGGCAGTGTCGTTCACCGCGAGTCCGGCCCACGTCCCGAAGGCCGGGTCGCTCAGTCCCAAGAGCCGGCCGAGCAACGGCAAGGACACGACCCCGATGAGCCCGAAGATCGTGATGGTCGACACGCCGTACGCCGTGTCGCGGTGCTGCGCGCCGATGATCGGCGATAGCGCCAGGATCGCCGAGTTACCGCAGATCGCCATGCCGACGATGATGAGGGCCGACAGCGGCGGTTCGATCGCGAGCCCACGGGCGATCCACGTCCCGAGGAGCAGGGCCGCCACGACGATCACGGCGATCGCCGCCACGCTGCCGATGCCGGTCGCGACCAGTTGATCGAGCGTGAGGCGGGCTCCCAGCAACGCGATGCCGACCCGCAAGGCATACCGAGCGGCGAGACTGGCACCCGGCAGGAGCCGTGCCCGCACGGCCGGCACCGCGGCGACGAGCAATCCGAGCGCGAGCGCGAGGGCCGTCTCGAGCCCGAGCTGCAGAGCACCGCCGATGAGTCGCGAAGCCGCGGCCACGGCGACGCAGGCGAGGAGACCGGCAGCCGGGCCCGGTCGCGTCTGAGCTCCGGCGGTCAGAGTCGGACCCGGGGCGGGCTGTCGCGATCGAACATGTGAACGGTGTCGACGAAGCGAACCTGCTTGGCCTGATAGGCCATGACGAGGGAATGCGTGCGGGCGCCACCACCGAAGAAGCGCACGCCTTGCAGGAGGTCGCCGGTCGTCACCCCGGTCGCCGCGAAGACGAGATTCTCGCCAGGCGCCAGGTCCTCGGTCGAATAGACGCGGTCCTCGTCGCCGTGGCCCATCCGCGCGCCGCGCTCGCGCTCCTCGGGGTTGCGGTACCGGAAGCGGGCCTGGATCTCGCCACCCAGACAGCGCAACGCACCGGCCGTGATCACCCCTTCGGGTGCGCCACCGATGCCCATGACCGCGTGGACGCCGGTCCCCGAGACAGCGCACGAGATCGCGGCCGACAGGTCGCCATCGCCGATCAACTTGATCCGCGCGCCGGCCTCTCGCACCTCGGCGATCAGATCGTCGTGCCGAGGGCGCTCGAGGATCACCACGGTGATGTCGCTGATCTTGCGGCCGAGCGCCTCGGCGATGCGCCCGAGGTTCTCGGTGGGGCTCACCCGGATATCGACCTTGCCGGCCACGACCGGCCCGACGCACAGCTTGTCCATGTACGTGTCGGGCGCGTTGGTCAGCCCGCCGGCCTCAGACGCACAGAGGACCGTGATCGCGCCCGCCTGCCCGTGGGCGACGAGATTCGTGCCCTCGAGCGGATCGACCGCGATGTCGATGGCGGGCACCTCCGCCCGCTCCGCGCCGGACCGGCCTACGCGCTCGCCGATGTACAGCATCGGCGCCTCGTCACGCTCGCCCTCGCCGATGACGATCCGGCCCGCGAACTCGATCTCGTCCATCGTCCTGCGCATGGCGGTCGTCGCGGCCTGGTCCGCCTCGTCACGCGCTCCCCGTCCCATGAACCGCGCCGATTCGATCGCCGCCGCCTCGGTGACGCGCACCATCTCGAGCGCAAGCAGCTGTTCCACGGTTAGTGACGGAAATGCCTACGGCCGGTGAAGACCATGGCCATGTGATGCCTGTCCGCCACCTCGATCGCCATCTCGTCGCGGATGGACCCGCCCGGCTGGATGATCGCGGTGACGCCGGCTGTGGCCGCCGCCTGGATGCCGTCCGGGAACGGGAAATAGGCGTCTGAGGCCATGACCGCCGTCTTGGCCCGGTCGCCGGCCCGGCGCAGGGCGATCTCCACGGATACCTGGCGCGACGCCTGGCCCGCCCCGATCCCGACTGTGGCCCCGTTCCGTGCCAGCACGATCGCGTTGGAGCGCACGTGCCGCACGGCGCGCCATGCGAACAGGAGGTCGGTCAGCTCCTCCAGCGTCGGCCGCCGCCGGGTGACGACCTGCAGCTGGCCGCGATCCAGCCCGAGGTCGTCGAGGTCCTCGACCAACAGGCCGCCGGCCACTCGCTTGAAATCCAGGTTGGCGATGCCGTAGTCGCGCATCCCGTCGGTCGGGTCTGGCGGCACCGCGAGCAGCTCCAGCCCGGCCTTCGCCTTGAGGAGGCCGATGGCGGCCTGGCTGAAGCCTGGGGCGACGACGGCCTCGTACGAGTTGGCGGCGATCTCCCGGGCGGTCGCGCCGTCGAGCTCGCGATTCACGCCGACGATCCCGCCGAATGAGGCGACCGGATCGGTCTCCAGGGCATGGCGGTAGGCCTCGACCAATTCGTCATGCGAGGCGAGCCCGACCGGGTCGGTGTGCTTGACGATCGTCACGGTGGGCGCCGTGTAATCGCGGGCGATGCGGTACGCGGCATCGAGGTCGAGCAGGTTGTTGAACGAGGGCCGGTCGCCCTGGAGCTGCGTGGCATCCGCAAGCGTCGCGCTGCGATGGGTCGTCTCGCGGTAGAAGGCCGCACGCTGGTGGGGGTTCTCGCCGTAGCGGACGTCGTCGACCTTCTCGAGGACGAGTGCCAGGCGCCGCGGGAAGATGTTCCCCGAGATCTGATTCAGGTAGGCGGCGATCTCGGCGTGGTAGGCGGCGACCGTGCTGAAGGCCTCCGCCGCGAGCTGGGCGCGTGTCTCGGCACTCACCATGCCGTGCTCGCGAAGCTCGCTCACGATCCGGTCGTAGTGCGACGGGTCCGAGGCGGCGGTGACGCCGGCGGAGTTCCGGGCGGCCGCCCCGAGCAGCGCCGCGCCCGCGACGTCGATCATCTCGATCGCCTCGTCGATGCCGACCAGCTTCGCCCCGACCGTGGGTGCGAACGGCTTGACGTTGACGACCACGAGGTCGATCGGCGCGATGTTCTGCGCCTTGAGATCGTCCATCTGGTCGGGGACGTCGCGCCGGGCGAGGATCCCCGCGTAGACGGCGTGGTGGAAGGTCCTGACCTGTCCGCCGACGGTCGGCTGACCGTCGGTGAGATCCGTCACGGACGCGACGTCGACGCCCTCGCCGGCGAGGAACTCGCGTGTCCCTTCGGTCGCGAACATCTCCACATCGAGGGACTGAAGGTCCCGGGCGAGCGCCGCGATGCCCTCCCGGTTCGCGACTGACAGCAGGGCTCGCACCCCGGGCGTTCCTCCTCCCACACGCGTCCGACGGGACGGACCGCTGCGGCCGAAGTATAGCGTTCGCCGTGGCATACTCCGGCCGACCGACCCACCCCGCCGAGAGCGAGGCACGCGTGACCCTGGCGCCCTGGGACTACCTGTTCCTGTCCTTCAACAGCGGCAACTTCGCCGATCTCTTCTACCCGACGTGGATCGCGGCCCTGGTCCTGCTGGTCGTCCTCATCGTGCTCTACAACGTGCGGACCAAGGCGCTTCACCGTCACCAGCCCTATGTCGACCTGTGGGAATGGCTGTGGTGGACGGGACTGATCACGTTCAGCCTGCTCCTGATCGAGGCCGTCTTCCAGTTCGACTTCATCCTGGTGCTCGCCACCGAGATCATCGGGCTCGCGACGCTGGTCTGGATCAGATTCCAACGGTTCCCACCGATCCTCCGCGCCCACGAGCAGCGACTGGCCCGGCAGCGCTATTTCTCGAAGCAGAAGTTCGCGGATCCGGAAGCGACGATCCGTCGCCGGGTCGGCGTCCGCCGTCAACGCCGCCGACGACGTTAGCCGGTCACATGCCGATCGAGGTCCGGCGGTTCGGGGTCGGGCATCGGCGTCCGGACGGGCCGCCGGGGACCGTCGGCGTCACCGGTCAGCCGATCCACGCCGACGGACGCGGCGCGGTGACCGAGCTGGCCTTCGCACGAGGCGCGCGGATCGAGCCGCACACCAACCCCAACACCTCGTGGTTCGTCGTGATCGAGGGTGGCGGCTGGGTCGGGGTCGGCGAGGAGCGGACGCGAGTCGCGGCCGGCGAGGCCGTCCTGTGGCCCGCCGACGTGCCACATGCCGCTTGGACCGAGCACTCCGAGATGCGAGCGTTCGTCGTCGAGTTCAGCGGCGCCGACGACGCCGACAACGGGGCTGTCCTGGAGGGCCAAGCCAGGCATCCCGAGGCGCTCGGCGTCCCGGTCGAGCGCGGTGTCGGCGAGCTCGCACCGCACGCCTCGCAGACACGTCACGACCCGGAGGCCGGCGAACCGGCCTGACCGGGTCGTGACGGCGGGTCGGGACCTCCTCCTGCCCCTGCCCGCGGAGGGATTCGGCGTTGGACCCGCTATCCGTCCATACGGGCCAAGCGGTCGAGTAGATCCAGGAACGCATGGACCTCGTCCGTCGGCGGCAGGCGCTCGGCCTCGTGGAACGCGACCTCGGCGATGTCGGGGAGGCGCAGGTGGCCGGCCCATGGGCTTCCACGCAGGACCTCGGCCGTCGAGGCCACCAGCGCGTCGAACCGGAAGTACGCATCGGTACCGTCGAAGTCCCGTGCCAGGTCGCTCAGCCGGATGTCCCGCGCCAGCTCGTCCACCCGGCCGTCGTCCGGGTCCGTCCAGCGCAGCCGGACCGTGGCGATGGGGGCCTGTCGCCCGACGCCCTCGTTGAGGCGCACGGCGTACAACGCGGTGACGCTGTGCCCGGCACCGATCGCCCCGGCGTCGACGGTGTCGTCGACGAAGTCGCGATCTGCGATAGCGCGGTTCTCATAGCCCACGAGCCGGTAGGCCGCAACGACGTTGCTCTCGAACTCGACCTGTGCGCGCGTATCGAGGGCCACTGTCTGCAGCGTGCCGATGAGGTCCTCGGAGAACAGCCGGCGTGCCTCGTCCGGACTGTTGACGTAGGCGTAGAACCCATCGCCCTGGTCGGCCAGCTGCTCGAGCAGGACGTCGTTGTAGTTGCCCATCCCGACGCCGACCGACACCAGCTCGATGCCGGCCGCCGCATCCTCCCGGATGCGCCCGAGGATCCTCTGCGGATCGGTCAGACCGACGTTGGCCACGCCATCCGAGGCGAGGACGACACGGTCGATGCCGTTCTCGGTCATCGACGAGCGCGCGAGCTCGTAGCCGAGGCGGAGACCGTCCTCGAGGTTGGTCGAGCCGCCCGGCCGCAGCTCCCCGATCACGTCGAGGATCTCGTGCCGATGCGTGGCGCGCGTCGGTTCGAGGAGGACCCGGCCTTCGTCGCCGAACGTGACGACCGCCACGCTGTCGTTCCGGCCCAGACCGTCCACCAGGCGAGCCAACGCATCCTTGACGAGCTCGAGCCGACCCTCGCGCTCCATGGAGCCCGAGGTGTCGATGACGAAGGTCAGTGCAGCGTCGTCACGGGCGCGGTCGCGGACCTCGCGGGCCTGGAGACCGATCCGCAGCAGGACCTCGTCGCGATCCGTGAACGGGGTCGGGCCACCGTCGGCGACGATCGAGAACGTGTCCTCGAGCGGCGCGCGGTAGCCCTGCTCGAAGGCGTTGATCCACTCCTCGGGCCGCACGCTCGCCGGGTCGGGTCGATTCCCATCCTCGATGTAGCGCTGGGCGATCGTGTACGACGCGGTATCGACATCGAGCGCGAAGGTCGAGACGCGATCCTCGGTGGGGTCCACGTATGGGTTGACGCCGGGATCTTGGAACGTGACGCCGTCATACGGGGTAGGCGCCGGCTCGTCGGGCCACGCCGGCGGGGGTTGGTGGTGGCCGGGCGCAGACGTCGGCTCGGCATAGCTACTGGAACCGGCTGACCCGGAACACGCGCTCGCCACGATGGCGACGGCGGCCAGGGACAGGAGTGGCGTGCGCATCGCGCGACCTCCCGTCCGGATGCCTTGGGGATCGGCACCCGGGCACTTGGGCGATCCGCCGTAGCGGCTCGCAGGTCCCGGTGGGACGCCACCAGTGCGCCGTCGGGCCGCCGCTTCGACGCCGGTCGGTCCGCTACGGTTCCCTGTGCGACGGACCGGTATCTGCGCTGACCGTGGCGTCGTCCGCTCGACCGAGGACCGCGCCCAGCTGGCTCAGGACGCGTGCCGTCGCGCCCCACACCGACAGCCCGTCGATCTCGTAATGGCCGTAGCGCAGCGGCCACCCGCGGATCGTCCGCTCGACCATGGCGACAGGAGCGCCCGGAAGGAATCGCGCGAGCGGCGGCTCCAGGATGCGGACCACCTCGGCGGGAGCAGCGACGAGGTCCGGCCGGGATCCCGCGAGGGCGACCACTGGGGTCACCGCGTAGTCGCTCACCGGGATCCAGAAGCGGTCGAGCAGTCCGACGACGCGGACCCCGGCGGCGTCGGGATCGAGGCAGACCTCCTCGCCAGCCTCGCGCAGGGCCGTCACGATGGCGTCATCATCCTCGGGTTCCGCCTTTCCGCCTGGGAAGCTGACCTCGCCCGAGTGGTGGTGCCCATCGACGGTCGGGCGTTCGATGAGGACCACGCGCGTGTCGCCGACGCTATCCGGGTAGAGCAGCACGAGGACGGCGGCGGGGCGCCCGGGGATCTCGGTCGTCGGCGACGGCGATCGCCAGCGCACGCCGTCGAGCCGCACCGGGATCAGGGCGTCGAGCGGCGTGGGCAATGGGTCCGGCAGCGTCGCGAGCCGCGCCGCGACCTCATCGAAGCGCATCGCGGCTCGGCGACCGGCTAGTTGACCAGCTCGCCGTCGTCGCGCTTGCGACGGGTCGGCGGAAGGTCGAGCGGGGATTCCGGCCGCTCGCCGCGCCCGCCGGTCCCGGCCCCGACGGGCGCTTCCTCGACGGGCGATGAGCGCGCGTCGCGCCGGGTCCTCTCGGCGACGACGGTCGCCCCCTCGGACGTGAACAGGAGCGTCCCCGAACCGAGGTCGGCGTCGGCCGTCACCCGATCGCCCGGCCGGAACTCGCCGGCGACGAGCGCCCGGGCCAGCGGATTCTCGACCAGGCGCTGGATGGTTCGCTTCAAGGGTCGAGCACCGAAGGCCGGATCCGTCCCCTCGCGCACGATCAGCGCCTTCGCGGATGTCGTCAGCTCGAGGTCGATATCCTGGGCGGCGAGTCGCCGCTGGAGGTCGGCCAGCAACAGGTCCACGATCGCCGCCAGATCCTCGTCGGTGAGCGCGTGGAACACGATGACCTCGTCGACCCGGTTGAGGAACTCGGGCCGGAACTGCGAGCGGAGAGCTTCGGTCACCTCGCGCTTCATCTGCTCGTAGGCAGCATCGCCAGCCCGCGCGTTGGTCGCCGCGATCGCGGTCGAGCCGATGTTGCTCGTCATGATGACCACGGTGTTCTTGAAGTCGACGGTCCGGCCCTGCCCGTCGGTCAAGCGACCGTCGTCGAGCACCTGCAACAGGACGTTGAAGACGTCCGGATGGGCCTTCTCGATCTCGTCGAGGAGCACGACCTGGTAGGGCCGTCGGCGGACGGCCTCGGTGATCTGACCGCCCTCGTCGTAGCCGACATAGCCCGGCGGTGCGCCGACCAGACGCGACACCGAGAACTTCTCCATGTACTCGCTCATGTCGATGCGGACCATCGCACTCTCGTCGTCGAACAGGAACTCCGCGAGTGCACGCGCGAGCTCGGTCTTGCCGACGCCGGTCGGGCCGAGGAACAGGAACGAGCCGATCGGTCGGCGCGGGTCCTTGAGTCCGGCCCGCGCTCGGCGGACCGCGTCGGCCACGGCCTGGATGGCCTCGTCCTGGCCGACGACCCGCTCGTGGAGCCGCTCCTCCATCTTGATCAGCTTCGCCGTCTCGCCTTCCATGAGGCGACTGACCGGGATCCCCGTCCAGGCGCCGACGATCTCGGCGATGTCGTCCGCGCCGACCTCCTCCTTCAGGAGCGTGCCTGGCCCCTGCAGCGCGGCGAGCGCCGCTTCCTGTTCCGCCAGCGTGTCCTGGAGCGCCTTCTGGGTGCCGTACTTGAGCTCCGCAGCCGTCGCGAAGTCGGCTTCGCGCTCGGCCTGCTCGATGCGCGTCGCAAGCGATTCGAGCTCGGTCCGGGTGGCGCGGATCGCGGCGATGGCCGATTTCTCAGCCTCCCAGCGCTGCTTCAGCCCACCGGACTCTTCCTCCAGATCGGCAAGCTCCTTCTCGAGCGCCTCGAGCCGCGCCCTCGATGCGTCGTCGGTCTCCTTGCGCAGCGCCTCCCGTTCGATCTCCAGCTGGATCCGACGGCGCTCGAGCTCGTCGATCTCGATCGGCATGGAATCGATCTCCATGCGCAGGCGCGACGCCGCCTCGTCGACGAGGTCGATCGCCTTGTCCGGCAGGAAGCGGTCGGTGATGTAGCGGTCCGACAGGGTGGCTGCCGCGACGAGCGCGGAGTCGGTGATGCGCACGCCGTGGTGCACCTCGTACCGCTCGCGCAGGCCGCGCAGGATGCTGATCGTCTCCTCGACGGTCGGCTGGTCGACCAGGACCGGCTGGAAGCGCCGTTCGAGCGCCGCGTCCTTCTCGATGTGCTTGCGGTACTCGTCGAGCGTGGTCGCGCCGATGGTGTGCAGCTCCCCACGAGCGAGCATCGGCTTGAGTAGATTCGAGGCGTCCATGGCGCCCTCGGCGGCGCCGGCGCCGACGACCGTGTGCAGCTCGTCGATGAACAGCACGACCTGCCCGTCGCTGTCCTTGATCTCCTTGAGGACGGCCTTGAGCCGCTCCTCGAACTCGCCTCGGAACTTGGCGCCGGCGATGAGGGCGCCCAGGTCCAGCGCGACGACGCGCTTGCCCTTCAGCCCTTCTGGGACGTCGCCACGGACGATCCGCTGCGCGAGGCCCTCGGCGATAGCCGTCTTGCCGACGCCCGGCTCGCCGATCAGGACCGGGTTGTTCTTGGTGCGCCGGCTGAGGACCTGGATGACGCGCCGGATCTCCTCGTCGCGCCCTACGACGGGATCGAGCTTGCCGGACCGCGCCTCCGCTGTCAGGTCGCGGCCGTACTTCTCGAGCGCGGCGTAGGTCCCCTCCGGGTTCTGCGATGTGACGCGCTGGCCGCCGCGGACGCTCTGGAGCGCTTGGAGGATGGCTTCCTTGCCGGCCGCGTGATGCTCGAGCAGCGCCTGCGCCTCACCGCCGGCCTCGG
>DATAFZ010000118.1:0-10665 GCA_036257225.1 Candidatus Limnocylindrales bacterium | reverse complement strand
GTCGTCCATCCACTGCGCTCCGCTCTTCCCACCGAGTGGCTGCGACGCCACCGCGAGGAAGAGATGGTCCTGGAGGACCGGGTCGTGGATGATGTCGCCAGTCGTCTGGGCGAAGTCCGGGAAGCCCGCCGTCCACGGGTCTGCCGCTCGTCGCGCCAACCAACCGGCCGGGTACGAGATCGAGAAGCCATGACGTTCCGACGTGAACGTCTCCGTCAACGCCGGCGGCGGCTCCGGGATGATGGTCGCGCCGAACGTGGGCGAGGGGGAAGGGGATGGGCTGGCGGTCGGCTGACCGCCGACCCCGGACGAGCCCGCAGGCCTGAGCACGCTCAGACCCAGGGCCCCCACGGCGATCACGACCACGGCCGCGATCGCCACCTTGGCGAAGGTATTCATATGCGGGAACCTCCACGGCACGCGGATGACCACGCGCCGCTGTCGTGTGGTGTCGATGGTTTGGAGGGCCGACCGCAGCACCCACTCGGGCGCTCGCGGCGCCGCCTCGGACTCGTAGAAGTCGGCGAGCTGGCGTTCGAGGTCGCGGTCGACGTTCATGCCATCCGGCCCTCCCGCACCGCGCCGACCGAGGACCGCGCATCGGCGGCCATGACCGCTCGAAGCGCCTCGATGGCGTAATGGAGCCGGGACTTGGCGGTCCCGACGGGGATCTCGAGCGCATCGGCCGTCTCGCTCGGAGATAGGCCGACGTAGAAGTGCAGGACCAGGATCGTCTGCTGCGCATCGGTCAGCCGTCGCAATCCGCGCTCGATCTGGTCGCGGTCGGCGAGGGCCGACGTGTGATCAGGTTCGGACGGTACCTGCGGCAGCATCGCGACCTCGGCTCGCCACCGCCGGCGGTGGCGCCCGATGTCAGCGCTGGCCCGGACGATCAACCGGTACAGCCAGGCATCGAATCGCTCGACGTCGCGAAGCGTCGGGAGATCGCGCCATGCCCGCACCAGTGCCTCCTGGGTCGCATCCTCCGCGAGTTCGGTGTCGCGCAGGACCATGCGAGCGATCGCGTACAACCGATCGACGGCGCCGGCGGCCAGGACACTGAAGGCCTCACGGTCTCCGCGTCGCGCCCGCTCGACGAGCTCCGCCTGCACGCTTCGCTCCTTTCGGGGGCGACCGATCTGGTCGCCTACACGCTACGGCGGAGCGCAACGCTGACGAGTTCATTCTTGGTGTCAGGCTGGCGGCCAGTCGTATTCGGCGTGAAATCGGAGCGTCCCTGTGCCCGCTCGAAGTTCGAGGAGCCCTGGGTCCAGCGCGTACGCGATGTCGCCCGCTGTGAGGATGTCCAGGAACCGGGCAGTCAATGGTGCGATGCCGCTGCCACAGGAAGCGTCCGCAAGGACGAGGTCGCGGATACGCAGCGTGGCAGCCTCGACCACCACCGTACCGCTGCCCGTCGTGCAGCCGGCGTCGAATGAGATGCCGCCGGCGGCTGTGAACTCGAGTGATTGCACCAGGGTCATCGACTCGCCGCCCCGGTCGAAGTCGGACTCGACCAGCCACGTGGGTCCCGCGAGCGTCGGCTCGGGCTGGCTTCCCTTCACGAGCCAGCCGACGTCCGGTGCGTAGTCCGTCGCGAGGACGTGACCCGCTTCGATCACAGACGCCCACACATAGAAGCGAAACGCTCTTTCACCGTTTTGGAGCGAGTACCGCAGGATCGCACCGGTCGAGGGCTGCGATTCATCCGGGTAGTAGGTGTCCAGCCCGATGGGACCGACGGCCGAAACGTCGCCGGGAGCGCGGACGCTCCCATACGGTGGTCCGGCCTTGGCATGCGTCCGCCCGGTGGCCAGATCGGTGCGCCAGGCTCGGTGCCCGCCCGCTGCCGGCAGATTGTCCATCCCGATCCGGACGTCCGCGATCCCGTCGCCGTTCGTATCCAGCACCACGCCATAGGCGATCCAATCGGAGGCCGGGTCGGGGACCGGCCGCGGGATGTCGCCCGCAAGCTTGAGCGTGAAATCGGCTCCATACGATCCCCCCGCCGCGTGCACCTCGCGGATGTCGATCCACGCCGGACCGGCAGATCCGATATCGCCGACTGGATCGGGGTGCTCGAACGGCTCCCATCGACCCTCCGATGGGTCCCATCGAGCATCGTCGCCGAGCCCCATGGGCTTCACGGTCGCCCCCGATGGCGGCTCGGGTCGGACCGGCGCGGGCCAGTCCTGCACGAGACCCTCCTGGGTCCAAACCAGCGTCGCCGGGTCGGGCGTGATCACGTCGGGCCGACGCTCCTGGAGCATCGCACCAAGCCCGATCGCACCCAGGACCGTCACGGCGACGAGGGCAGCCGCCGCGAGTACCAGCCAGGCCCGCCAGTCCCTGCGCGGGAACCTCCACGGCGCGGCGATGACCGCGCGGCGTTGCGGTGTGGTGTCGATGGTCTGAAGGGCCGACCGAAGCACCCAGTCGGGCGCTCGCGCCGGGGCCTCGTTCTCATAGTGGTCGGCGAGCCGGCGGTCGAGGTTGTCGTTGGCGTTCATGCCATCCTGCCCTCCCGCACGGCGTCGACGGAGGAGCGCGCGTCGGCGGCCATGGCCGCCCGGAGCGCCTCGATCGCGTAATGGAGCCGGGACTTCGCTGTGCCCACGGGGATGTCGAGCGCGTCGGCCGTCTCGCTCGGAGACAGGCCGACGTAGAAATGAAGAACGAGGATCGACTGCTGACTGCCGGTCAGCCGACGAAGGCCACGCTCGATCAGGTCGCGATCGGCGAGTGTCGATGCGCGATCCGGCTCGGACGGTTCATCGGGCAAGAGCGAGACTTCCGCCCGCCACCGCCGGCGGTGACGGCCGATATCGGCGCTGGCTCGGACGATCAATCGGTACAGCCAGGCATCGAATCGCTCGACGTCGCGAAGCGTCGGCAGGTCGCGCCAGGCCCGTATCAGTGCTTCCTGGGTGGCATCCTCCGCGAGTTCGGTATCGCGCAGGATGAGGCGAGCGATCCCGTACAACCGATCGACGGCGCCGGCCGCTAGGACGCCGAAGGCCTCGCGGTCTCCGTGGCGCGCCCGTTCGACGAGCTCCGTCTGCACGTGTTCGCTCCAGCCAGGGGCGACCGATCTGGTCGCCTACACGCTACGGCGGAGCACCATGCCAGCTAGTTCATTCTTGGGCGTCGACAGCACCCTCCCAACGCGAGGATCACGGGAGCACACTTCTGCGAGCGATGCAGCGGACACCACTAGCTTGGAGAAGCCTGCTTTCCACCAGCGAGCGGCGAGCGAGATGACGCTCAACGATCCCGAGCCCGCGTGCACTTCGCGACGAGCTCGGCCTCACCGGCCGCGCGAACCTCGTCGCTCTTCGGCGCTCGTGGTCTCGCAGAGCGATACCACGACGCCCTTCAACGATCCAGGCGCTCGACGCTACAGCGCGGCAGGAGGCGCGCGAGATCGTCCGGGTCCAGCTCGCCTTGGCCCGGCGTTAGGGCGTTGGCGGCCGCGGCGGCCGCGGCGTAGCGCAGAGCATCGGGCAGGTCGTCGCCTCGGCCGAGGGCGACGGCGAACCCGGCCAGCAGCACGTCCCCGCTGCCGACCGTGTACCGGCCCACCTCTGGCGGGGGCCCCAGCGCCCACGCATCGTCTCCGACGAACACCGCACCGTCGACGCCCCGCGTGACGACGGCCTGTCGGGCGCCGGCCTCCCGCAGCCGCTTGGCGGCCAGCAGGACTCCACCGAGATCATCGGTCGGGATCCCGGTCGTCTCCGCGGCCTCCCGGGCGTTCACCTTCACGAGCCATGGACTGGCCGCGAGGGCAAGCTCCAGTGGCTCGCCACCGACATCGACCACGACTTCCGCCTTGGCGGCTGTCATACGGCTGGCGAGCCGGGCGTAGGCATCCGTGGGAGCGCCCCGCGGGAGCGAACCTGCGAGCACGACGAGCGGACGATCAGCCTCATCTCCCACGGCTGCCTCGAGGGCGGTCTCGACATCGGACCAGGCATGGGTTGGCAGCTCCACACCAGGCTCGTAGAACTCGGTCAGCTCACCGGTCGTCTGGTCCAGCACCGAAAGGCATGTCCGTGTCTCGCCGACGACTCGTACAAGTCGCGCCGGGATGTCCCGCGCGTCGAGTTCGGCCGCGAACCACTCGCCGGCGTGCCCGCCGACGACCGCCACGACCGTCGCTGGCAGGCCGAGCCGCTTCACGGCCCGAGCGACGTTCACGGCCTTACCGCCGGGCAACGTGGCGAGGAGGGTGGGGCGGTGGATGGCGCCGGGTTCCAGCCGCTCGATCGCAGCCGTCTTGTCGATCGCGGCGTTGAGGGCGACGCAGACCACGCGACGGGGCCACGCCGGTCGCTCGTTCATCGCGCCCATGCCAGGGTCGCCTCCTCGACCTCCGACCGCGTCGGCTGCCCCTCGGTTCCGCCGACCTCACGCGTCGACAGCGCTCCGCATACGGCGGCGTGGCGAAGCGCCTCCTCGATCGATCCGCCCGCCAGCCACACGTCGAGGAAGCCTGCATCGAACGAATCGCCGGCGCCGGTCGTATCGGCCGCCTCGATCGAGTAGGCCGGGGTCGAGGCGACCACCCCCGAGGCGATGGCCGCGACCGCCCCCGCAGCTCCCGCCTTGACCACGACGAGCCGTCGACTGACCGGCCCCAGTCGAGCCAGCGCGACCGCTGCGGCACCGGCATCCGCGTCGTCGATCCCGGCGATCCTGCTCGCCTCGACGGCATTGGGAAGCACCACGTCGATCAGGGGCAGGACGTCACGGAGCCCCGCCTTCCATCGCTCCTCCGGGTCCCAGTTCGGATCGATGGAGACGGTGACGCCGGCAGCGCGAGCTCGTGTGAACAGGTCGTCGGCGTCATCCCAGAGGGCCCGCTGGAGGAACCAGCTCCCCACATGCAGGTGCCTCGCGCGCGCCACAACGTCGTCGCGAACGTCTGCTCCGGTCACTGCGCCGATGGCGCCACGAGCAGTCAGGATCGCCCGGTCGTCTGGGCTCGAGAGGATCACGCTGGCGCCGGTCGGGAGCGACGGATCCGTGCGCACGTGGCTGATATCGACGCCACGCGCCGCCAGCGCCTCGAGCATGAAGCGTCCGACGGCGTCGTCGCCGACCACGCCCACCAGGGCGACGCGCAACCCGAGCCGCGCCGCCCCGCAGGCGGTGATCGCGGAGCCTCCACCGATCGTGAGTCTGATCTCGCGGACGGATCGCTCCGCCTGCCCGAAGACCGGCCGTGGGTCGGCGTCGGACACGATCACGTCTGGGTTGATCTCGCCGACGACGAGCAGATCGATGTCCCGGCCGTGTGGCGGTGGGGGTCGCCGATGATCCTCAATACCGGGCATACCAGCCCTCGCTGGGTAGATCGGGATGCAGCGCCCGTTCCCACCGTGGTCGCCATGGCCGGGCCAGCCGCCCGACCCGTTCGGCGAGATTTCGGAGGCGCGTCGCTCCCTCCTGGCGCAGCCAGACATCACGCTCCGCCGGCGAGAGGGTGGCGGCCGGTGCCCAGACCGACCTCCCCACGAGCACCCCGCTCGCCCCGGCGGCGCAGGCGGTCTCCGCCTGCGCCTCGAACGTGGCGTCGTCCACGCCACCCGACAGCAGCACCCAGGGCAGGGCAGTCGCCGCGTCGAGCTCCTTGCAGGCGTCGGCCCACGCTCGTCGATCCGTGACGCTGGCGTCGTACGGGAACTCGGCCTTGAGCACATCACCGCCCAGGGGCGTGAGCCGCCGGGCCGTCTCGACGACCACCTGCCGGCGCTCCTCGCCGGTCAAGGCGCCCCCGTCTGAGCCGAACGACAGTGGTTCGACGAAGAGTGCCAGGTCGAGTGCTCGGCACTCGTCTGCGACGCGTGCGACGAACGCCTCCTGCGCGGCGGCGTTCGGTGCATCGGGGTGGTAATAGACGAGGACCTTGGCGGCTGATGCGCCGACCCTCTTGACGCGGTCGGGCCCCCATCCTTCGAGGACGCGGCTGACCCGGGCGCCAGGAAGCCCGAGATAACCGGTAGCTTCCACGGCGACGATCAGGCCGGCGCCGCCGGGCAGGGCGCCCTCCGCGATCGCCGGCCCCAGCCCGACCTCGGGGTCGATGAGCGTTCCGGTGGCGATCGGGGCGAGGATCTGGATCACCGCGGCCTTGAACGCCGTCATGTCGGCGTGGCTGACCGAATCTGGATCTGACGGCCGCAGTTCACGCCTGAGGTTCTGACGGTGGTCGAGGGCCAGGACCACGAACGCGCCGTCCGGTGACGCGCACGCATCGAGACCGCGTCGAGTCCCCAGGAGGTAGGCCACGGCGGTGACGATACGCGTGGCTACGGCCTGCTGCAAGCACATCGCGCACCGACGCAGAGAAAGCTGCGCGATTCGCGCAATCAGACTTGACGTTCAGAGCACTTCGTGTACCGTTTCGCGCATGACGGACGCCTCGCGCCAAGTCATGCTGCTCGAGCGACTCATGGACGACGGGCAGGCCAGCGTCAGCAGCCTGGCGCGCGACCTCGGCGTGACACCATCCACGATCCGACGGGACCTCGGCCGCCTTGCACGAGCCGGTCGGGTCATCAGGACATATGGCGGTGCTCGAGCCGTCGATGCACGACCTACGGACGCCGCGGACGGGAAACTGGCCGCGAAACGGGCGATCGCCCGGGCCGCGGCTGAGTTCGTGGACGATGGCAGCACGATCGTCATCGGCAGTGGCTCGACCGCGTTGGAGCTCGCACGCCGACTCGTCGACCGCAGGATGACGGTCATCACGAACGCGCTCGACGTGGCGACGGTCCTGGTCGACCGACCGGGGATCGAGCTGATCGTCCTCGGTGGCGTCGTTCGCCGCGGCATGCATTCGATGCTCGGCCATCTGGTGGACCTGGCGGCCCGCGAGCTGCGCGCCGATACGCTGTTCATGGGCATCGGCGCGATCAGCCTCGAGCACGGCCTGATGAACGATTCCGTGCCGGAGATCCTGAGTGACCGCGCGATCCGGCGGATGGCGCGGTCGGTGGTCGTGCTTGCCGACTCGACAAAGTTCGATCAGGTCGCGCCGGGTTTCGTGTTCGGCTTCGAGGAGATCGACACGATCGTGACCGACTCGGGCATCCAGGCCGATACGTTGCGGGCCCTCAGGGCGCGTGGCGTCGACGTGCTTGTAGCCAGCGACGCGGCCGCGGATCCGGCCCCGTCTCTTGCGGCGGCGCGGGCGTGAGCGGGATGAGCCGGATCCGACAGGAGATCCGGGAGAGCCCAGCTGCGATCCGCGCCACGCTCGAGGAGGCCGCCCCCTCCGCCGCCGAGGCCGTGGCGATGCTGCGATCGCGGGAGGTCCGCCGCCTGCACGTCATCGGGAACGGCACCTCATACCACTCCAGCCTCGCCTGCGCGACGCTGTACCGACAGTCGGCCGGCCTTGATGATCCTGCCGTAGTCGCCCGGACGGCGGGCGACTTCCTGACCTATCGACCGCCGCTGGGACTCGGGGATGCGGTGCTGGGCATCTCCGCATCTGGCGAGTTCCGCGATGTCGTGGCCGTGGCCGAAGCGCTGCGCGGTTCGGTGCCGTTCATCGGCGTCGTCCACGTGGCCGACTCGTCCGTCGCCCGCGTGGCCGACCAGGTCGTCACGTCGGCCGGCGGCCCGAGTGACGTGCCGGTCATGACCAAGACGTTCAGTGCGACGCTGGCCGCCGCCGAGCTTGTGGTCCTCGGCCTACTCGGGCCGCAACGCGCCGAGCCCATGGTCACGGCCATCCTGCAGGCCGCCGATCATGCCGAGGCGGCGATCGAGGCCGCCGTCCGAGATGTGCCGCTGATCGCCGACGCGCTCGATGGCGCCGAGCACCTCTTCGTCGTCGGCAGCGGGCTCGCGCACATCGCCGCGATGGAGGCGGCGCTCAAGCTCAAGGAGGTGGCGTTGCTCCACGCAGAGCCGACCGAGACATGGGAGATGACATCCGGCGCATCGACCGTCATCGGGCCGGAGACAGTCGTCGTCGCGATCGCTCCCAACGGTCCCGGCCGGTCGGCGACTGCCGAGATCGTCCGGCACGCCGCGGATTGGGGAGCACGCATCGTCGAGGTGGGGCCGCAGCAGATGGTGCCCGGCTCGTTGCTGCTCGCGTTGCCGTCGGACGCGCTCGAGGATCACGCGCCACTGACGGCCGTCCCGCCGATCGTGCTGCTCGCCGACGAGCTGGCACGCCGCCGCGGGCTCGACCCGGACCGGCCGGGCTGGGTCGAGCGCTACCACAGCCAAGGGCTGACCCACATCGTGGGCGTCTGAGTCCGCCATGCGGATCGTCTTCATCGGCGCCGGCAGCGTCGAGTTCACTCGCAATCTCCTGGGCGACATCCTGTCGTACCCCGAGCTGCGTGACGCGGACCTGGTCCTCCACGACATCGATGCCGATCGCCTGAAGATCGCCGAGCGGATGGCCCAGTGGACGGCGGGCGCCCTCGGCGCCGAGCCGCGCATCACGGCGCACCTCGACCGGCGGCAGGCTCTGGCCGGTGCGGATGTCGTGATCGACACGATCCAGGTCGGTGGGGCAGCTGCGACCCAGCTGGACTTCGACATCCCCGCGCGATACGGGCTGCGCTACACGATCAACGACACGATCAACATCGGTGGCGTCTTCCGTGGTTTGCGGACGATCCCGGTGGTGACCGACATCTGGCGGGACATGGTGGAGGTCAGCCCGGACGCCCTCTTCCTCAACTACACCAACCCGATGGCGATCCTGATCCGCGCCCTCGATGAGTTCGGCGCAGGTGCGGTGGGGCTCTGTCACTCGGTCTACTGGACGGTCGACCGGCTGGCCGGCTACCTCGGCCTGCCGCCCGCCGAGGTCGACGCGTTGTCCGGCGGCATGAACCACCTCGCCTGGATCCTCCGCCTCGAACATCGGGGCCGCGACCTATACCCGGAGCTGCACGAATTCGTCGCCGCCGGCCGGGTGCCGGACGACGACCTCGTGCGGGCGGACATGTTCCAACGCTTCGGCTATTACCCGACGGAGTCGTCGGAACACCACGCCGAGTACAACCCGTGGTATATCCCCAAAGGCGACCTTGCGGTGCGGATGCACGTCCCGATCGGCGAGTACCTCACGCGTGTGGCGAACAACCTCGCCGAATACGAGGAGACAAGGCGCCGGCTCGATGCCGGGGAGCCGTTCGAGATCGAGCGTAGCGGCGAGTACGCTGCGGTCATCATCCACTCGCTCGCCACCGGCGAGCCTGCCCGGATCGTCGCCAACGTCCCCAACCACATCGACCCGTCGGGCTTCGCAGGCGGATCGCTGATCTCGAACCTGCCACCCGAGGCCACCGTGGAGGTGCCAGCCCTCGTCGATGGGCTGGGCGTTCATCCCATCGCGGTCGGGCCGTTGCCGCCGCCATGCACGGCCTACACACGACCCGCCGCCGAGTGCGCCGAGCTGACCGTCCGGGCCGCCCTCGACGAGGACCGCGACCTCGTCTACCACGCGGTCATGACCGACCCCCAGATCCAGGCCCGACTCTCGCTCGACGAGGTATGGCGCCTGACCGACGAACTCATCGCGGCCGAAGCGCACTGGCTACCCGACTGGCTGGGTGGCTCGGTGTCAGATCCATAGAGGAGGAGAGCAATGAGCCAACCAGCCACGAGCCAGCGGACCAGGTGGGGAGCGTTCCTGGCAGGGGTCGCCCTGCTGGTGGCCGCGTGCGGTGGGACGACGACGTCGCCGTCGGCGAGCGCGCCGCCCGCCACGCCCGCCACGTCAGCCTCGCCTGCCGCGTCCACGGGCGGCGGCTATACCGGCCCGCCCGCCACGATCGAATACGCGATCTGGGGCGATCCGGCCGAGATCGCCAATCAGCAGGCCATCGTCGAAGGCTTCACGACCGCCAATCCGTCGGTCACCGTGAACGTGACCGTCTCGGACTGGGACGCCTATTGGGACAAGGTCCAGACCGGGCTGGCGGGCGGCGCGGCCCCCGACGTGTTCGCCATGGACGGCCCGATCGGCCCGGACGACCAGGTTCGCGACGTACTGCTGGATCTGACGCCGCTCGTCGAGGCGGAGAGCTACGACTTGAACCAGCTCGACGCGAATGCCGTCCGCCAATTCACCACCAAGGATGGCAACGTCTTCGGCCTACCCCGGGATCTCAACGTCGTCGCGCTCTACTACAACAAGGCCATGTTCGATGCGGCAAGCGAGCCCTACCCCGACGACTCATGGGATTGGGCGAAGCTCGTCGAGGTAGGCAAGAAACTCACCGTGGACACCAACGGTGACGGGACCATCGACCAGTGGGGTCTGTATACGGAAACGACCGATATGGAGAACGCCTGGGCTTCCTTCGTATGGCAGGCGGGCGGCGACGTGTTGAACGCCGAAGGGACTGCATCGGCCCTCGACAAGCCTGAGAGCGCGGCCGGCATCCAGTTCCTGTCTGACCTCATCTGGAAGGAGAAGGTGGCACCGGACCCGGCCCTCTTCGCCGAGACCGGGGATGCCTTCGAGCAGGGCGTTGCGGCGATGGAGATCAACGGGTCATGGCTCGTCCCGACCCACGAAGCGGCAGGTATCGAGCTCGGCATCGCACCCTTGCCGAGGGGCCCCGCCGGGCAGGCCACGTCGGTCAACGCCACCGGGGCGGTCATCTACAAGGGCACCGA
>DATAFZ010000117.1:0-31539 GCA_036257225.1 Candidatus Limnocylindrales bacterium | reverse complement strand
CCGACGGCAACCACGAGCGCGTCTCGGACATTCCCTTCGACGCCGTCCGGCGCCGCGCGACCGTGCTCTTCACGACGCCGTTACGAGCGCGCCTCGTCGTCAAGGGCGCCCCCGAGACCGTGTTCGAGCGATGCGAGATCGAACCGCAGGAACAGGCCCGGCTCGAGGATGTCGCCGCAGCCTGGGGCGAGCGTGGGCTACGCGTTCTCGCCGTGGCCGAGCGGCACCTCGACGGCGGACCCGTCGCTCCGGAGGAGGCGGAGCAGCGCCTCGAGCCGCTCGGCGTCGTCGCGCTGGAGGATCCCGTCCGCCCCGCGGTCCCGGCGGCCGTCGAGATGGCACACCGCGCAGGGATCGACGTCGTCATGGTCACGGGGGACCACCCCGGGACCGCAGCCGCGATCGCCGAGCAGGTCGGCATCCCCCCTGACCGGGAAGACGCGGTGCACGCGCGTGTCGAGCCGGCCGACAAGCTGCGGCTCGTCGAGCGCCTCCAGGACCGCGGCGAGACGGTCGCCGTGACAGGAGACGGGATCAACGACTCTCCCGCGCTCCGGCGCGCCGACGTAGGGATCTCGATGGGACGCTCGGGCACGGAGGCGGCCCGCGAGGCATCTGACATCGTGCTCACCGACGACAACTTCGCGACGATCGTCTCGGCCGTCCGCGAGGGGCGCCGGATCGCGGACAACATCCGCACGTTCGTCGCCTTCCTGCTCTCCGCCAACTTCGGGGAGGTCGTCCTCTTCGCTATCGCGATCATCGCGGGGCTCGGAGCGCCGATGACGGTCGTCCAGGTGCTCGTCGTCAACCTGCTGACCGACGGGCTACCCGCCGTTGCGCTCGCCCGCGACCCGGCCTCGCCCGACACGATGCGCCGGCCGCCGCAGGGCCTCGGGACGCTGCTCGGTCGCGAGCTTTCGGCCATCCTCGGGATCGCAGGCCTCGCGGTCGGGCTCGCCGCCACCGGGGCCTACCTCGCAGGCCGCGAGTTGGAGCCCGACGCGGCCCAGACGATGGCCTTCGCCACTGTCGCCCTCGCGGAGCTGGTGCTGGTCTTCGCAGTGCGAGCCCCGCGGTCGCCTGCCTGGCAGGCGGGGCGCAACCCGGCGCTGATCCTCGCCGTCGCCGGTTCCGTCCTCGTGGTCGCCGCCTCGATCTACCTGCCGCTCGGCCGCAAGCTGCTCGAGACGGCGTGGCTCGGGCCGGCCGAGCTCGGGATCGTGCTTCTCCTCGCGCTGCTCCCGACGGTGGTCCTCGAGGCGGCGAAGGCCGTGCGCCGCTAGCCAGGCAGTGCAATCCAGCGAGCGCCGCGCATCGGCACGGCGCTCGCCTCGTATCGCTACGGTCAGGCAGGCTGCCCGGGCTGCTCCGGACCGATGCGGTAGGGCCGCATCATCTCGTTGTCCTCGTGCTCGACGATGTGGCAGTGCCACACGAACTGGCCGGGCGTGTCGAACCGAGCCCGCACCCTCGTGACCTCGCCCGGATTGGCAATGACCGTGTCCTTGAATCCGCTCTCCCAGGGCTCGGCCGGTCGTGGATCGCCGACCAACCGAGACGGTGGCTCGGTCTCGCCATCCTCGTTGGTGACCAACCCCTGCCGGTTCACGACCTCGAACGCGACCTCGTGGACGTGCATCGGGTGAGCATCGGCCGTGAAGTTATGAAACTCCCAGACCTCCGTGTTGCCAACGCTCGGGTTCTCGCTGACCGAATCGGCCCACGGTTGGTGCACCGGCATGCCGTCGGCGTCCACGTGTCCGAGCGCGGCCTCCGAGGGGCCATCGTGAACCGTCGACATCAGCTCGATCAGTGCCAGCGGCCGCGTAAGTGTGGCCGCCGGTAGCGGCGTGATGGGCGGGAGCACCAGGAACTGCGGCGGCGAGGTCGGATCGGGGGCCACCGCCGGGACGACCCGGAACTGCATGACCTGACCGGTCGTGTCCGGGTCCGCCTGGTCGAAGTCGTCAGGCGGCTCGCCGCCGCCGAACGGCTCGTCCGGGCCAACGTTGCCGAGCACGTGGTTGCCGACCGGCACGTTCGTGAAGTCGACGATCAGGTCGGCTCGCTCCGCTAGGCCCATGAGCAGCCGATTGCCGTTGTCCGCGGTCAGATTGACCGGCGCCGCCAGGAACCCGCCCTCGTTGCCGATCTGCCAGACCTCGACGCCCGGGATGTCGTTGAAATCGAGGATCAGGAAGCGCGACTGGCAGCCGTTCAGGAAGCGGAGCCGGTAGCGCCGCTTCTCGACCGTCTGGAACGGCCACGTGTTGCCGTTCACCATGATCGTGTTGCCGAAGAACTCGGGGTTCCAGATCGGAGAGAGGTCCGTCTCCGGAATGAAGCCCGGATCGTCGGCCGTGGCGCCGTCGAAGAACTCACGCGTGTCGGGGTAGAAGAGCGACCCGTCGTCGTCGAACGCGCGATCCTGGATGGCGATCGGGATCTCGTAGTAGGTCTTGTTGGGCGGGAACCTGTCGTTGGCCTTCGGCGCCGGGCCCGGGAGGACCGCCGTCGTGCCGAAGCGGCCGTCGAGCACGGCATCGTCGCCGTCGGGACCGCCGCGGATGAGGAAGAAGCCGGCCGGCCCCGCGTATACGTTGAGCCGCGTCATGCCGAGGGCGTGATCGTGGTACCAGACCGTCGACGCGCGCTGGTCGTTCGGGTACTGGAACGTCGCGTAGCCTGGTTCCCAAGCGGCGCCAAACCGCGCATCCGCCTTTGCCTTGAAGAAGTCGTACCAGGTGCCCTCGCGGGCATAGCCGGACGGGATGTCGCTCGCGTTCGGGAGGTACCACGCCTCGGCGTACCCGTCGCTTTCGTCGCCGACGCCGACGGCGCCATGAACGTGGGTGACGATCGGGACCGGACCGGTATACGGGCCGGGCGTTGACGAGAACACCGGGCGAGCGTCACGGCCGTCCAGTCCGCCGGGCGGGTTGGCCCAGTGCAGCGTCGGATCCACCGGGAGCAGGTGCGGCAGGTAGTGGCCGTTCGCGTCCATCAGCTCGTTGATCCACTTGACCCGGACCGGACGGTTCCACATGGCCTCGATGGTGAGCGACGGGGCGTTGTGGAGCAGGAGACCCCGCTTGCTTGCCGAGGCGACGGCACCGTACCCCCAGACCGTGGTGGCAGGCAGACCGGCCGGGAGGACCTGCTGCCCGATCTGGCGCATCGAGATCTCGTAGTAGTCGATGGGCTTACCGCGCACGTTGGGGATGGATCCCGCCCGCGGCATCACCGGCGGAATGAGCAGCGGCGTCGCGTATTTCGGGACATCGCCCGGCGCAAGGCTCCCGCCGCGGATCTGGGCGCTCACCACGGCCGGTCCGAAGCGCCATGGAACGAACAGGGCCGCGCCGCCGGCAAGGCCGATCTTCAGGAGCGACCTTCGAGTCAGTCTCGGGTGCAGTGCGCGGCGCACGTCAGCCTCCTACTCGCCGGCCAACCCACCCGGATCGGAGATGCTCAAGGCTGAGCCCGTCGATGTCGCCGAGCGTCACTAGCTTGGGACCGAATCTGTCTGCTTCCTGGCAGTCTACCGAGAGCCGATCGGCCCAACAACACCCTGCCGATGGGCCTGTAGCGCCTACGGTCGCCAGACCGAGCTACTGCGGGCCGTAGCCATCATCGGCGCGGGTTCGACGTCTGGCGCGGATCGACTCAGGTGAGCGCCAGCGTCGTGATGGGTCGCGAACCGAACGGCCGCGCCTGGGCTGGGCGAACCGACGCCGACATCATGGCTGTCTCGACACTCGCCTCAAGAACGAAGACCGAGGGCCACGACGACGCCGACCACCAAGGCGACCAGCGCCGTTAGCGCCAGGACGAGCACAGCCTGACGCGACAGGACGCGCTGCCGGAGTCGATACGCCGTACTGACCGCTCCGCCGACCAGGACCAGCCCCAGCAGTTCCCACGAGGCGACCCCATCGACGAAGCTGCGATAGGCCACGACCGCCAACAGTCCGAATGACAGTGCCAGGTAGGCGAGCCGGTCGGCGGCGCGGTCGACGCTCACCTCGCGCTCGTCACGTACCAATAGTCGATCCATCGGGGCCTCCTTCGAGCCAGAACAGCTCCGCGAATGGCGTCGCCAGCACGTCGGCCAGGCGCAGAGCCAGCACAGTCGAGGGGCAGTACTGCCCGGTCTCGATCGAGCTGATCGTTTGGCGGCTCACGCCCACTGCCCGTGCCAGCTCTGCCTGCGATAAGTCGCGCTCGGCCCGCGCGACCCGCAACCGGGTGCGGAGGACCTGCCGACGGCTTCTCATGCCGACACTGTCGCGCCGCATCCAGCGCGATGACAGGTCCACTTGTCACATTGCCAAGTGACCTTGGTCTAGCCGAGCTCGACGTGCCGGTCACGGCGGAGGTGGAAGCCCTGAAAGCGGGCACTTTCTCGACGTTCCGGACCTCATCCGGAGATCGAATCGCTTCCGACGGAGCTGCACGGGCCGATCGTACGGGACGACATCAATCGATCCTCGGATGACGCCCATCGCCGCGACGGGATGCGCTGTCAGGCCTGCGCCAGCACCTCCCGCAGCTTCGCAGCGAAGGCTCCCGGTTCGCCTGGCGGCTGGTCGTACTCGCCGCCCATGAACCCGTTGTGGCCGCCCGGGAAGATGACGGGCTCCACGCCCAGCCGTTCCGCGACGGCCGTCGCGCCCCGACCGGCCATGATCTGCTGCGACTCGACCCCGAGGGCAAGGACGATCCTGGTCGGGGCCCTCCGCAGCTCGTCGAAGTCGAGCTCGTAGTGCGTGCCCGTGATGATGTTCTGGGCCATCAGCACGTCGTCGCGCGAGCCGTCGTCTTCGGTCGGCATACCGAACATCGCCGGATCCGGCGCCGGCCGGTCGGCGAAATCGGCGGGGAACTCACCCTCGTGGCTGACGACGGCGATGAAGTGGGCCATCCCGGCGCTGAAGCCGCTCGTCATATACGTCTCGTGGACGGCGCGGGCGGCCGCCTTGGCATTCTCGCCGTCGGGCAGGACCGTCGCGATCGGCGGCTCGTGTGCCACGAGCGTCCGAACATCCTCGGGCTGCTTGGCTACCAGGGCGAGTGCGTTCGTCGCGCCGCCGCTGCTGGCGAACAGGTCCACGGGCCCACCTGCGGCCTGGATGATCCTATGCAGGTCATCGGCATGCTCATCAGGCGTCGATGGGGTCGACGGGTCGTGCTTGATGCTCCGCTCCGACCCGCGAGGGTCGTAGGTGAGGAGCGTGCGGTCAGGGAAATAGCCGGACAACGTGCCGAAGCCGGCGGCACCCATCGGCGACCCGATGAGGAACAGGATCGGCTCTGTGCTGGCGTCGTTGCGACGGATGTCGTACGTCAGCGTCGCCCCCGGCACGTCCAGGGTGTGCGTGGTCGGTCGGGTCATCGTCGTCATCGTGCTGTCTCCTTCTCCTCGGCCAGGATGGCGTCGATCTGGCCGACGGCCTGCTTGAGGCCCTCCTCCATGCCCATCGCGATCAGCTGCTCCAGCGCCTCGGTGCTGGGGGCGATCGTCGCGATCGACATCCGGGTTCGACCGGCATCGGCCTCGTCGATCGTCACGCGGACCGTGTTCACCGGCAGGTCCGTGTTCGGCGAACCATCCTCGTTGGCGAAGCCGTCACGGAACACGAGCCGATTCGGCGGTTCGGTCTCGACGATGTCCCAGTAGCCCTTGGGCTGATCGCCGTCGGGGCCGGTCATGTGGTACTCGATGCGGCCGCCGGGCGCGAGGTCGTGCTTGGTGAAGGTAGCGGGGTAGGTGGGCGGGCCCCACCAGCGCTCGAGCTGGCGCGGATCGGCCCACAGCTGCCAGATCCGCTTGGGCGGTGCATCGAACTCTGCCTCCACGATCAAGGTCATGGCATCGGGGTCCTTGCGGACTGCGGTCACGGTCATCGTTCGGTCTCCTCCAGGTTCTCGGTGACGAGCGCTGTCATGCGGGCGATCCGCCCGCGCCACAGCTCCTCGTACTGGTCGAGCAGCCGACGCGCGACGCGCAGCCCCTCGAGGTTGGTCCGGACGACCTTGCGCCGCCCGCTGCGCTGCTTCGTGACCAACCCGGCCCGCTCGAGGATGGCGACGTGCTTCTGCACCGCCGCGAAGCTCATCGGGTAATGGCTGGCCAACTCCACGACGCCCTCTTCACCGTCGATCGCACGGCGGACGATGTCGCGGCGGGTGTGGTCCGCGAGGGCGCCGAACATGCGGTCGAAGTCAGGTGGGGCGATCTGCATACATACAACCATACGGTTGTATGAACACGACGTCAAGCCCTAGGTGCCCGCTGCGATCGCCTGCGCCGAAGTCGCGAACCAGTCGAGCACTGCCCGTTCGTACCCGATGCCGAACTCGAGCGTGGCCAGGCCGTACGGGTCAGCCTCGGACCCCGCCGCCTCCAACTCCCGGTGCTGGGACTCGTAGGTCCGCAGCAGCTCGGCGTGGGCCTCCTGATGCTGCCGGAGGAAGGTCGCCAGTCGGTCGGGTGGCAGGAACCGGCCGAAGCTCACGGTGAGGAGCAGGGGATGGCGGATCGTCTCGGGTCCCGGCGGGCGATCGATCCACCTGGCGAACGCAGCCCGTCCGGCGTCGGTGACGCTGTACGGGCGCCGATCCCGTGCGCCCCGCTCGCCGGCGCTCACCAGGCCGGCCTCGGCCATCCACGCCAACTCGCGGTAGACCTGACTCTGGGTCAGTGTCCAGAAGTTGCCGATGGTTCGCTGTGCCGTCGCCGCAAGCTCGTAGCCGCTCGACGGGCCGTCGTGCAGGAAACCGAGGAGCGACGCTGCGGTCGCGTTCAGGGGACGTCGGTCGGTCATCGAGTCATTCCCTCTTGACATGACACTGTGGTACGTCTAAGGTGACACAGTCACATGACACAGTAGCAGGTCAAGGAAGGTATCACATGGCTCGCGAGACGCGCCGCCTGGCCGGCATCATCCTGATCGTCATCCCGGCAGTCGCCTTCGGCGGCGCATCGCTCTTATCGATGATCGTCGGGCAGGGTCCCGGCTACCTCGATAACGAAGTCCGCCAGTCCCTGTGGCGAGCCGGTCACGCCCACGCCGGCGTGATGCTCATCCTCGCCCTGGTGCTGTTGCGGTACGTCGACGAGACACGCCTGACGGGCCGTTGGCTGTGGCTGGCGCGCCACGGCGTCCCATTCGCGGCGATCCTGATGCCGGCCGGCTTCTTCCTGTCGGTGGTGAGCCCCGAGATGACCGCGCCGAATGCGCTCATCCTGCTGGTGCCGCTCGGCGGCCTCTTCCTTGTGGCCGGCGTGGTGACCCTCGGCGTCGGGCTGCTCCGGGCACCGCGCACGAGCTCCGCCCCGGGTTGATCAGCGGCTGTCGAGGTGCCCACGCCCGTCCGTGATGGTCGCGGCAGGACCGTGCGGATCGCCTCGCACTCTCACCGATGAGTCGGTGAGGCTCGGAGCGTTATACGGGATATCGAACGACGCCCTACCCGAAAGGAAGGCACACGATGTCCGACTACGACACACCTGCTGCTGCTCCCCAGGCGCCCGCGGATGCGGCGCCGCAGCTTCCAGGGCCCGATCCCGCGCTTCGAAAGC
Source organism: Candidatus Limnocylindrales bacterium (assembly GCA_036257225.1). Taxonomy (GTDB): domain Bacteria; phylum Chloroflexota; class Limnocylindria; order Limnocylindrales; family CSP1-4; genus SPCO01. The sequence goes on along the minus strand of DATAFZ010000117.1, from coordinate 23,951 downwards.
TCGACAGATTCGTTGGCACGTGGGCGATGAAGGGCCGGACACTCGACTCGGATGTCGACAACGTCACAGCTCGGACCTCGTTCGAGTGGCTCCCTGGTGGCAACTTCCTGGTCCAGCGCTTCGCCGCTGACTTCATGGGCATGGACATCCAGAGCCTCGAGGTCATCGGCTACGACCCGGCGACGGGTACCTTCCCCTCGACGGTGTACGCGAACATGGCGCCCGTGCCGTTGCCGTACCGATGGGAGATCGACGGCGACGACCTGAGGATCCGCGCAGAGGCGCTCAACGCCAACTTCAATGGCCGATGGAACGACGACGGCACCGTCTTCTCCGGCGGCTGGCGCCCCGATCCTGGTCACGAGGGCGATCCTGGCAACGTCCCGTACGACATCTCGGGGAGCCGGGCAGACTAAGGACCGTGAGCGACACCGCCTTCGCGGCTCGGGTCGAACCCCACCGGCCCGAGCTGCGGGTGCACGCCTATCGCATGCTTGGATCGTTCGAGGACGCCGAGGACGCTGTGCAGGAGACATTCCTGCGGGCCTGGCGCAGCCGCGAGGCTTTCGATGACTCCTCCGCCGTCCGTGCGTGGCTCTACCGGATCGCGACGAATGTCTGTCTCGACGCGATTCGTCGTGCCGACCGTCGCCCGCGAGCGAGGACGCTGAGCTCGCTGGGCGAGGTCGCGTGGCTTCAACCCTACCCGGACCGCCTGCTCGACGAGGTCGCGCCTCCTGACCAAGAGCCCGATGCACTCGCCGTGCGCCGCGAGACCATCGAGCTCGCCTATCTGGCCGCGATCCAGCTGTTGCCGCCGCGCCAGCGCGCCGTTCTCATCCTGCGCGACGTGCTCGACTTCTCGGCCGCAGAGACCGCGGCGCAACTCGATATGAGCGTGGCTGCCGTCAACAGCGCACTCCAGCGCGCTCGCTCGACCATGCGAGCGAACCAGCCGATCGGACGGAACGATGCGCCACCGCCCGAGCCGACCAAAGATGAGCTGGAGCTGCTGGTGCGGTTCATCGATGCCCACGAGCGCGCCGACGTTGCGGCGGCGGTCACCATGCTTCGCGAGGACGCTCGTGTGGCCATGCCACCGCACCCCTACTGGTTCAACGGTCGCGAGGCGATCGTCCAGAGCCTGATCGTCGGGCTGCGTGACCCCGGGGAGTGGCGCCTCGTGCCCGTGCGAGCCAACCGCCAGCCGGCGGCGGCCAGCTACCTGCGGCCATGGGGTGGCACGAAGTTCGAGGCCTTCAAGTTCGACATCCTCCGCATCGAGGGCGGCAAGGTCGCGGAGATCACGACCTTCGACGCGACGCTCTTCCCGGTCTTCGGCTTGCCGGCGATCCTGCTAGACCAAGCGCGCGATGCAACGTGAGCCAAGAACGTAATAGAGAAGCCTGCTGCGTGGACTCACCTCCACCAGCACGAGCTCGTTTCATGACACCCGCTTCGCGCGTCGGCACGTTCACATACTCCGCGGTGGACGATGTCCAGGCCTCTCTTGGGAGCAGGCCTGAACGTCCCTCGCCAGCCGGCAGCGACCGGCGTACACTCGGCCCGAGACTCGCATCTTCCAACGCCCCCGGACCGCGCCCCGGGGGCGTTCTCGTTTTCCGTAGACTGCCCGGATGCTGCCGACCGAGCCGCGCCGCCTCGTCATCCTGACGGAGGGCCAGTTCGGGATCCACGAGGCGAAGACCGCGATGGGTGTGATCCGCTACGGGCGCGACACCATCGTGGCCATCCTCGACTCGACGATGGCCGGCCGAAATATGTCGGAGTTCCTGCCAGATCGCGACATCCCTTTCGTCGGGTCGTTGTCGGAGGCACTCGCCGGCCCGGTCCGCCCCGATGGCCTGCTCATCGGTATCGCGCCAACGGGCGGGAAGCTGCCACCGGCCTGGAGGGCGACCATCCTCGAGGCGATCCGGGCGGGCCTGGAGATCCATTCGGGTCTCCATCAGTTCCTCGGCGACGACCCGGAGTTCGCGGCGGCTGCGCAGGCGGCGGGCACCCGCCTGATCGACTACCGACGCCCGCCGGACCGGATGGAAACGACGGTCGGGCGGCGTCACCAGCAGGGCAAGCGGGTCATCCTGACCGTCGGAACGGACTGCGCGATCGGCAAGATGTCGGTCGCGCTCGAGATCGTCGCCGCGGCCCGTCGAGACGGCGCCTCCGCGGTCATGGTGCCGACCGGCCAGACGGGGATGTTGATCGAGGGCTGGGGTGTGGCGGTCGATCGCGTCATCAGCGATTTCACGAACGGGACGGTCGAGTGGCTGGTCGAGCAGGGTGAGCGCCGCGCCGACTGGGTCTTCGTCGAAGGCCAGGGCTCGATCGACCATCCGGCGTTCAGCGCGGTGACGATGGGCCTCATCCATGGCGCGACGCCGCACGCCATGGTCATGGTCCACAAGCCCGGCCTCGTCGAGCACGACTTCGACCATCTGCCGGAAACATCCTTTCCGATCGCCTCGCTGCCGCCATTCATCGAGCTCCATGAGCGGATCGCGGGCATGGTCGCGCCGTCGAAGGTCGTGGCCATCGCGCTGAACACATCGCTCTATGCCGACGACGACGAGGCGCGGCGTGTCATCGACGGAATCACCGCTGAGACCGGTCTGCCGGCAGACGATCCGGTCCGTTTCGGCGCGGACCAGCTGTGGCCGGCGATCCGCGATGCCGTCGACGGCCTGCCATGGGTCTGACCCTCAGCCACGAGGTCCTGTCGCTTCCCTTGCGCGACCCGTTCCGCATCGCTCGCTCCGAGCATGGCGAGGGCACGCGGGTGACGACGGTCGTCGTCGAGCTGCGGGACGAGCGCTACCCCGATCACGTCGGGCTAGGGGAGGGCTACCCGGACCGCTTCTACGGTGAAACCCCGGAGACGATGGCGACCGTCACACCGATGCTCCTCGATGCGATCGGCGAGCCAGACCTCGACGAGCGTGGGGTCGATGCCGCCGGCCGGGCGATGGAAGGTGCGATCCGGGGTCACGGGGCGGCACGTTGCGCGATCGACATCGCGCTGCACGACCTGGCCGGCAAGGCTGCCGGTGTGCCCGTCCACGCCTTGCGCGGACTGTCGGCTGAGCTCCCCCCGACCGACTTCACGATCGGCATCGACGAGCCTGCGGTCGTCGCCGAGCGCGCCCGCCGTGCGGCCGATTTTCCGGCGCTCAAGATCAAGGTCGGCGGGCCGTCGGACCTCGCCACGCTGCGCGCCGTCCGCGACGTCTACGCCGGTCCCATCCGGATCGACGCCAACACCGGCTGGACTCGTGATGCGGCGACCGAGCTCCTTCCGTCGCTCGTGGAGCTCGGCGTCGAGCTCATCGAGCAACCGTTCCCGGCCCGTGCCTATCGCGACCTGGCATGGCTGCAGGACCGCTCGGACGTGCCGATCGTCGCCGATGAGTCGTGTGTCCTCCCCGAGGATCTCGAGGCGCTCGTCGGGGTCGTCGCCGGGATCAACGTCAAGCTCGCCAAGTGCGGCGGGATCGCAGCGGCACATCGGATGCTCACGCATGGGCGGGAGCTGGGGTTCCGGACCTTCCTCGGCTGTATGGAGGAGACATCGGTCGGGATCGCCGCCTCTGCAGCCGTCGCCTCCCTCGCCGAATGGGTGGACCTGGACGGCAACCTGCTGCTTGCCGACGACCCGTTCGAAGGCCTCGAGCTCGGGTCGGACAAGCGCTGGCGCCTGAGCGACCGACCGGGCCTGGGCCTCGTCCGCAAGCGCGCCTGAACCGGTTCACGCACGTTCCGCACGGGTGTTCTAGCAGCTGTCCACCGATGTGGAAAAGTTCGTGGATGAAGTCGTGGACAAGCCCTCTTCCGGGGCGTCCCACGGACGCCTACGATGTCGCGACACCCGGTCGCAGCTGACCCAGGCAGGCGGCCGGACACCAGGAACCACCGTCCGGCGAACGGTCTTCCGACACGACCGTCCAGGCCGGCCCTGGTTTCGTGTTGCCGTCGTACGCCGTGCGCAGGCGTCCCGTCGGGGCGCTCGCCAGGGCTGAAGGGAGGGTGCGCCATCGATGGAAACCCGCTATGCCGCCACGCGAGTCCCCGACCCGGACGCGGCCGACTTCATCCGATTCTGCTATCGGCGCCGACGCGTGGGCTGGCCGGAGCTCTATGACGAGATGTGCGCCGTTGCGGCCCGCGGCCTTTTCCGCGGCCTGGGTGTCGAGGACCTTGCGGCGCATGGCATCGGGTTCGGCCTCTTCGACATGCCGGCCCTCGCCACGATGGCCGCCGGGATCGTCGCGGAGGAGCAGGCACTCCGGCGACCGATGGCCGTCGTGATCACGCCGGTCGAGCCGGCGGTGGAGGACATCCAGCCAGTCGCGGCCGACGGGGCTGCGAACCCAAGGGAGCGAGGCGAACGACCCGTCCGATTCGCCGCGGTGCCCGCCGGGGCATAACCGGCACCGCACTCATCATCCGAAACCCCGCCGGCATCCGGCGGGGTTTCGTCATGTTCAGGCGCGGATGCGACGCCTGGCCATCTCGCCCTCGATCTGGCGCTCCGCCTCGACGTAGCGGTCGATCTGCTCGCGAATCTCGTTCGCCTCGGGTGTGTAGAGATGGACCTGCTGCTGGAGGATGTACGACAGCCGACGACTGGTCATCCGGACATGGTCGAGGTTCTTCATCAGGACCAGCGGATCCATGGTGGCCAGGTCGGACGGGTGGTACATCAGCTGCATGGGCGCATTCTAGGGTGACGCCCCACCGAGGAGGTGACGTCCGACCGATGATCAGCCGGCGGACTTGAGCTCCGCAAGACGCGCCTCGACGTCCAGCTCGTCCTCGGCTGATTCGAGCGATTCGAATTGCTGCTCGATCGACGACGCGGCGACCTCTTCGCGGCCACGGACCTGGGCTTCTTGCCGACGGACGTTTTCCTCGAACCTGGCCAGCTCGCTCGTCGGATCGAGCACCGACACGCTCTGCAGCGTCTCCTGGACCGTGGACTGGGCCTGCGCCATCTTCGCCCGGGCGACGATCTCGTCGCGCTTCTGGACGAGCTCCTCGCGCTTCACCCGGAGTTTGTTCAGCCCGTCCTTGAGCTTGTCGGCCAATTCGGTCTGGGCGGCGACCTGGGTGTCGAGCGTCGTCGTCTGGCTCTCGTAGCTGACCTGCCGACGGAGGGCGATCTTAGCGAGTTCGTCGAATCGATCGGCCTCCGCCGCGCTGCCCGCTGCGCGAAGCTCATCGGCGCGTCGAGACGCCGCCTTGGCCTTGGCCAGCCAGTCCGTTGCGGCCGCGCGTGCCTCCTTCGCGTCGTCCTCGAGCAGTCGGAGATTGCCGATCGTCTGGGCCACGGCATCCTCGGCCTCGGCGATGTTGTCGGTGAAGTCACGAACGAGCTGGTCGAGCATCCTCTCTGGATCCTCGGCGCTATCGAGGATCGCGTTGATGTTCGCCCGAAGCAGCTGGCCGACGCGGCCGAGGATCGAGGTCTGTGCCATCGCTGTCTCCAAGAAATCGGGATGTGCGCGTAACGGTACGTCCGGCGACCATGCCGCGCAAAGCCTCCGATCGGATCACCAACGGCCGCCTCGGCCTCGTCCGCCACCGCCGCCCCCGAAGCCGCCGGTGCCGAAGCCGCCTCCACGACCCCAGCCACCGCCGAGCCCACCCAAGTCCGGCAGGCTGCCGCCACTGGATCGGCCGGGTCCGCCCCACGGGGAACCGCCCCAGCCGCCGCCGGACCGGACTGCGCCGCCGATGATGCCGCCCAGGATCTGACCGAGGATCAGCGCGGTCGCGTCACCTTCGCCGGTGCCACCGCGCTGGCCCCAGCCGGGGCCGCCCTGGTCCCAGTCGGAGAAGTCGGACGACGCAAGCCGGTATGCCTCGGTGGCGAGCTGCTGCGCTCGGCGTGCCCCGTCGACCGCCGCCGCCGGGTCCCGTGTCGCCAGGGCCGTGGCGCCCACCAGGTGCCGCTCCGCTTCGGCCAGCCGCGTTCGTGCAGCCTCGCCCACCCCACGGCGCCTGGACGCGATGAACGTCGCGGTCCGATCGAGTTCGACTTGCGCCGTCCGGATCGACGACTCCGCAGCCGACTCGAGGCGGTCACGCGCGGTCGCGGCATCGCGAGCCGCGATCAACAGCGCATCCGCGAGGCGATGTGCCTCGGTCGCTAGCCGGAGGGCGTCCACCGGGTCGGCCGGGCGCTGCCTGGCGGCATCGTGGGCCGTGTCGATCGCCCTTTCCACCTCACGAACGCGGCCGGCCATTCCCACATCGAGCTGGCCGAGCTCTGCGAGAGCCTGCCGCGCGCCGCGCAGATCTCGGTCGGCTTCGGCCAACTCCGACGATAGACGCTGCTCGGCATCGGCGACCGTGACGGCCAGACGCCCGATCGCGTCAAGCAGCTCGGTCGCGCCGGTAACGCCCTCGAGCGCTTCGCGGGTGGCGACCGCGACATCCGACCGATCGCCCCGCGACATGGCCGCGCTCGCGACGGTGACCGCCGTCCGCGCTCCGGCCAGCCCCTTCTCTGCTTCCTCGACGTTACCTGCGATCGGCCGCCAGGCCGGTTCGGCGTATCGCTTGAGGTCATCGAGCGTTTCGCGCACGGTCGGCAAGCGATCCTCGACCGCCTCGATCTGTCCGGGTAGTTCGACCAGGGTGGCCGGGGCGTCGCGCTCGAGGTCACGCAGCTCGCGGATACGAGCGGTCTCCGCATCGAGCGTCTCCTGGGCGCGCGTGGTCCGCTCGACGATCTCGCGCAGCATGGCCTCGCGCTGCTGGTCGCTTTCTGGTTCGTCGTCGTCGAGTCGCTGGCGCATCGTGAACGACGCGGCCAATTCGGTCTGGGCTTCCGCGACCGCCGCCCGGAGCTCGACGACGGCCTCGGACCCGTATTGCGCCTCGGCGAAGTCGACTTCCTGTCGAGCGTCGCGGATGCGCTCGTCGGTCGCGATGAGCAGCGCGTTGGCGCGTTGGCGGAGCTCTGGGCCGCTCAGCGCCGGGCCGGTGCCTGCCACGCCGGGCGATGTCGCCGGCGGCGTCGCCTGTCGTCGGCGCCACGACCAGTAGAGCACGACGGCCCCGCCCACGACCAGCGCGAGTGCGAGGATCGTGCCGAGCCCGACGGCACCGCCCGGCCGGTCGCCGGTCTCGCCCGGGCTCGGGGTCGGGGTCACGGTGATCGGGCCAGGCACGACCGGCGCGTCGGTCGGGGCTGGGGAACCGGCAGCTTCCCCAAGGGCCTGCACGGCCGCGATCGCACCTTCGACCGGCTCGCCATCACGCAGGCTCGGCTCCAGCGTGTCGGCGAGGATCGTGTCGAGCTCGTCGTCGGTGATCTCGTCGAGAGAATCCGAGACCCAGATGTAGTCGGTGCGGTCGTCCATCGCGACGAGGATCAGCGCGTCATCGACTCCGAGCGAGTTGCGGTCGGCCGTCTGGGCGGCGTAATCGGCGGCGGTCAGGTCATCAGTCGAACGGACGAACAGCACGAAGACCTGGACACCACGGTCCAGCGTGGCCTCGATCGCTTGCTCGACCTCGGCGGTTCGACCCCCCAAGGCATCGGCCGTGTCGGTGACGGCGCCATCGAGCCGCATGATCTCCTCTGCCGAGGTAGTCAGGGGAGACAGGGCGGCGATCGCGATGGCGCACGCCAGGACGCCGGAGCGGCGCACGGCAGTCGACGGGCGGGTCACCGCCCCATCCTAGTCGAGGGTCGGACACCGGCGATCCCGGCCCGCTCAGAGGCCGCGCAAGGACCGTGGCGGCCAGGTCCAATCGATATCGAGGGACGCGGCGGCGAGTGCCCGGCGACGACCCGACTCGCTGGCCCCGAGGACCAGGATCCGGTCGGTCTTGGTGGCGCGGCCGGCCTCATCGCCCCACAGCTTGGTCATCTTGCGGACCGCGGCGACATCGTCGAGCGCGACGCCGGCGAGACGGTATCCCTCGGGGGCCGCAGCCTGCTCCCATGCTCGTTCCGCCAGGCCGATGCCACCCCGGATGCGCCGGCCACGATCCGTCTCCACATCCCCGATGACCAGAACGACCACGGCATCATCAGTCAGCACGGTTCGAAGGCCGGCGAGCACGTCTCGTAGGAATGCCAGGTACGGCTCCCGATGGTGGGCGTCATCGAGTGTCGCGTCGATCGCCCGCGCGTCGAAGCCCAGGAACCACGTCCGCAACCAGTTGTAGTAGCCGTACTTCACGACCCGTAGATACGGCGGTGACGTGACCACCAGCCGCGCCCGGTCGGGCCGACCCTGCGCCCGCAGCGCGCCCTGCACGCGCGGCGCCACGTCGCGCGCATCACCGAGCAGCGCGACGCCCTCGGTCGATGGCGCCGGCTGGCGGAACAATCGGTCGACCTTGGAGGCCAGGCCATCGAACACGTCCCGGCGGGGCGAGGCGAAGGACGTTCGCGCCGCGAAGTCACGGACGTAGCGCGGCGCCATGCTGAACGTGTTCGGCATGAGTTCTGACAGGTAGCTCGCGCTCTTTCCGTGCAGGATGCCGGTGATCGCGGCGGCCAGGAAGCGGTCGGTGCGATCGTCGAGTCGGAGGCTGGTTCGAACGTAGAGCAGCTGGCCGAGCGTCTCCGGATGGAACGCCAGGGCCACTTCGACCGGCACGGTCTCGACGCCGGAGGATGCCGATGCGGCCGAGCCGGAGCCGGCCGGCGGGACCACGGTCTCCGTTGGGGCCGACACAACACGGACGGCCAGGGCCGTCCACGCCGCAGCATCGGCATTCCAGCCCAGCCGGAGCTGGGTCAGCCGGGTCATCGCCCCCGCTCGGGTGGCCGGCTCCACTTTCGAGGCGGTCAACAGGTGGGCGAACGGGTTCAGGTCGTTGCCGACGCCGATCCGGCCCTCGGCGCAGGCCTGGAGCGGTGTGGTGCCGCGACCCGAGAAGGGGTCGAGAACGACGTCACCCGGCCGCGAATAGCGGGCGATGAATGCGTGGGCGAGCGCGGCTGGAAAGCTCGCGAGATAGGAGCACATCGGATGGAAGGAATGGCCCCACAGTCGCTGCTGGGCCTTCCATTCGGGCTCTATCGCGATCGCCGGTAGCGAGACCGGCAGGTCCAGGGCCAGCTGTTGCGCGGCGGTGGGCGTTCGCGCGCGAGTCGGTCCGGCCGTCATGGGCGGAACGGTCCTCTGACACACGCACCGATCCCGGTGGGTGCGATGGGGCGCGGAGTGTAGCACGGGGGCATCGGTGCCTCATCCTCCCCCGATGGTCCCTCCCCCTCGCCGCTATGGGTGGAACTCGGCCCCTTCGTGGCGTACCCTAGCAACGGGTCCGAGGATCATGCGGAACCGGGCGATGGTCCCGGGCGCCAGGGAGACGGTCTCGGTCGACTCCGTGGCGCCCGGTCGGCGTCCGGCCCCGTCCCCACCGTCCGGCCATCGCCGGCGAAGGGGCCACCTCGGACCCATTCCTTTGCCGTTGCCGTTCGAACGGCCGCCTGCTGGCGCCCCTGTGTTAGCTGCGGAATCAGCAGACCCGGATCGCCAGGGGGAAGAGCGAGCCGGGTCTTTCGAGAGGCTATGAAAGTGAACGTCCGTACGGGAATACGTCGGAATACCTATTCGACCCCGTCGGCCAGCGGAGCGACGCCAGCCGTCGGCTGGATCGGAGCGTTCGCGGCTCCGCTGAAGATCGCCGCGCACGACGTACACCACTCGAGGTCCGGCGGATAACGATCGGGGTCGGTCCAGGTGACCGGATCCGCACCAACGTCGGCCGCCCCGCAGGCGGCGCCCCTGTCCGGCCTGTCATCGACCAGGTGCCAGCGCTCCGGTCCGCGTCGCTTGATCCACTCGCCCACCGGCGCCACCGCCCCTTGCAGAAGGTGTGGCGGCGGCGTCCCCCAACGTGTACGCACCGCCGCCACAGGAGCGGAACGTACTCGCTCGCCGCCGAACGAAACCCCAGCATGGTCCGGGCGCTGGATTGCATCGACATATCGAGCGCCCCGAAGTGGTGCGGCACCGCAACGGCGTGGCGACAGCTGTGCTACGTGTGGATGAATGGTCGCTCTGGCGGGTGGCAGTTGTATGCAGCTGCAACGGGCGCGGGCGGACAATCGGGGCCCGTGCGGAGTCCGTCATCGTGCCAACCGCTCTGGTCTTGAACCCACGCAGCGACGCCGACTTCGTGGCCTTCGCGGAGGCCGCACTGGCTGATGGCGCGACGAACCCCGAGGCCTTCCAGGAGCGCCTCCGCTCGCGGTATCCTCGTGCAGTCGTCCGCGAGCGCGAGCTCGCCAGCGAACCGTTCACGATCTGGTACTGCTACCGTGACGGTCGATGGGTTCGTCCGTGACCCATCCAGCAGGGGCGGGGACGGGAGATGGCATTGTCAGACCTCGAATCCGATCTGAAGGCGACCGCAGAGGACATCGCGGCGGATGCCAGCCAGCTCAAGGCGCTCGAGGAGGAGAAAGCCGCCCTCGATCCGGAGGATCCGCGGGTGCAGGAGCTGTCCGCCCAGACCGAACGACTGGCCCGACGACTGGTGCCCAAGACCGTCGCAGAGCGCGAGATAACCGACGCGATCGAGGACACATCCACCGGGTGAAGGCCAGTTACGCAAGGGACTGTCTAGACTGGCGCTCGCAGTGTCCCCGTAGCTCAGTGGACAGAGCAGGCGCCTTCTAAGCGCAAGGCCGCAGGTTCGAATCCTGCCGGGGACGCCAACAGACGGCCTGGCGCCGGACGCTGTCAGTCGAGCGTCGTGTGGTGGATCGTGCGCGGGAGCAGCGGGCGGCGGCCGCCGAGGGAATCCGTGACGGATCGCGCCCGACGACCGAACCGCAACCAGCCGGCGGGCAGGAGGTCGTAGAACGAGATCGACAGGAAGAACGCGACGCTCAGGCCAAGCAGTGCCGAAACGAAAGCGATGACGAGTTCCATCGCCGTACGCTACGTCCGCGCCAGCGCGACGGGAGGCAGCCCTTCGTACTTACGGTGATGGGATAAGCGGGCCCCGCCGCGAAACGCGACGGGGCCTTCGTCCTGACCCGGAGGAGGTGGGTCAGGCGATGGGGATCACGATCTGCTCGTCACCGATCGGGTCGGCGAGATCGGGGAGGATGAGGCCGGGGCCGTCGAAGCCCGCGCGGCCCTTGCCGCCATCGCGGCCGGTGCCGTCGCGGCCAAGGCCGCGGACGGTGCCAGCCGCTACAGCGTCGGCGTCGATCGAACCGTCGCTGCGAGCGCGGCCGGTGGCGCCGATGGCCATGCCCACCGTGACATCGCCGAGATCCGCGTCCTCGATGCCGGCCACGCGGTAGGTCGTGTCGCCGTCGACGTGGATCGTCAGGCTCGTGCCGTCGCGCCGCTCGATGGTGATGGTATCGGTGGTCTTGGCGGTGACGGTCCCTACGGCCCGATCGCCTGCGACCCGGACGTTGGTGGCCGTCATCTGGTTGTCGGCCGTCACGGTGCCCTGGACCCGGACCGCACCACCATCCTTGACGTCGGCGAGTGTGCCCGAGCCCTGCCCGTACGAATACGTCGTCGAGCCGTTGACGGCGATCGTCCACACGGAGCCATCACGCGTGGTGACCTTGAAACCGGTGGTCGTGAGGTCGCTGACGGTGCCCGTGACGGTCGGCACGACCACGGCGACGGCGGTCACCGTGTAGCTACCGTCATCGTTGCGTTCCTGGCGGAAGCGGACCTGGTCGCCGACCGCAAGATCGGAAACGGCGATGTCCTGGCCGCCCTTCGTCAGCTCCACCGAGCCCGTGATCGTGATCGTGCGTCGCCAACCGTCCGGCGTGCCCAGCGTGATGTCGTTGCCACTGATGGCCGTGATGGTGATCTCGCGGAATCCATGGGCGCCGAAGCGGCCGAGCCCGGGTCCCTCGGTCCCGTCGAGGGCCGGATCGAGCCCGAGCGCGAACGGCGTGCTGCCGCCGTTCGAGCCGTTCGACGTCCTCGGGCCCGCGGCGAACGAGGTCGCGACGACCGCCACCACGAGGAGCGCGGCACCGCCCAGGACGAGTCCGATCCGGCCGCGACTTGGCGCGCCGGTCGCGCCGCTGAACGCCGCCCCGTGCCCCGGGTCTGTCGGATTCGCTGTCATCGATTTCTCCTGCTGCCTTGCGCGCTCCAGCCGGAGTGCGTCGACGCTCCGAGAATCGGCCCCATTCCTGAGTCGGTCATGAGAATCGGTGCGCCCTGATACTTGGGCGGTGGACGAATCGGTCGATCGCGTCATCGCCCTGATCCCCGCGTACCAGGAGGCTCCGCGGGTGGCCGCGGTCGTTCAGGCGACACGACAGCACCTTCCCGTCTTCGTCGTGGATGACGGCTCGACGGATGACACCGCCAGCAAGGCGGAGGCTGCCGGCGCCACGGTCATCCGCCAGGTCCCCAATGCAGGCAAGGGCGCCGCACTGCGCGCAGGGTTCCGGCAGGCGCTCGCCGATGGTGCCGCCGCGGTCGTCACGCTCGATGCGGACGGCCAGCACGACCCGGCGGAGATCCCTGCCTTCCTGGCAGCCTTCCGAGATCGCAGGCCGGGGCTGATCGTCGGGCGGCGGGATTTCAGCGAGATGCCCGTAGTGCGGCGGCTCTCGAACGTCCTGGGGGGTGCCGCCGTCTCCCTCGCTCTCGGTCGGAGCGTGCCTGACAACCAATCCGGCTATCGACTCATCGGTCGCGAACTGATGCGGGCGATGGCCGACAGCCACGAATCGGGCTTCGAGTTCGAGGTCGAGATGATCGCCCGTTGCGTGGCGCTCGGGCTGCCCCTCGAGTGGGTGCCGATCCGGACGATCTATGCCGGCGAGCCGAGTCACATCCAGCCGTGGCGCCACTTCACGGAGTTCGTGCGGGTCGTCCGCAAGGCGCGCCGGATCGTCAGCGACGGGTGACCTTGGCACCCTCGCGGCTCATGTGGCCTCCTCGTCCTCGCGGCGATAGGGCACGTTCACGATGACCGTGTGAGGACGCCCAAGCAGCATCGACCGCAGGCGTTTCGCCGACTGGTTGTAGAGGAGGCGCTCCCACCAGCTCCGGGCGACGTACTCCGGGATGACCACGAACGTGATCGGGTCTGCCTTGTCCGGTGGCCAGGCGAGGTCGAGCACGTCGAGGTAGGCGAGGAGCGGTCCGGCCAGCGCGCGGTAGGGCGACTCGACGATGACAAGCGAGACGCCCGGCACCTGTCGTTCGAAGTCCTGGCGTAATCGGTTGGCCTCCTCGGGGTCATCGGAGATGAAGACGGCCCGGACGTCATCGGCGATCGAGCGGGCGACATTGACGGCCTGTACGGTCGCCCTGTTGAGGCCTGGGATGGGGACGACCACTCGTTCTTCGCGCATCGGTGGCCGGACGATCGTGTCGGGTTTGACAGCCAGCTCGCGTGCCGATCGGCGGTACTGGTGCGCTATGAAGGCCATCATGGCCACCAGCGTAGGAATCACGATCGCCACCAGGAGCGATGGCGGCGCCTTGGCGACGGTGACGACGACGGCGACGAACGCCGTGAGAGCACAGCCGAAGCCGTTGAGCGCGAGCTTCCAACGCCAGCCGGGTGATCGCTCGCGAAGCCAGTGGCGGACCATCCCTCCCTGGCTGATCGTGAACGATACGAAGACGCCGACCGAGTACAGCGGGATCAACGCGGTCGTGTTTCCCTCGAAGATCACGAGGAGCGTGATCGCCACGAGGCTCAGGATGACGACGCCAGATGTGAAGGCGAGGCGGTCGCCCCGGAAACTGAACTGACGCGGGAGGTAGCCATCCTTGGCCAGGATCGCCGCCAGCCGCGGGAAGGCGTTGTAGCTCGTGTTCGCCGCCAGGAAGAGGATCAGGGCCGTGAATGTCTGGAAGAGGTAGAACCCGATCGAGCCATCGCCGAAGGCCAGCGCCGCGACCTGGCTGATCACTGTCTTCGGCGCCGGTTCGTCGATCGCCACGATCCCGAAGTTCAATGCGACGAACGTGATGCCCATGAACAGGATCGCGAGCAGGATGGCGACGACGGTCAGGGTCGTCGCAGCGTTCTTCGCTTCAGGCGGCTTGAATGCCGGGACGCCGTTCGCGATCGCCTCGGTGCCGGTCAAGGCGACAGACCCGGAGGCGAACGCTCGGATGATCAACAGGAGCCCCAGGGGCTCCAGCGGACTCGGGGCGCCGGGCAGCGGGGTCGGCGGGTCGGCATGCTCGCCAAGGATGATGATCCGGTACATGCCGATCGCGATCATCAACAGCGCCGACCCGACGAATAGGTACGTCGGCAACGCAAAGATGTTGCCCGACTCGCGCAGCCCACGAAGATTGCCCAGCGTGATGAGGGCGATCGCTGCGATGCCGATGAGGAGCCGCCCGTCGGCGACCTCCGGGACGGCCGAGATGATCTGCTCGACGGCGGAGGCGGTCGAGACCGCGACCGTCATGACGTAGTCGACGAGCAACGCACCGGCAGCGACAAGGGCGGCGATCGTCGGAAGGTTTGCGCGCGCAACCGCATACGCTCCGCCGCCGGTCGGGTAGGCGTAGCCGATCTGCCGGTAGCTCGTGGAGACGACAGCCAGCAAGAGTGCGATGGCAGCCGCGATCGGCAGGCTCAGAAAGAGGAAGCCGGCACCGGCCAGCACCAGCACCCGCAGGATCTCCTCGGTCGCGTACGCCGACGAGCTGATGGGGTCGGAGCTGAAGATGGCCAGGGCCTTCTTCTTGGGCAGTCGCTCTTCGATCTCCTCGTGGATCGAGAGGGGCCGGCCGAAGAGGACTGCGCGCAACCGAGCGAGGGCTCGCCCGGCTGGCGTCCTCGGCGCGGAGGCGGCCTCACGGGCGACGAGCTGCCCGGGTCCCGCGTAGCGGAAATAGGGCGCGTGCGGCCGCTCGACCCGCACGCGTCGATCGCCGGCCTTGCGGCCGGTGAGCTGCCGTCGACCGCCGATCACGTGTTCGTTCGGGGCCCGATGGTCAGGGTCAGCCCGGAGTTCCCGCGGTCGACGCCGAATGCGACCTCCGCCGCCTGGGCACGGGCCAGTGCGGTCGATGCCAGCTCGCCGTTATCCGTCAGGCCGACCAGGCGCACTCGCGTGGCGGCACCGCTCCGAACCAGGTCGATGGCGGCGTCGACATGGGCCAGGTCCAGCTCCAGGCGCTCGATCCCCAGGCGCGGCAGTACGATCAGGTCCGCGCGTTCCATGGCTCGACCGTACGACCAGGGCCCAAGAAGCCGCGGCGATCGGACGCCTCGGCACGCTCAACGAGCGCTCAATACTCGCCGCCAGCATCGGCGACTCGATAGCCGATGCCGGGTTCGGCGTTGATCAGGCCATGCGTCGCTCCCGTCGGGTCGGCACGTTCGAGCTTGCGGCGAAGTCGGCTGACATACACGTGCAGGTAGTGCGCCTCGCCCGAGTACGCCGTCCCCCACACCGCCCGGAGCAGCCTGCCCTTGGTCAGGAGCCGCCCAGGGTTGGCCACGATGACCTTGAGGAGCTCGTACTCGCGCGGTGTCAGCTCGAGCGGTCGACCGGCGACAGTGACACTCCGGCGCACTGGATCGAGTTCGATCGCGGCGAGGCGAACGATCCCTTCCTGGTCACGCGACGGCCCGCCGGTGCGACGGAGTAGGGCGCCGATCCGCGCGCGCAGCTCGTCCATACCGAACGGTTTCGTGACGTAATCGTCGGCGCCGGCCTCGAGGGTCGCGACCTTGTCACGCTCGTCGGCCCGGGCCGACAGGATCCGGATCGGCGTCGTGCCGGCGCGACGGACCCGGCGCACGACCGCACTCCCGTCGAGGTCCGGCAACCCCAGATCGAGCAGGACGAGGTCGGGCCGAGCCGCGTCGAGGCGGCGGAACGCCTCCGCTCCGTCGCCGGCTCGGTCGACGCGATAGCCGTGCGCCTCGAGGTTGTTCGCCACGGCGTCCCGCGTGGCGGCGTCGTCCTCGACGAGGAGGAGCCAAGGTCCGCCCCGCGGCGACCGGGGTGCTGCAGTCACGCCTCGGCCTCCGGAGGTTCGCTCGCCCGCTCGAGTTCGATCGTGACGGCGAGGCCGCCGAGCCGGCTCGGGCCAGCGCTGACGGCACCGCCCATCGCCTCGGTCAGTCCCTTGACGACACTCAGGCCGATGCCGAGGCCACGCCGAGCGCCCTGACCCGGCCGCGCGACGCGATGGAAGCGCTGGAACAGGCGCGCGAGCTCGACCGGCGGGACGCCGGGACCGCCGTCCTCGACGACCAGCCGGACGCGACCATCCGGGCCGGCGCTCGCGCTTATCCAGAGCGGCGCCGGCTCCGACGCGTGGTTCGCCGCGTTTTCCAGAAGGTTCGTAAGCACGACATCGAAAAGCATCGCGTCGACCACGACGGGATCGCTGACGTCGTCGAGATCGAGCCTCAGATCCCGGTCGCCGAGGATCGGGCGCAGCCGATCGACAACCGGTTCGACGAGCGACGCGAGATCGTGCGGCTCGAGGTCGGGATGGAGCGCGCCCGAATCGATCCGACCGAGGTCGAGGATCCCACGGACGAGTCGATCGAGCCTGGCCGCCTCGGCATCGATCACCGCCGCGGCTTCCCGGCGTTTCTGGTCCGCCCATTCGACGTCGGGATCGGCCAGACCCCCGGCGGTCGCACGGATGCTCGCCAGGGGCGTGCGCAGGTCGTGCGAGACCGAGTCGATGAGGGCGGTCTTGAGCGCGTCACCCTGCCGACTCACCTCGAGGTCGGTCGCGATCCGGGTGACCTGATCGCGACGTAGCGAGAGCGCGATCTGATCGGCCGCGAGGGCGAGGACGCGCGTCTCCTCCCGGGTGGGCATCCCGAGGGCGCGATCGCGGGTTGCCGACAGGGACCCAAGGACCTCGCCGTCGGCCTCGATGCGGACCCGCAGAGATTCGACTGATCCACCGCTACGAGGCCTGCCCGTAACCGCCTCGCGTGGTTCATGCGTCCTGATCCACTGGGCGGGCTCATCGCCCGGTCGCCGAGCGAGCGTCGCGACGACGGCTGCCGACGGGATGGGTGCGTCCCCGCCGGTATCGGCCACCACTCGCTCGCGACCCACCGGCCCGACAGAGATCCACACGCGATCGAGCTGCCCGTCGCTCGCCAGCCGGCGGGCGATCCCGGGTACCGCATCCTCGGTCGACGTCGCCGTCACGAGCATGCGGCTGAGTGCGAACAGGCTGTTCGCCTCACGACTGCGTTGCTCTGCCTCTTCGGCCCGCCGATGCTGGACGGCCACCAGCCGTCCGACGACGACGGCCACGAACAGGAACAGCAGCAGGTCCAGCCATACGCGCGGATCGTCAACGGTCAGTGAGAACCGAGGATCGGTGAACAGGACGTCGTAGGCGAGGAAGGCCCCGAATGCGGTCAACAAGGCGGGCCTGGCCCCGAACGCCACCCCGACCACGACCACGGCGATCAGATACACCGGAGAGGCATCATCGATCCCGCCTGCGGTCTCCAGGGCCGCGACCGCCGCGGTCGCGGCGGCGATCGCTGCCAGGACAGTGGCCGTGATCAGCAGTCCGCGCCCGAGCCGGACTCGGGTCGTCGGATCCGATCCCGCCGTGATCGAGGCTGGGCTACGCACGAACAAGATGGTAGGCGTAGGCCAGGGCTGGTACTGGCGGGTATCCCAAAGTACGGCTTGGAGCAAGCGGTCCCGCACCCCTACTGTCTGGCACGCAGCGGTCACGACCCTACCCCTGAGTACCCCAGGGGACCGGAGCCGCCGAGAAGTGCGCAGAACGAGGCAACCTGACCAATGGCATCGATGGCCGTGAACGAACTGGGACCGATGCTCACAGCGACCGAGGTCGCAGAGATGCTCCACCTGCACGTGAACACGGTGAAGCGCCTCGGCGATCGCGGTGAACTGCCGTTCTATCGCGTCTGCAAGCGAGGCGATCGCCGCTTCCGCCTCGACGACGTGATGAAGTTCCTGGCCCAGAACCGCTAAGCACGATTCGCTGGTGACGGCAGCGGGCCGTCGCCGAGCTTGCCCTTCGCCTCCCAGAGCGCCCGGTCCCTCCCCGGGCGCTCATTCCTTTGCGTGATGAAGCCCGCCGGCGGTAGGCTGGGAGGGACCGCTTGGTGAACGATGTCGTCCAAGGATGATCGAAAAGGCCCTGGCCCTTCGGTGCGTCGTCGTGGCTGGGTCGGCGTATCGGTCGGGCTGTTCGTGGTGGTGGCGATGACGGGTTGCGGTGGTGGCGGGGCGGGTCCCTCGGGTTCGGGTAGCGGATCGTCGGCTTCGCAGCCCAGCCTGGTGCCGTCCACACAGCAGCCGTCGTTGGCCGACGGGGTCGAGACATACGTCGGGATGCTCGGCTCCGACGCGATCGAGGGCGGTTGCGCGTACCTGCAGTCCGCAGACGGCGGCAAATACGAAGTGATCTATCCGGACGGCTGGACGCTGCGCAAGTCGCCGCTCGAGCTGGTCGCTCCCGATGGGCACGTCGTGGCGGAGGCCGGTGATGAGGTCACGATCCGCGGAACGCGGGCCGACATGGCGTCGATCTGCCAGATCGGCCCGATCATCCAGGCGACCGAGGTGGTAACCGGGTCGTAGCTCGCGCCAGATAACGCGGTCTAGCTGCGCGGGATCCCAGCCAGCGACTCTCCGAAGATCTCGACGGCTTCACTGATCTCGGCCGCGGTCACGTCCAGCGGCGGGATCCAGCGGACGACCTCGTGATTGCGCCCACACGTGAGGACCAGCAGACCGGCATCGGCACATGTCGCCATGAGTCGATCGGGGAGCGTCGTGTCAGGTTCGCGTGTCGCCCGGTCATGAACGAACTCGACACCCACCATCAGGCCTGGGCCACGCACGTCGCCGATCCGATCATCCTCGGCCGCGATGCGTCGGAGACCGGCGGTGAGCTCCTCACCCCGCACCGCTGCGTTCCGGATCAGCTCCTCCTCACGGATCGTCTCGAGCACCGCCAACCCGGCCGCGCAGGCGACCGGGTTGCCGCCGTATGTCGAACCATGCGCACCTCGCCCCCATCGTTCCTGGGCGGCTCGCGCCGAAACGATGGCCGATAGTGGAAGGCCGTTCGCGATCGCCTTCGCCAGGACGACGACGTCCGGCACGACGTCAGCGTGCTCGAAGGCCCACATCTTCCCCGTGCGCCCGTAGCCTGTCTGTACCTCATCGGCGATGAGCAGGATGTCGTGACGGTCACAGAAGGCCCGCAGCTGCTGGAGGAAGGCTGCCGGTGCCGGGTTGTACCCACCCTCGCCCTGGACCGGTTCGATCAGGATGCAGGCGACCTCCGAAGGTGGGAGCTCGCTCGCGGTCAGCGCCCGCAGATGCGCCATGGCCGTCGTCACGGCCGCCTCCTCATCGCCGCCGAACTCCCGATAGACGGACGGGAATGTCGTCAGGTAGACACCGGGCAGCAGTGGTTCATAGCCCGTCCGGTAGTTCTGGTTCGAGCTCGTCACGGACATCGCTCCCCACGTCCGGCCGTGGAAGCCGCCGCGGAAGGCGATGATCCCCGGACGACCTGTAACGCGCCGGGCCAACTTCATCGCGCCGTCGATCGCCTCGGAACCAGAATTGAGGAACATGACCGAGTCGAGCGGTGCCGGAAAGGTCGCGACAAGCTCATCGGCCAGTCGCGAGATCGGCTCGGTGAACCCGAGGGCCGAGATCGGCCCGAGCAGCTTGTCGACCTGGGCGTGGATTGCCGCCGTCACCCGCGGATGGACGTGGCCAAGCGCTGTGACAGCGATCCCGTTCGCGAAGTCGAGGTAAGCGCGACCGTCGGTGTCGAACAGCCGGTGCCCCTCCCCGTGGCTCCACTGCCGCTGGAAGTACCGACCGAGGACAGGCGTGAGGTGCGGTGCGGGCGAAACGGCGACGTCCATCGCCGGAGTGTACCGGCGCGATTCGCGGCGAGTGGGACAGGCCCGTCCGGATCCGACTGCGATCTGAAAGGTCCCCCCAGCACGCCAGCGCCGTAGGATGCGCGGCATGGTCGATTTCGCCCTGACCGACGAGAACAAGCTCGTCCAGACCGCCGCGCGGGCATTCGCCGAGGCCGAGATCCTGCCCTACATCCGCGAGTGGGACGAGAAGGGCGAGGTCCACCGCGAGGTCTTCGACCGGATGGGGGAGCAGGGCTTCCTGGGTGCACCGATCCCGGAGGCATACGGCGGCGGCGGCATGGACTACATCAGCTTCGCGATCCTGTGCGAGGAGCTCGAGCGTGCCGACACTGCGTTCCGGGTCGTCCAGAGCGTGCACGTCGGGCTCAACTCGCTCGCGCTCCTGCAATGGGGCACGGAGGAGCAGCGGCAGCGCTGGCTGGTGCCGCAGGCACGTGGCGAGAAGCTGGCCACGTTCGGGCTGACCGAGCCGGGCGTCGGCACGGATGCCGGCAACCTCCAGACGACCGCCCGCCGCGACGGCACTGCCTACCGGCTCAACGGCCAGAAGATCTGGATCAGCCTGGCCGACCTGGCCGACCACTTCCTCGTCTTCGCCTCCGTGGATCGAAGCAAGAAGCACAAGGGCGTGACCGCCTTCCTGCTGGAACGCGGCATGAAGGGCCTCACCACCGGCACTCTCCACGGGAAGCTGGGTATCCGGGCCGGCAACACCGGCCTCATCAACCTCGACGACGTCGTCGTGCCCGAGGAGCACCGCATCGGCGAGGAAGGGGAGGGGTTCCTGGTCGCGATGAGCGCCATCGACCAGGGCCGCTACACGGTCGCTGCGGGCGCGGTCGGTCTCGCCCAGGCGTGCGTCGACGCAAGTGTCCGCTACGCCCGCGAGCGCAAGACGTTCGGCCAGGAGATCGGGGAGCACCAGCTCGTCAAGCAACTCATCGCCAAGATGGTCGCCGGTACAGAGATCGGCCGGCTGCTCGTCTGGCGTGCGGGCTGGCTCAAGAACCAGGGTTTGCGCAACACGCGCGAGACGAGCCTCGCGAAATGGCACGCCACCGAGCATTCGGTCCAGAGCGCCCTCGACGCCATCCAGGTCCATGGCGCCAACGGCTATTCGAACGAGTTCCCGGTGGAGCGCTATCTGCGGAACTCGAAGGCGGCGGTGATCTACGAGGGGACGACCCAGCTGCACACGCTGATCCAGGCCGACTACGCCCTCGGCTATCGCGAGGATCGACCGCTGCGCTGTGAACCGTGGCCCGCCCAGGGCTGGGAACGGACCGCGAGACGACCGACCGTCCGATGACCTGGACGGAACGCGAGCTCGCGACCCTGGCCGAGGTGGCCGAGACGTTCGTGCGGGGAGACGCCCGGCGCCGGGCGCGGCTGACGACCGAGACGCTGGAGCGGGCGGCCGACCCAGCCCAGGTCCGGCGGTTCCACCGCCTCCTGGGCGTCATGGAGTCGCGAGTCGCCAACCTGATCCTCCACCGACGACCCACGCCGTTCTCATCGATGTCGCCGGCGGCCCGTGAGCGCTACCTCCTGCGCTGGTCGACTTCGCGCTCCGAGGCACGTCGGACCGCGTTCAGCACGCTGCGCAAGCTCCTGACGTTCCTCGCATACGCGGATCCGGGCGCCGATGCGGCGGGCAATCCGCGGCATGCCGTGATCGGGTACGAGCCCGATTCGCCGCCGGTCACCGCCGATCCGACCCCGATCCGCCCGTACGCACTCCCGTTCGACCAGGGCGCCGCTGACGAGCCGATCACCCTCGAGGCGGACGTCGTGGTCGTCGGATCGGGCGCCGGCGGTGGGGTCGTGGCGGCGGCGGCCGCCGAAGCGGGCCGCTCCGTGGTCGTCCTCGAAGCCGGCCCGTTCGTCGACGAGGTGTCGATGCCACGCGACGAGATGGATGCCTATTCACGTCTGTACCTGAACCATGGCCTGCTGTCGACCTGGGACGCATCGATCACGATGCTGAGCGGCTCCGGGGTCGGCGGCGGAACGCTCGTCAACTGGATGACCTGTCTCGAGGCCCCGGAGGCGGTGCGTGGGTCATGGGCGCACAACCACGGCCTCGATGACATCGGGAACGGCGAGGCCTGGTCCGACGACATCGCCACGCTCGAGGCGGAGCTGTCCGTCCGTGCGGTACGGCGCATCCCGCCGAAGGACCAGATGATCCTGCGCGGTGCGGAGCGGCTCAACTGGGAGGCTGCTCCCGCCCGTCGCAATGCCGCCGCCGACTGCGACGACTGTGGCAGTTGCCCGTTCGGTTGTCGGCGCGCCTCGAAGCAGTCGGGCATACGAGTGCATCTGTCGCGTGCCTTCGTCGCCGGTGCGCGGATCGTGCCGCAGGTGCGCGTCACCAGGGTGCTCGTCGAGCGCGGTCGCGCGGTCGGCGTCGAGGGCAACGCGCTGGTGCCCGGCAGCGAGGCCGATCCGCGCACCCGCCGCCTCGTCGTGCGGGCACGCCAGGTGGTCGTCGCGGCAGGTGCCCTGCGCTCGCCGGGCATCCTCCTTGCCTCGCGGCTCCGGCATCGGGCGATCGGACGCCACCTGCGGGTGCATCCGGCACCGGTCGTCGCCGCTCGGATGACGATGCCCGTCGACATGTGGCTGGGACCGATGCAGGGCGCGAGGTCGCTCGAGTTCCTGCCGGCTGAACACGGCCGGAACAGCTACGTCATCGAGTCCGCCCCTGGGCATCCGGGTCTCACCGCACTGGCTCTTCCCTGGGAGGGCACCGATGCGCACGCTGCCGCGATGCGCGAGATCCGCTACCTGGCGCCGCTCGCTGCGATCACTCGTGACGGCGGCCGGGGCACGGTCACGCTTACCAGAGCCAACCGACTGCGGATCGACTACGAGCTCGATGGGGTCGGCCACGCGACGCTACGCCACGCGGTGGTCCGGATGGCCCGTCTCGCGCGGGCGGGTGGCGCCGGCGAGATCGTCGTGGCCGCGACGCCCGCGATCCGCTTCCAGCCGATCCGTGGCTCCGCGAACGCGGACGCCGCAGCGTTCGGACGGTTCGAGGACCAGCTCACGCGCCTGGACTTCACGCCGAACCGCGGATCGCTGTTCTCAGCCCACCAGATGGGCACCGTCCGGATGGGCGCCGGCCCGCGCGATCATCCGTGCGATCCCGCCGGCCGAGTCCGGTCGAGCAGCCGGCGCGACCGCGTCATCAGCGGGCTCTACGTGGCTGACGCGTCCCTCTTCCCGACGGCGCTGGGTGTGAACCCGATGCTGACGGTCATGGCGTTGGCGCGACGAGTGGCTCGGACGGTGCTGGCGGAGTCCTGACCTCGGCAACGGGCGCCTTCGGTGCGGCCATCCGCCCGCGGGCGGTCACGATCAGGGCCACGGCACCGACGATGACGGCGCCGGCCACGAGCGTCCGCGGCTCGACCGGTTCGCTCAGGACGACGGCGCCGAGCACGACGGCGACGATGGGGTTCACGTAGGCGTACGTGGCGACCAGCGGCAGCGGCGCGACCCGGAGCAGCCAGCCGAACGTGCTGAACGCAACGAGGCTGCCGACGACGGTCAGATACAGGAAGGCCGCCCATGACTCGCCGGAGACCACGGCCGGATCGAACCGGGCGGGCTCGCCGCTGGCGACGGCCATCAGGGTGAGCGCGACGGAGCCCGCAAGCATCTGGCTGGCCGTCGCGACGAGCGGATGCCGGGGCAGGACCGCTCGATGGGTGGCGTACAGGGAACCCGACGACCAGGCGATGGGCGAGATCAGGATCGCGGCCACGCCGGCGGCGTCCAGGGCGCCGGTTGCGCCGATCGCGGTCGGTCCGACGAGGATCGCGACGCCGACGAACCCGACGACGATCCCGATCACGGCCAGCGTCGGCAGGCGCTCGCGGAACGCGAGGCGGCCGAGGACGGCGACCCAGACCGGCATCATCGCGATCAGCAGGGCGGCGATCCCGGACGGGATCGTCTGCTCGGCCCACGCGACCAGGCCCATACCGCCGCCGAGGAGGAGTGCCCCGAGGAGGCTCGTGTCGATCAGCTCGCGCCGAGTC
>DATAFZ010000073.1:0-26197 GCA_036257225.1 Candidatus Limnocylindrales bacterium | reverse complement strand
TTGGTCAGCCCGAGCATGAGCTTGAGCTCTTCCTGGCTGGCATGACCTGAGACGTGCTCGCGCTTGATCGTGTGGTAGTAGACGTTGGCGCCGGCCTTGAACAGGTTGTCGATGGTCCGGGAGACGTACTCCTCGTTGCCGGGGATCGGGCTGGCGCTCACGATCACGGTGTCCCCCGGCTGGATCTCCACGAAGCGGTGGTCGCGGTTGGCCATCCGCGCGAGGCCGGCCATCGGCTCGCCCTGGGCGCCCGTCGTCGCGATCACGAGCTTGCCGTTCTCGTAGTCCTTGATGCGGTCCTTCGAGATGATGCGCGACGGTTCGTACGTCAGGTAGCCGAGGTCGGTCACGATCCGGAAGTTCTGTTCCATCGACCGCCCGATCACGGAGACGCTGCGATCCATGTCGGTGGCCGCGTCGAGGACCTGCTGGATGCGGGCGATGTTGCTGGCGAAGGTGGCCACGATCACGCGGCCGTCGAGTGGCTCCATGATCTCGCGGAAGGCCTCGCCGACCGTGCGTTCGGAGGGCGTGTAGCCGGGGTTCTCGGCACGGGTCGAGTCGGACAGCAGGCAGATGACGCCCTCGGCGCCCATCCGGGCAAGGATCGCGAAGTCCGACAGCTTCCCGTCGACCGGTGTGTGGTCGAACTTGAAGTCCCCCGTGTGGACGATGGTCCCGACCGGCGTCCGCAGCGCGATCCCCATCGCGTCCGGGATGGAGTGGCCGACGCGGAACGGGATGACGTGGAATGGCCCGACGTCGATCTCGTCACCCGGTTCGAGCGCGAGCACCGGGTTGTTGTGGAGCTTGTGCTCCTTGATCTTGTTGCCGAGGAGACCACGCGCCAGCGTGCTGGCGTAGACCGGCACGCCGGGGAACTCCGGCAGCACGTACGGCAACGCGCCGACGTGGTCCTCATGGGCGTGGGTGATCAGGAACGCGCGGACCTTGTCGCGGTTCTCCTTGAGGTAGGTGACGTCGGGGATGACGAGGTCGATGCCGAACATCTCCTCGTCGGGGAACATGAGTCCGCAGTCGATCACGACGATGTCGTCGCCGTACTCGAAGACGTACATGTTCTTGCCGATCTCCCCGACCCCGCCGAGCGGGATGATGCGGAGTGGCGTGTCTGGGTTCGTAGGGGGCATGTGGTTCCTGTGTGGGTTGATCAGAAGATGGTCAATTGGTCGGTGTCGGGCTCGGACTCGGCGGCGCCGACGGCCGTCAGGGTCGTGGCGGGCGCGGCTTCGTTCAGCGAGGCGACCGCCGCTTCTCGCGCCGCTATTCGCTGCGCGCCGCGCCGCTCGCGGGACTCGATGAGGATGGCCGGGACCCTGGCGACGTCGTCGTAGCTCTCCCGCTCGATCGCCGGGGTCCGGAGCGCGGCCGCCGGGTGATACATCGCGAAGACCGTGGCATCCGATGCGCCGGTCGCCGGATCGGCCGGGCGGGTGGTGCCGTGGGCCTGGGAAATGCGGGCACCCGGCATGAAGCGGCCCATCGAGTGACGGCCGAGGGTCACGATCACCGCTGGATCGAGGACCTCGAGCTGCCGCTGCAGGTAGGGCGCGCAGGCCGCGACCTCGTCGGGCTCCGGATCGCGGTTACCGGGCGGCCGGCACTTGACGATGTTGGTGATGAAGACGTCCTCGCGCGTCCAGCCGATGTGCGCGAGCAGGTTCACCAGCAGACCGCCGGCGCGGCCGACGAACGGCCGACCCTCACGGTCCTCGTTCTGGCCGGGGCCCTCACCGACGAACACGACCTCGGTCGAGGCATCGCCCTCTCCGGGGACCGCGCGCATCCTGGTGGCGTGGAGGCGGCAGCGGGTGCAGTCGCGGACCTCCGCCGCGATCGCCTCGAGCGCCGCACGGCGCTCGGCATCGGTCACGCCGGGGATCCGGCCGCGTCCCGTGTCGCGGCGGCCCTTACCCACCCGCGCTCGACCAGTAGCTCAGCCAGCTGGACCGCGTTGGTGGCGGCTCCCTTGCGGAGGTTGTCGCTGACGACCCACAACGCGAGGCCTCGGCCGCCGTCGATCGACGGGTCCTGACGGATCCGCCCGACGTAGATCTCATCCGATCCGGCGGCCTCGATCGCGAGGGGGTAGGTCGAGGTCGCGGGATCGTCCTGGACGACGACGCCTGGCACAGCCGCGAACAGGGTCCGGGCACGGTCGGGCGTGATCGGATCGACCGTCTCGACGTGGACGGCCTCGGAGTGCGCGACGAAGACCGGGATGCGTACGGCCGTGCTCGAGATCCGCAGGTCCGGCAGGTGGAGGATCTTGCGACTCTCGGTGACGACCTTCCACTCCTCCTTGGTGTAGCCGTTGTCGAGGAAGACATCGACCTGCGGCAGGGCGTTGAACGCGATCTGGTGCGGGTAGACGGTCGATTCGAGTGGACGCTCGCCGACGTAGGCCTCGACCTGGCGCTGGAGCTCGGTGATCGCCTTGGCCCCGGTCCCGGACACGGCCTGGTAGGTGTCGACGACGACGCGCTGCAGACCGACCGAGTCGCGCAGCGCCATCAGGACGGGCACGAGCTGCATCGTGGAGCAGTTCGGGTTGGCGACGATCCCCTCGTGCCAGTGGAGGTCGTCCGGATTGACCTGGCTCACGACGAGGGGCACGGCCGGATCCATGCGCCACGCGCTCGAGTTGTCGATGACGGTCGCCCCGCGCTTCGCAGCCTCGGGCGCGAGGGCCCTGGAGGTGTCGCCGCCGGCGGAGAACAGCGCGATGTCGACGCCGTCGAACGCTTCAGGCGTGGCTTCGTGCACGGGGTGGCGCGTGCCCTGGACGTCGAGCTCGCGCCCGGCGCTGCGGGCGCTGGCGAGCAGCCGCAACTCGCCGAACGGGAACTCCCGCTCGAGCAGCATCCGGATCAGCGTGCCGCCGACGACGCCGGTCGCGCCGACGACCGCGACCGTGAGTGGCTTGCTGGTCACCGAGGGCATGGCTCCGCTGTGGTCTTGATCACGTCGGGCACGGCGGGAGTATAGCAGCGGCCACCTGGGCGACCGGCTTAGTGTTCAAAGGCCGACAGGTTCGACCTTGAGCGATCCGATTCCGCTCCCACCGGAAGGATCGCGGCTTCGGGGGCCATAACGGGCTGATCGGCGGGTGACGGCGGCTCGATCCGTGCGGGAGCACGCCTCTAAAGGGGGTCGCATCATCCGTTCCGACGCGCGAACCGGCGGATCTTCCGGTCCCATCGGAATCGGAGGGCATACCGGGCCGCACGACGGGCCGCACGACCGCCAAGGAACGGACGACCGGTCGGGCCCGAAGGCGCCGGCCGGTCGACACTGAGCGTCTACTGGCAGGGAACGTCAGCTCCCGACCGGTTCCTTTGCCAGGTGTCGCTGCATCGCAGCCTTGCGCGACAGGTTGACTCGGCCCTGACGGTCGATCTCGGTCACGACGACCATCACCTCATCGCCGACGGACACGACGTCCTCGACGGTCGGCACGTGGTAGTCGGCCAGCTCGCCGATTCGGACCAGGCCCTCCTTGCCGGGCAGGATCTCGACGAAGGCTCCGAAGCCCATGATCCGCGTGACCTTGCCGAGGTACAGCGCCCCGACCTCGACCTCGCGGGTGAGCGACTCGATCCACTGGATCGCCTTGCGCGAGTTCTCGCCGGAGACGGCCGCGATCTCCACGGTGCCGTCGTCCTCGACGTTGATCTCGGTCTGGGTCTCTTCCTGGATCTTGCGGATCATCGAGCCACCCTTGCCGATGATGTCGCGGATCTTCTCGGGGTTGATCTTGATCGTGATGATGCGCGGCGCGAAGTCGCTCATCTCCACGCGCGACTCGGGCAGCACCTCGGTCATCTTGTCGAGGATCGTCAGCCGCGCGTCGAGCGCCTGCTTCAAGCCCTCGCGGATGATCGCCTCGTTGATGCCCTGGACCTTGATGTCCATCTGCAGGGCGGTGATCCCGTCCCGCGTTCCGGTCACCTTGAAGTCCATGTCGCCGAACGCGTCCTCCTTGCCGAGGATGTCGGTCAGCACCGCGAACTTGCCGTCGGCACCCGTGATGAGACCCATCGCCGCGCCGGCCACCGGTGCCTTGATCGGCACACCGGCGTCCATGAGCGCGAGCGTGGAGCCACACGTCGACGCCATCGACGTCGACCCATTGGACGTGACGCATTCGCTCACGACCCGGATGACGTACGGAAAGTCCTCGTGGTCCGGGAGGACCGGGACAAGCGCCCGCTCGGCGAGATTGCCGTGGCCGATCTCGCGCCGGCCGGGGCCGCGCATCGGCTTGTTCTCACCGGTGCTGTACGGCGGCATGTTGTAGTGGTGGAGGTAGCGCTTCTCGGTGACCGGGCTGATCGTGTCGATCCGCTGGACGTCCGAGGACGATCCGAGCGTGGCGATCGACAGCGCTTGCGTCTCGCCTCGGGTGAACAGGCCTGAGCCGTGCGCCCGCGGAACGAGCCCGACCTCGACGGAGATCGGCCGGATGTCGGTCACGCCGCGGCCGTCCATCCGGATGCCCTCGTCGAGCACGAGCTGGCGGACCGTCTTCTTGTGCGTGAGCCCGAACAGCGACTTGCTCACCCGGGCGTTGCGGCGCGCCGCCTCGAGGAGCGCCTTCGAGTCGCCGCCGTCACGATTCGCGCGGATGGCCGCGGCGATCTCGGACTTGAGCGTCTCGATGCGACCGGCCAGGTCGCCGGCGAACCAGAGCAGGAGCGATGCGGTCGCCTCCGCGTCCGGCTGCGCGCGATGACTCTGCGTCAGGTCGATGCCGAAGAACGACGATAGCGAGTCGAGCTTGTACTGGCCAACCTCGGGATAACCCTCGCGAGCGAGGACGAGCGTGTCGAGGTAGCGACCCGGCTCGAACTTCGCGGCCGGCAGCGCCTCCTCGAGGAAGCCCAGATCGAAGCCGACGTTGTGCCCGACGACCAGTGCGTCGCCGATCTTGTCGAGCGCCTGACCCACGGCCTCGGCCGGTGACGGCGCCCCGGCAACATCGGCGTCGGTGATGCCATGCATCTGGTTGCCGACGATGGGTCGGCCCGGGTTGACGAGCGTCGACCAGCGGTCGGTGATGGCACCGTCGCGGACCTTGACCACGGCGATCTCGACGAGGTCGCCGAGCTTCGCATCGGTGCCGGTCGTCTCGACATCGATGACCGCGAACTCACCGCCGCTCTTGGCGGCCTCCACGAAGTCGAGGACCGAGTCGGTGGCTGGCTCGATGTACGGCAGGCGCTTGGCCTTGCCGACCGCCTTCTGAAGCTCTTCCTGCAGGTCGATCAGCGGCTGCATCGCTCGGTGACCGAACAGGATCGCCTCGGCCATGACGTCCTCGCGCAGGAGCTTCGCCCCGGCCTCGACCATCATGATCGCGTCGCGCGTACCGGAGACGATCAGGTCGAGCTCCGAATCCTCCAGCTGGCTGTGGGTCGGGTTGACGACGAACTCACCATCGATGCGGCCGACACGGACTGCAGCGATGGGACCCAGGAACGGGATCTCGCTGATGGTCAGCGCCGCCGACGCCGCGACCGTGCCGAGCACGTCGGGGTCGTTCTCCTGATCGGTCGACAGGACCGTGATCACGAGCTGGACGTCGTCCTTGTAGCCCTCGGGGAACAGCGGCCGGATCGGCCGGTCGGTCAGGCGGGCGGCCAGGATGGCCGCCTCGGACGGGCGCGCTTCGCGCTTGATGAAGCCGCCGGGGATCTTGCCCGCGGCGTACATCCGCTCCTCGAAGTCGACGGTGAGCGGGAAGAAGTCGAGACCCGGGCGCGGATCCGACCTATTCGCGGTGCCCAGGACCATGGTGTCACCGAAGCGGACGGTGACGGCTCCGCCGGCCAGGCGTGCGAGCCGGCCGGTCTCGATGGTCAGCGTTCGGCCACCGAATTGCGTCTCGAATACGTGAGACAAGGGAAACGATCCTCCTTGGTCGTGGAGGAGAAGACGACCCGCGGGCGGGTCAGCCTGCTGCGCTGCTGGCTCCGAGCGTTCGAGGACCCCGGGCGACGCTCGGGGTCCGAAGCGGCGTTGCTAGCGGCGGAGTCCGAGCCGTCCGATGACGGTCCGGTAGCGCGCGCTGTCCTTCTTCATCAAGTACGCGAGAAGGCGGCGACGCTGGCCGACGAGCTTGAGGAGGCCGCGACGCGAATGGTTGTCCTTCGGGAAGCTGCGGAGATGGTCCGTCAGGTCCTTGATGCGCTCGGTCAAGAGCGCGACCTGGACCTCCGGCGACCCGGTGTCGCCATCCTTGGTGGCGTACCCGGTGATGATCTCCTGCTTCTGTTCCCGCGCGAGCGGCACTCGGTCCTCCGACACGATCTGTTGTTCTTATACCTTCGTATGACCGGCGGATGGTAGCAGAGCGGCCCCGAACGCGCCATCGGTCGGCCTCGGCGCGCGACGGATCATGCGTGCCCGCGCCACCACCAATGGCGTCAGCGCGATGAGCCCTCCTCGTCCGGCACGCACGATGCATCCCTGAGCTTCACTCCGCGCGGGGTTCCCGAGCGTCGCGCTTCTCCGGATGGCGCTCCCAGGCGGCGACCACGATCTGCTTGCGAACGATCGGTGTGGCGACTGTAGCTCGCCTCCACGGTCGATTCGCTTGCGGCTCACTCGTCGGGGCGATCAGCCGCGAGCACCTGGGCTCGAACGGAACCTTTCGAGTCGCCTGAGCGATGAGCCGTAAGCGACCCGGGCCCGACGGGTCGAGGGGGAGCCTCCGGACTATCCTAGCCGTGATGCCGCGCCTGACCAAGATCTACACGAAGACCGGCGACGAGGGGATGACCGGCCTGGGCGGCGGCCGGCGAGTGTCCAAGGATTCGCCACGCGTGCGGGCCTACGGGACGGTCGATGAGCTGAATTCGGCGATCGGAGTCGCCCTGGCGCTGGGCCTGACTGAGCGGCTCGTCGCAGAGCTCGCCACGATCCAGAACGAGTTGTTCGACCTCGGTTCGGACCTGTGTTGGCCCAGCGACGATGATCGGCGCGAGCGTATCCCGACCGTGCAGCCGCATCACATCCAGAAGCTCGAGACCCTGATCGACGAGCTCAACGAGGTCGTCGGACCGCTCACGAACTTCCTCCTGCCCGGCGGTTCGCCGGGCGCCGCGCAGCTGCACCTCGCGAGAACGATCTGCCGACGGGCCGAACGCGAAACGATGACGCTGTCGCGCGAGGAGCCGATCGGGGAGCTGGTCCTCCCCTATCTGAACCGCCTCTCCGACGCCCTCTTCGTCATGGCGCGCTTCGAGAACCACGAGCGAGGCGTGGCCGAGCCGCTCTGGCAACCCGGCCTTTGACCTAGCCGCAAGCGCGACCCAGGGACACGTTCTCGGCCCGAATGGCGTCATCAGGCCCGTCCCGACGGTCATGCGTGCATAACAGTCGCGAATCCTCACCGAGGAACCCTGTCCGCCACGCGTCGGCTCGAAAACGTGCAACAGAGGCGCGCCAGACTCGTGACGGCGTGCCGTGCCGAGCTCAGGGCGCGGCGAGCGATGGCCAGCAGAACTCCGCG
The DNA here is from genome assembly GCA_036257225.1 of Candidatus Limnocylindrales bacterium. GTDB lineage: Bacteria > Chloroflexota > Limnocylindria > Limnocylindrales > CSP1-4 > SPCO01. The sequence continues at coordinate 18,660 of DATAFZ010000073.1, read as the reverse complement.
TCGACCAGCGGGGCACCCGGACCGCTCGCCTGCGGCTCGAACGGGGCTCGGAACGTGAAGGCGTCGGGCGTCGGGCCGTCCCGTCGCAGCCGCTCCAGCCGCGCCAGGGCTTCCTCGACCGACGGGATGTGGCCGGCCGGCACCCACCAGAGCACCATGTGCGATGCCGCCAGCTGTTCGAACCAGGCGCGCCGTTGCCGCAGGACCTGGACGTGTGCGGTCGTGTACACGAAGGCGCGCAGCGTCTCGAGTGAAGACCAGACGCTCATGTTGATCAGGAACAAGTCGTCGTCGGTCGGCCGGATCGACGTCGCATCACCCGCATCGGTCTGGAGTCGCCAGACGAAGCCAGGGTGCGCGTCGGCGAGCGCGTTGATCGGTTCGAGGGCAGCGACGAAGCCGGTCAGCGTGTCCGACTCCAGCGGCGCCCGCAGGCGTCCGACGTTGAGCTGGGCCAGGTGCCATGCGCTATCCGTCATGCACGAACTCCAGGCGGAAGGGTCCATCCTCCAGCGGCAGGGCGAACCGGACCCTACCATCCCGGACGTGCACGTCCGCGGGCCGTCCATCCACCCGGCATGGGTAATCGCCGTCGGGTGGCATCGCCAACGGCCAGTCGAACGTGGCTGCACCGTCGCGCAGTTCGCCCTGGATCCCGAAGGGCCTACCCAGCAGGCGCTGGGCGGTCGCCAGATCCCCGCGCCCGATCGCCTTGCGGATCCCGGAGCTGCTCACCGGCGCGCCGTCGAGGCTGAACGGCTCGATGACGACCACGTCGAAGCCCTCCGCACGACCCAGCCTCGCGACCGCTTCCGCGGTGCCACGCCGCTCGAACCCGAACGCCGAGTCGGGCGTCATGAGCAAGCCGGCGAGCTCGGTCCCCTGCCGGATCGTACCGATGAAGTCGTCGTAGGTCGTCCGCCGCACGGCCTCGTCGAAATGCTGTACGACCGCCACCTCCACGCCGGCCGCCGCCAGCCGATCGATCCGTTCGTCGGGATGGAGCAGCAACGGCGGTGCCGACCCGGTCAGGACCTCGTCCGGGTGATGATCGAACGTGATGACGCACGGCCGGGCTTCGCGTGCGAGCGCTTCCCGTACCAGGTGATCGAGCAGGTAGACATGCCCACGATGGAGTCCGTCGAAGACGCCGACGACCGCGAAGATCGGGCCATGCTCGGGCCGTAGGCCCTCGACCCCCGCGACGGTCTCCATCAGCGACCTGCTGCGGCGCTTACCGACGCCTCCGCGGACACAAGCACCTTGTCCGGTGCCAGTCGACCCGCTCCTGCCGGGATCGCGATCGCGACAAGGGAACCGTCCGGCCCTCGGAGGCGGTAGTGCTCGTGGCCGGCCGGGACGTCCGCCGCCGGGCGCACGAACTGCCCGCGTGCCACCGCCGCGACCTCGGCTGGCGTGAGGTCGATGCTCGGGAAGCGGTCGAGGCCGGTGTCGACCGGTCGAAGCAAGCCGGCGAGCGCCTGCGGTCCGTCCGCCGCCGCCGCACGCACGCGGTCGAGCGGGATCGCATCGGCCTCGGTGAACGGGCCGGCGGCGGTACGCCGCAATGCCCCGAGATAGGCCGCGCTCCCGACGTGTTCACCGAGGTCGCGCGCGAGTGCCCGGATGTACGTGCCGGCTGAGCAGACGACGTCGACGATCGCGATCGGCCGGTCGGGCTCGCTGTCGTCCCAACTGACGAGGGACAGCGAGTCGATGGTCACCTCGCGCTCCTTCAGCTCCACCGTGCCGCCCGCTCGTGCGACCGCATAGGCGCGCCGTCCGCCGACCTTGATCGCGGAGAAGTCGGGCGGCCGCTGCGAGATCGTGCCGGTGTAGGCCGGGAAGGCCGCCTCGACCACGTCGCGGCTCGGCGCCGCGCCGCTCGCCGGCGTCATCTCCCCTTCGAGATCGTCGGTCGTCGATGACGCCCCGAAGCAGATCGTCGCCCGATAGGCCTTCCGATCGGCGAGGTGGAATTCGACCACGCGCGTCGCACGACCGAGGAAGATCGGGAGCACGCCCGACGCGAACGGATCCAGGGTCCCGCCGTGGCCGACTCGTTTGGTCGCGGCCAGGCGGCGCACCAGGCCCACGAGGTCATGGGAGGTCGGCCCGATCGGTTTGTCGATGACGAGGATCCCGTCCAAGCCCGGCCCGAGCGATGAGCGAGCCACGTCAGCGGACGACGGCCGCAGCCGCTCGACGTGCCTCCGCGAGGACCGCCTCGCGCGCCCGGTCGAGCGGAAGCGGCACGGTCGCCCCCGCGGCGCGGGCGTGTCCGCCGCCGCCGAAGATGCCGGTGAGGGCCGTGGCATCCACACCACCGGGCTTCGTGCGGACGCTGACCCGCGTCGTGTCCCCGGCCTCCTTGAACAGGATCGCGACTTCCGATTCCTCGGCCTGGGCCAGGAGGTCGATGATGCCTTCCGAGTGGGGCGGCTGCGTGCCGGTCGCGTCGAGATCGGCATCGAGCAGTGTGGACGCGACCACGCACCCGCCATCGAAGCTCTCCAGGCGATCGAGCACCCGGCCGAACAGGCGCAACTGGGCTGCCGGCTTCGATCGATACAGGCGCCGCGAGATGTCCGACAGCGGCGCACCCGCCTCGAGCAGCGCGGCCGACACGGCCAGCGTGCGGGGCGTGGCATTCGGATGGGCGAAGGTCGCGGTGTCCATGACGATGCCCGCCATCAGCGCGGCCGCCAGGGCCCCGTCGGCCGTGTCCAGCGGGATCTCGAGCCGCAGCGCGAGGAGGGTGACCATCTCGCAGGTCGCCGCTGCGGCGGGCTCGATCCAGTCCCCCTCCGACGTTGCGCCGTTCGAGGCGTGGTGGTCGATGATGACCCGCGGCAGCCGCTCGAACAACTCGGGGTGGCGCTCGCCCACCGCCCCGACCCGCTCGAGCGTGGCGCAATCGGAGATCACCAGCAGGTCATAGCGGGCGTCGGGATCGGGATCGGTCCGGAAGCGGTCGACGCCCTCGAGGAAGTCGTAGAGCGCCGGGACCGGATCGGTGCAGACCGGGTCGACCGTCGCACCGATCGCCTCGCCGATCCGCACGATCGCCAACGTTGCGCCGACCGTGTCGGCGTCCGGGTTCTCGTGCCCCACCGCGAGGATCCGGCGCGCGCTACGGATCCGGTCGACGACGACCTGCGGGACCGCGTCGACCTCGGCCGCGAGGTCGACGCTCACCGGCGTTTCCGTGATGTCAGGCGCGCCGTCGGCCTGCCGCGCCGTCGGGGTGGCGTCGGCGGGACCACGGCCGAGGGCGGTTCCTCCTCGGCATCACCTTCGTGGCGGACGCGTGGGACCGGGCTGGGCAACGTTTCGCCGAGCGGCGCCTCGGTGTCCGGAGCGGCCCCTTCGCGGAGCTCGTCGAGGAGGTGCATCACTCGCGTGCCCCGTTCCGCCGTGTCATCGAGCTCCACGTGGAGGTCCGGGATCCGCTTCAGCCGCAACGTCCGCCCAAGCTCGCGCCTGACGAATGGCATGGCCCGGCTCAGCGCCGAGATGGTCTGCGAGCGCTCCTTCGGTTGGCCGATCACGCTCACCCAGACCTTGGCGTGGCGCAGGTCGGGTGTCGTCTCGACCTTGGTGATGGTCGCGAATCCGACCCGCGGATCCGCGACCTCACGAGTCACGATCGACCCGATCTCCTGCCGCAGCAGCTCATCGATGCGGTCTGTCCTTTGACTCATCCCGCGGCCGCCCCTCTGGCACCCCAGGCCGGCGTTACCGACTGCGCGCGCTCGCTCACGCACGTCCAAGTGCGTTCGCTCACGTGCTCGGCGTCGCCTTGGCCTGGACCGCCATAGCGGCGGCAAGGCAAGACCGGCATCAGGCCGTGGCGACGCGCGACACCGTTTGCGTCGTGTAGCACTCGATCACGTCGCCCTCTTGGAGGTCGGTGAACGAGGCCAGGCCGATGCCGCACTCATAGTTCGTCTGGACCTCGCGAACATCGTCCCGGAACCGCCGAAGCGACTCGATCCGGTCGGTCGCGATGATCTTGCCGCCGCGCCACACGCGGGCGCCGCCGCGCACGATCCGTCCGTCGGTCACGTACGAACCTGCGATGACCGTGTTCTTGCCGACGCGGATCACCTGGCGGACCTCCGCCCGGCCCTCGACGACCTCGACCACCTCCGGCTCGAGCAGGCCCTTGAGGGCCGCGCCGATGTCGTCGGTGAGCTTGTAGATGATGTCGTACAGCCGGACATCGACGCCTTCTGCCTCGGCGGCCCGCCGGGCCGTGTCGGTGATGGACGTACTGAAGCCGACCACGATCGCGTTCGACGCTGCCGCCAACATGATGTCGTTGTCAGTGATGTCGCCCGCCGCCTCGTGCAGCACGTTGATCCGGACCTCGTCCTGATCGAGTTGCTCGAGCGCGTGGGTGATCGCCCCGAGCGACCCAGACACGTCGGACTTGAGGATGATCCGCAGCTCCTTGGCCTGCCCGGCCTGGATCTGGCGGTACAGGTCCTCGAGGGTGGCGCGGCCGCTGCCGTCGCCGCTCTTGCTCGCGACCTCGGTTCTGCGCTGCTCGACCGCCGTCCGGGCGGCCTTGTCGTCCGTGACGACACGCAGGATGTCGCCGGCTTCCGGCACCTCGGAGAGGCCCAGGACCACGACCGCACTGGCGGGTCCGGCCGACTTGACGCGCTTGCCCCGGTCGTTCTCGAGTGCCCGCACGCGCCCGAACGTCTCGCCGACGACGATGATGTCGCCGACGTTGAGGGTGCCGGTCTGCACCAGCGCAGTGGCGACGGCACCGCGGTTCTTGTCGAGCTGCGCCTCGACGATCGTGCCGACCGCCGGCCGGTCCGGGTTTGCCGTCAGCTCCTGGAGGTCGCTGACGAGCAGGACCATCTCGATGAGCTCGTTCAGCCCCTCGCGACTCTTGGCGGACACGGGGACGAGCGGCACCTCGCCGCCGTACTCCTCGATCACGATCCCCGCCTCGGTCAGTTCGGTCTTCACGCGGGTGGGGTCGGCATCCGGCTTGTCGATCTTGTTGAGCGCGATGATGATCGGCACCTTGGCGGCCTTGGCGTGGCTGATCGCCTCCAGCGTTTGCGGCATCACGCCGTCGTCGGCCGCGACCACGATGATCGCGATATCGGTGACGCGGGCGCCACGGGCCCGCATCGCGGTGAACGCCTCGTGGCCGGGGGTGTCCAGGAAGACGACCCGCTTGTCGTCATGGACGACCTCGGACGCGCCGATGTGCTGGGTGATGCCGCCACGCTCTCCGGCGGCCACCTCGGTGGACCGGAGCGCATCCAGCAGGCTGGTCTTGCCGTGGTCGACGTGGCCCATCACGGTCACGATCGGCGCGCGCGGCTGGAGCGACTTGGGATCGTCCTCCTCGAAGAGGACCTCCTTGGTCGCCTCGGGCGCTGTCCCGTCCGTGTCGCCTTCGGCGCCGGTCCCGTTCGTGGACGCTGCCACGGTCTCGGCGACCTCGTAGCCGAGCTCGGACGCGACCAGCGAGGCCGTGTCGCGGTCGATGAGCTGATTGATCGTCGCGAAGATGCCGCTCTTGATCAGCTCGCGGATCACGTCGGCGACGTTCACGGCGAGCAGGTCGGCGAGCTCCTTGACGGTGATGGTGCCGGGCAGCTCGATCGCCCCGCGCTCGCGGGGATCGACGACCTGGACCGGCGATGTGAATGCGTTGTCGCGGCGCGGCGGCTTGCGCGGCCCGCGCCGGCCGCGGGTGCCGCTCCTACTCCTGGCCAATGGGCCCTCCTTCAGTGATAAGCGTATCGGTGGCTCCCGGGTCGACGCTCGCGAGGAACGCGTCCGGGAGCGGGATCTCGAGCGCCCGTGTCAGGGCGCCCTTCCTGATGGCGATGGACATGCAGTCGGTATCGGGGCAGACGTAGGCGCCGCGACCGGCCAGCCGACCCGTCGGGTCGGCGACCACGTCCCCCGCTGGCGTGCGGACGATCCGCTGCAGCTCGAGCTTCGGACGTGCCGTCCGGCAGGCCACGCACGTCCGCGTCGGCACGCGACGCGGTGCATCGGCCGTGGCAGCGCGCCTGCCCGCGGCGGCTACGACGTCACCTCCTGAGCGGCCTCGTCGGACGGGGCTTCGGCAGCCGGGGCCTCGGTAGCAGGCGCCTCAGGCGTCTCGGCGGCCTCGGTAGCAGGCGCCTCAGGCGTCTTCTTCGTGGTCCGCTTCGGCTTCGCTGCAGCCTCGGCCGCGACGCCGTCCGTCGCTTCGGTCTTGGCCGCGGCAGCGGCCTTCTTGGTCGTCCGTTTGGGCTTCGCCGGCACGGCGTCATCCGCCGAGGCATCAGCCGGAGCGACCGTCCCCTCGACGTCCGACGGTGCTTCGGTGGGCACCTCGGCGCCGGCCGCCGGAGCCTCCGCCGCGACGGGCTGGGTGGTCTCCGCCTCGGCGGCCGCCTTGGCCTCGGCGACCGACACGTCACTGCGGATATCGATCCGCCAGCCGGTCAGTCGGGCGGCCAACCGGGCGTTCTGCCCTTCGCGGCCGATGGCCAGGGAGAGCATCCGCTCAGGGACCGTGACGGACGCGATGCGCTTCTCTTCGTCGATATCGACCGACAGGACCTGGGCCGGGCTGAGCGCGTTCGCCACGAACACCGCCGGATCGTCGTTCCAGGGGATCACGTCGATCTTCTCGCCGGCCAGCTCGGCCACGACCGCCTGGACCCGTGCCCCGCGCTGGCCGACGGTCGCGCCGACCGGATCGAGGCCGTCCTGGCGGGACGAGACCGCCACCTTGGAGCGGCTCCCGGCCTCGCGGGCGATGGCCTTGATCTCGACGGTGCCGCTGTGGATCTCCGGCACTTCGAGCTCGAACAGCCGGCGCAGGAAGCCCTTGTGGGTGCGGCTCACGAAGATCTGCGGACCACGGACCGACCGCCGGACTTCGAGCACGAAGGCCTTCACGTTCTGGCCGATGCGGTAATGCTCCAGGGCACTCTGCTCGGTCGTGGCCAGGATGGCCTCGGTGTTCTTGCCGACGTCGAGGATGATCGCCCGCGGCTCGACCCGGTTGACCGTGCCGGTGATGAGCTCGCCCTCACGGCTGGCGAACTGGTCGAAGACCTGGTCGCGCTCGACCTCGCGGATCCGCTGCAGGACGATCTGCTTGGCCGTCTGGGCGCCGATGCGCCCGAAGACGTCACCGTCGAGCTGCTCGGTCTCGACGACATCGCCCGGCTTGGCATTGGGGTCGAACTTGGAGGCGTCCTCGACCGTGATCTGCGTCAGCTCGTCCTCGATCTCCTCGACCACGAGCCGAGCGCGGAACACGCGGATGCGGCCCGACTCCGCGTCGATGCGGACGTGGATGTCCTCATCCCCCGCCACACGCCGGTAGGCGGACTGGATCCCATCCTCGACAGCCCCGATGAGCTGCTCGCGCGAGACCTGCTTCTCCGCATTCAGCTGAAGGAGGGCGCCAACGAAGTCTCGACTCACGATCGCCTCCTTCCACGCCAGATGCCAAGCAACGACCGGTCCGTAAAAAAACGTGGGGGTCACCCACGTCACGGAGCGGCCGTTCAGTTGTGCGGAGTATACACCCGGATGCGTGGACGAGTCGATGGCGGACCCGGTGTGAACACCCTTGGGCACGTCGGCGTCGGCGTGCGTGCTAGCCTACCGCTCGATCTCGGCGGAACGCGCCGACGTGCGGGGAGTCGAGCGTTGCCCGAGCCGTCCGCGCCAACGCTGCCCCTGATCCAGCGGACGGACGTCGACGGCGTCCCCGTCCTGTGGGCAGATGCACCCGGCCAGCCGATCCTGGCGCTGCATTTCCGCGTCGGTCGAGCTGACGAGCGTGCCTGGGAAGGCGGACTGACCCACTTCGTCGAGCACCTGGCGATGGGCATCCTCGGCCAGCCACGCTACGACCACAACGCCTGGGTCGATGCCACGCGGACCGTGTTCTACGCCAACGGCTCGATGGCGGACGTCGCCGCGTTCTGCCGCACGGTGACCGGGGCGCTCGCGGGGCTCCCGACGGGTCGGCTGGACCACGAGCGCTCGATCCTGAAGCGCGAAGCGGCGGGCCAGAGCCCAGGCATCAGCGACACGCACCTCAACTTCCGATTCGGGATGCGTGGCTTCGGCTTGTCCGGGCAACCGGAGTTCGGACTGGGGACGCTGACGGCGGAGCGTATCGCCGGTTGGGCACGCGAGCGATTCGGACGCGGCAACGTGATGGCGTTCATGACCGGAGCACCACCGGCCGACCTCCATCTGGCGCTGGACGACGGCGCCGCCTTCCCGAACCCTGAACCGATCCCTGAACCGACGGTGCCACTCCCGACGCACGTCGTCACGCCGAGCGGTGGCGTCGCCCTCGGCTTCCTCTTGGGCCGCACGATCGGCGCCGGGACGTTCCTGGCGCTCTACCACCGCATGCTGCGCCAGCGCCTCCGGCTCGAACGCGGACTCATCTATGACGTGCTCGCCGACTACCAGCCGCTCGACGCCACCTGGGCGGCGGCGCTCGTGGGTGGTGAATGCGATCCGGACCATGCCCAGGAAGTCGCCGACATCGCGCTCGACGAACTCACGCGGCTGATGAACGGCGAGGTCGACCAGGCAGAGCTCGACGCCGAGACAGTCGACTTCCAGCGGTCGATCGAGGATCCGACGCAGGTCGTCGGGCTCCTCGACTCGATGGTTCGCGACGAGCTCGCCGGGATGCCGTACCGCAGTCCCGAGCAACGCTTCGCCGAGCAGCGGGCCGTCTCGGGCGAGCACGTGGCCGGACATGCGGCCCAGGCGCGGCGCTCGCTGATCCTGCTCGGCGAGGTGGAGCAGCACACCGAGGACATCATCCCCTACCCGATGTCATCGACCGATGCGGTCGCGGGTCGCGAGGTCAAGCCGTTGCTGTCGGTGCTGGGCTTCGGGCCCAAGGTCCGGCTCACGATCGGGCCCGATGGCGTGACGCTGCGGACCAAGGATGGCGCGATGGCCACCGTGCGCTACGCGGACTGCGTGGTCCTCGAGCGGCCCAAGGACGACGAGATCGTCCTATGGGGCCGCGACCTGTCGCGAGTCTACGTCCCGGCCGCCTTCTGGCGCGGTGGCGAGGAGATCCTCGCCGAGATCGAGGCCGCGGTGCCGCCGGAGATCGTCGTCCGCGACATCTTCAGCCACGACTACATCGACGACTGAACCCCTCCGGGCGTGGGGAACCGGCGCGCGACGTAGTCCTCGAGGATGTCGATGAACTCGGCGACCAGGCCCTCGCCACGCAACGTGCGATCCAGGCGGCCATCGATGAAGACCGGCGCCACCGGCTCCTCGAACGTGCCCGGCAGGCTGATGCCGATGTCGGCGTGCTTCGACTCGCCAGGGCCGTTGACCACGCAGCCCATCACGGCAACGCGAAGGTCTTCGGCGCCGGGGTGGGTGGTCTTCCACTCGGGCATGCGTTCCTTGAGGTAGCCCTGGATCTGTTGGGCCATCTCCTGGAAGAACGTCGACGTCGTCCGGCCGCAGCCGGGGCAAGCGGACACCTGCGGCAGGAACGAACGCAAGCCCATCGACTGGAGGACCTGCTGGGCGATCTCGACCTCGCGCTCGCGCGGGGCGCCCGGTTCGGGCGTGAGCGAGACGCGGATCGTGTCGCCGATGCCCTCGTTGAGCAGGATGGCGAGGCCCGCCGTCGACGCGATCACGCCCTTGTCGCCCATGCCGGCCTCGGTCAGCCCGAGATGGAGCGGATAGTCGCAGCGGACGGCCAGCGGCCGGTAGACGTCGACCAGGTCGCGCACGCCGGAAACCTTGGCGCTGATGATGATCCGGTCGTGCCCGAGCCCGGTCGCCTCGGCTAGCTCGGCCGAACGGAGGGCCGACTGGAGCATCGCCTCGATCATGACGTCGCGTGAATCCTGCGGTTCGGCAAGGCGAGCGTTGGCGTCCATCAGCTCGGTCAGGATCGCCTGGTCGAGCGAACCCCAGTTGACGCCGATTCGGACGGGCTTCCCGTTGTCGATCGCGACCCGGACGATGGTCGCGAAGTGCTCGTCATGACGCTTCGCGCCGACGTTGCCCGGGTTGATGCGGTACTTCGCCAAGAGCGCGGCCATCTCCGGGTACTCGACGAGGAGCTTGTGCCCGTTGTAGTGGAAGTCGCCGATGATCGGGACATCCACACCCAGCCCGCGGACCTTGCGGACCATCTCCGGGACCGCCGCGGCGGCTTCCTCGGTGTTGACGGTGACGCGGACGAGCTCGGAACCCGCGTGCGCCAGCCGGGCGACCTGGATGGCCGTGGCATCCGCGTCGGCCGTATCCGTGTTGGTCATCGACTGGACGACGATGGGAGCGGCCGAGCCGACCGGCACCCCGCCGACGTCGACCGTCACGGTCTGGCGCCTCCCCGCGATGGCCTGAGCGGGCGCGCTCATGGGGTGGGCGGCGGACCTCCGCCGAGCGTGCGGATCAGGTCGAAGCCGGACACCCAGATGATGAACGCGAACAGGAACGCGAAGCCGACCAGGTAGGTCAGCTGCTCCGCTCGCAAGCTGATCCGGGTACCGAAGATCCGCTTCAGCGTGATCATCAGCATCCGACCGCCGTCGAGCGGCGGGAAGGGCAGGATGTTCACGACGGCCAGGTTGGCCGAGAGGATGCCCGCGACGTAGAGGGTCATGATGGGCCCCGCGTTGAAGAAGACGTCGCCGATCTGGGTGGCGATGCCGATCGGACCTGCCACGGGAGGCGGCGCCGTCGGATCCGCGGCCACGGATTCGACGAGCATGCCCAGGCCCCCCACGATCAGCCCCATCCAGCGGAGCGTGTCCTGGGCGCCGACCCGCAGGGCGGTATCGAGGCTGTTGGTCGTCGTCGCGCCGTCGAAATAGGCCTCGAAGGGTCGGTCCTCGCCGATGATGCCCAGCGCGCCCTTGCCTTCGGCGACCGCGGCCGAATCTCGGAGCGTGACGGTGACATCGCGGCGCGACCCGTCCGGACTGTCGATCGTCAGGATGACCGTGTCGCCGGCATGGCCCCGCAGGTCCTGGATGATGCCAGGCCCGGTGATGATCTGGAACCGCTGCCCATCGATGGCGACGATCGCATCACCCGGTCGCAGGCCCGCTTCTCCTGCTGGCGAGCCGGGCTCGACCTCGTGGAATCGAAGACCGGCCAGCGGCGACGCCAGCCAGGTGATGCCCGTGAAGATGACCAAGGCGAGGACCACGTTCATCACCACGCCCGCGACGAGGATCAGCAGCCTCGTCGGCAGGCTCTTGGCCGAGAACGAGCGCGGGTCGCCCCCGGCGTCGCCGTCCTCCCCCTCCAGCTTCACGAACCCGCCGATGGGCAGCCAGTTGAGCGTGTAGAGCGTCTCGCCCTTCGAGCGGAGCACCTTCGCCCTGGGCGGGAAACCGATCCCGAACTCCAGGACGCGCACGCCCGCCAGCCGGGCCACGATGAAGTGCCCCAGCTCGTGGATCACGACGAGTGTCCCGAGGATCGCGAAGAAGAGGACGACCGTGATGAGCGACTGGAGGAGGCCGGTCACGCCGCGCCTCCGACAGGTCCGCTGGCGAATGCCGAGCGCACTTCGGCATCGAGCGCGATCAGGGCATCGACGTCTGGTTCGGGATCACCCTGGTCACCGAATCGGTCCACCGCGGCAGCGAGCAACCGTGGGATCCCGACGAAGTCGAGCGTCCCGTCGAGGAAACGTGTGACTGCCACGTCATCGGCGGCGATCAGCGCGGCCGACGCGCGAGGGCCTGCCATGCCCGCCTCGCGGGCGATGCGCAGCGCCGGAAAGCGGTCCTCATCGGGCGCGCGGAACTCGAGCCGACCTGTGGCGATCAGGTCGGCAGCGGCTGCAGGCGACGGGCGACGGTCGGGATAGGTCATGGCGTACTGGATCGGGAGATGCATATCCGGGGTGCCCAACTGGGCCTTGAGGGAGCCGTCGACGAAGCGGACGGCGGAGTGGACGACGCTCTGCGGGTGGATGACCACCTCGATCGCCTCGTACTCGACATCGTACAGCCAGTGCGCTTCGATGACCTCCAGGCCCTTGTTGGCGAGCGTGGCGGAATCGACCGTGATCTTGGCGCCCATCGTCCACGTCGGATGCTGGAGCGCCTGGTCCGGCGTCACCGCCGCGAGCTCGGCGGGCGTGCTGTCGAGGAATGGCCCGCCCGAGGCGGTCAGGATCAGCCCGTCGACGGTGGCCATCGACTCGCCGACCAGGCACTGCCAGATCGCCGAGTGCTCGGAGTCGATCGGACGGAGCCAGGCCAGCGGACTGGCGAACGGATCGCCGGGTGTCCTGCCCGCCACCCCGTCGGCGAGCCGGCGCGCCTCCGGCATCACCAGGTGTCCGCCTGCGACGAGGGTCTCCTTGTTGGCGGTCGCGAGGACCTTCCCGGCGCGCAATGCGGCCAGCACCGGCCGCAGGCTCACGATCCCGCCCGTCGCCACGACGACGAGATCGACGTCGTCGCGGGTGGCGAACTCGATCAGCGTCGCATCGGACGCGGCGACGGCCGAGACGACAGGCTGCAGGCGGGCGACCTGGTCGTCGAGCGCCGCACGATTCGTGCCAGTGGCGAGCGCCACGACCCGGAAGGCCTCGGGATGGGCGACGAGCACGTCGACCGCCTGCTGCCCGATCGATCCCGTCGATCCGAGCAGGGCGACCCCGCGCCGGCTAGGCGATGACGGCGACGACATACAGCGCCATGACCGGGGCGGCGAACAGGAACGAGTCCACCCGGTCGAGGATGCCGCCGTGCCCCGGGATCAGGTTTCCCGAGTCCTTGGCCCCGGCAGCGCGCTTGAGCATCGACTCGGCCAGGTCACCTGCCTGGGCGGCGAGGGCGGTCAGTGGCCCGAGCACGATGGCATGGACCGGCGGCTGGCCCAGCCCGACCAGGACGATCCCCACCGCGATGGTGGTCGCCACGATCCCGCCGATCAGGCCGGCGTAGGTCTTCGAGGGCGAGATGTGCGTCAGGAATCGTTCGCGACCGAACCGCCGGCCGACGAGATATGCACCGGTGTCGTACGACCACACGGCCAGGATGAGCAACACGATCCAGCCGCGCTCCGATCCGAGGACCGCCAGCGGCGCGCTGTCTGGGGGCGCCGGACCGGATTGACCCAGGCGGATCACGAACGCCAGCAGGCTCACGTAGATCGCGCCGAACAGCGTCGCCATCCAGGTCGCCAGCCCGTCGCGTGGATCGGTCCGCGTGAATGCGGCCGCCGCGACCAGCACCACGCCGATGGCGATGAGGAGCAGCCCGCTGCCCTCCAGCACGTCCGGCACGGCGGCGTCGAGGATCACCGTCAGGGCGAGGACGACGCCCAGGGCCGGCAGCGCCGGATGACCGGCCGCCCGGAGGAGCGCGAAGACCTCTCGCGCCGCCAGCACCGTGAGGACGGCGATCGCCGCCGACAGCGCGACCCCACCGAGGGCCACGACGATCAGGAGGAGCGGGACGAGGATGGCGGCGCTGGTCGCCCGCTGGCGCACCCTGCCCTACCGGCCGAAGCGGCGTTGGCGTCGCGCGAACTCGAGGAGGGCCTCGTCGAAAGCCGTCGGTCCGAAGTCCGGCCAGAGTGCCTCGCAGAAGTAGAGCTCCGCGTAAGCGGACTGCCAGATGAGGAAGTTCGACAGCCGCTGCTCACCACCGGTCCGTATGACCAGGTCTGGATCCGGCAGACCGGCCGTATACAACGCCGCACCGACCGTCGCTTCGTCGATCGCCTCGGGCGGGGTGCCGGCGGCGACCAGCCGCCGGACGGCGTCGACCAGCTCGGTCCGACCGGCGTAATTGAAAGCGATGTTGAGCGTCAGGCGGTCGCCGCCGGACGTGGCGTCGAGCGCCTCGCCGATCGAGTGCCGGGTGGCGTCGGGCAGCTCATCGAGGCGGCCCAGCAGCCGGACGCGAACGCCCTGCCGGCGTAGCTCGTCGGTCTCGCTGCGGACGGCGGCTTCCAGCAGCCCGAACAGCCCGGTGACCTCGTCGTCGGAGCGGGCCCAGTTCTCGCGGCTGAACGCGTAGAGCGTCATCACCGGCACGCCGCGACGGACCGCGTGGCGCAGGATCTCGCGGATCGCCTCGACCCCCGCTGCATGGCCCTCGATCTCGGGCTTGTCGTGCAGCCGGGCCCAGCGGCGGTTGCCGTCCATGATGATCGCGACGTGGCGGGGCAGGTCCTCGGCCGGGAGGAACGGATCGTCCTCGACCGCTTCGTGCGCGATCGGCGGCGCGTCGGTCGGTCGAGCCAGCGGTGCGCGGGCCACTTAGACCTCGAGGACCTCCTGCTCCTTGGTCTCACCACGACGGTCGACCTCGGCGATGTGCCGGTCCGTCGTCTTCTGGAGGGTCTCGACCTGGCGGTGGGCCTCGTCGGTGCCCACGCCGCCGTCGCGCTCCTCACGCTTCAGATGGTCGTTGGCATCCCGGCGGATGTTGCGGATCTCCACGCGCGCCTCCTCCATGCGCTTGTGGACGACCTTGACCAGCTCCTTGCGACGCTCTTCGGTGAGCGGCGGTATGTTGAGGCGGACGACCGTGCCGTCCACGTTCGGTGTCAGGCCGATGTCGCTCTTCGTGATCGCCTTCTCGATGGCGCCCAGGACGCTCCGGTCCCAGGGCTGGATGACGATCTGGTGCGGCTCGGGCACGCTGATGCCGGCGAGCTGGTTCAGCGGCGTCTGCGTCCCGTAGTAGTCGACGAGGATGCGCTCGACCAGCGCGGTCGAGGCGCGACCGGTACGGACAGCCTGGAAGTCGCGCTCCATGGCGTCCACGGCGCGAGCCATCTTGTGATCGGCGTCGGCCAGGATCTCGGTGCTCATGCAGAGGGACCTCCGCTCGAGATGAGCGTCCCGACCGGTTCGCCGGTCGCGACCTTCGTGATGTTGTCGGGCTGGTTCAGGTCGAACACGATGATCGGGAGATCGTTCTCCATGCACAGGCTGACGGCCGCGGCGTCCATGACCTTCAGCTGGTCGCGGAGCAGGTCGGCGTAGCCGAGGCGAGCGTACCGCCGGGCACCATCGTTCACCATCGGGTCCTTGTCGTATACGCCGTCCACCTTGGTGGCCTTGAGGAGGACCTCGGCGTTGATCTCGACCGCACGGAGTGCGGCCGCGGTGTCGGTGGTGAAGTAGGGGTTGCCGGTGCCGGCCACGAAGATCGTGACCCGACCCTTCTCCATGTGCCGGATCGCGCGGCGGCGGATGTACGGCTCCGCCACCTCGTTCATGGCGATGGCGGTCATGACGCGGGTGGGCACGCCGGCCTTCTCGAGCGCATCTTGCAGGGCGAGGCCGTTCATGACGGTCGCCAGCATGCCGATGTAGTCGCCCGTCGCGCGGTCCATCCCCCGGGCGGCGGCCGCCATGCCGCGGAAGATGTTGCCGCCGCCTACGACGATGCCGACCTGCACGCCGAGCGCGTGGACGTGCTTCACCTGGTCGGCGATGAAGGCACAGAACGCGGGGTCGACGCCGTATGGTCGGTCACCGAGGAGGGCCTCGCCAGACAGCTTGAGCAGGACGCGGCGATAGCCCGTGTCTCGTCCGGTGACCACCACTCCCGGCGCGGTCTTGCTCACAGCTCTTCGCCGAGCGCGTAACGGGTGAACCGACGCACGCGGATGTTCTCGCCGATGGTCGCGACCTTCTCGGTGATCAGGTCGCCGACCGTGCGCTCCTCGTCACGGAACGGCTGGTCGACCAGGCAGACCTGGGCGAACCACTTCTTCAATTGGCCCTCGACGATCTGCGGGCGGATATTCTCGGGCTTCTTCTGGGTGGCCTCATCGGCCAGGAGCTCCGCCCGCTTCGCCTCGAGGTCGGCCTGTGGGATCGACGCCTGATCGACGTACAGCGGCGCGAGACCGGCGACCTGCACGGCGAGGTCGCGCACGAGCTTCTGGAACTCGTCGGTGCGGGCCACGAAGTCGGTCTCGCAGTTGACCTCGATCAGCACACCGACGCGGCCGCCGGTGTGGATGTAGCTCGAGATCAAGCCTTCGCGCGCTTCGCGGCTCGACTTCTTGGCCGCCGCGGCCAATCCGCGCTCGCGAAGGATCGCGACGGCCCGATCCATGTCGCCGTCGGCCTCTGTGAGGGCCTTCTTGCAGTCCATGAACCCGGCGCCGGTCCGTTCGCGTAGCTCCTTGACCTGCTCGGCCGAGATGTCCGCCATGGGTGGGTGTGCTCCTGTTCGTTTCGTGTCGTGCGGACCCTCGAGGGCCCGCGGCTGGGATCGAGTGGGCGCCTGGCAGGGTGGCTGCGGCGGCGCGATCAGACGGGGCTGTCGACCTCGGCCTTCTCGGCCGCCTCGCGCGCAAGCTCGGCGGCGATCTCCTCCGGGGTCGCCTCGGCGGCCTCCGCGACGGCAGCTTCCGCTCGGGCGACGCGGTCGCCCGGCAGCAGGTCGTCCTCGTCTGCATCGGGCTCGAAGGTGAGGGCAGCGCCGCCGGCCAACGCGGCGACGAGCTCGTCGCTCGCACCGGGGGCCTCCTCGTCGCCATCTTCCGTCGGTGCGGGTTCGAAGACCTCGGGCTCGGTGGCTGCGCGGTTGGCACGCTCCTGTGCGCCTTCGATCGCCGCCTCTGCGACAAGCGTGCAGAGCAGGCGGATCGACCGGATGGCGTCGTCGTTGGCGGGGATGATGAAGTCGAGCTCGTCAGGATCGACATTGGTGTCGCCGGTGCCGACGACGGGGATCTCGAGCTTGTTGGCCTCGGTCACCGCGATCCGCTCGCGATGCGGATCGATGATGAAGATCGCGCCGGGCAGGCGCTTCATCTTGCGCATGCCGCCGACCGTGCCCTGGAGCTTGATCATCTCCTCGGTCAGCTTGGCGGCTTCCTTCTTCGTCATGCGCTCGAAGTCGCCGGCCCCCTGGCGGGCTTCGAGCTGCTCGAGCAGGCCGATGCGCTTCTTGATGGTCGTGAAGTTGGTGAGCATCCCGCCGAGCCAGCGCTTGTTGACGTAGGGCATGCCGGCGCGCGTGGCCTCGGCCGAGATCGGCTCTTGCGCCTGCTTCTTCGTTCCGACGAACAGCACCTGCTCGCCACGGGCGACCGTCTCGCGGACGGCCTCGAGCGCCACGTCCAGGCGCTGGACGGTCTGGGCCAGGTCGATGATGTGGATCCCGTTGCGCTCCGCGAAGATGTACGGGCGCATCTTGGGGTTCCAGCGTCGTGTCTGGTGGCCGAAATGGACCCCGGCCTCGAGCAGTTGCCGCATGGAGACGGACGGCATGATGGGCGACCTCCTGTCGGTTGGTTTCCTCCGCGGGCCCTCGCTGATCCCGGGGACCGGTCGTCGATCGACCGGCACCGCCCGGTGGGAACGGTCCGCGTGTGTGCTCCGCTCGGCGCACGATCCGTCGTGCAGCGCGCGGGCGATATCGATAGTGACCCGGATCTGGGCGCCCGGACCGGCGCGGAGTGTAGCACAGGCCCCGCTCGGGACCCGCCCCGTGGAGGACGGTCGCGAGCGCGTGGACCAGGAGTCCACGGGGATCGGTCGAGGCGGGCCGGGTCACCCCCCCAGGACAGGCTTCGTGGACCGTCACGCAACGATCGGCCGTCCGCAGCGCCCCTCGGCCGCTTCGAGCCGGGGCGTGGACTCTCAGTCAACGCCCCCGGTCGGTGCCCGCCTAGAACGCCGCCCGATGGTGCCGGACGACCGGCTCCCCTCCCCCGACACCCGGCTCCACGACGACCAGGTCGAAGCGGACCGGCAATCGCGGCAGTCGGACGCCTTCGGGGAGCATGCCCCGATCCAGCAGACCGTACGTCGCCATGCGCACGTGCGTCCGCTTGCGATGGTCGACCGTCTCCTCCGGCAACCCGAAACCGCGTGAGGACCGCCAGCGCACCTCGACGACCACGAGCGAGGCAGGCGGACCCGGGTCGACCGCCACGAGATCGAGCTCGTGACGGCCGACATGGACGTTCCGGGCCAGGACGGTCCAGCCAGCTGACAGGAGACGGACCAGCACCAGCGATTCGGCGGTGTCACCTGCCTGCTGGGCAGTGGTCCGTGTCGGCGACCCGGTCGAGCCTTCCATGCCCGCCATCATCGCGATCGGGGCTCCACCGCCACGTATCGACCGCTTTGCTGTCGCTTATCTCAGGCTGGGAATGCCTCGAGCGCCAGGAGGTCACCCGCGTCGAGGGCGGCGTCGTCGACCATCACCGGCACGAGCTCCTGCTGAAGCAGGTCGTGGACATCGGGCGATGCCCCCGGATCGCCAAGCAAGTCGAAGTCGAGCTGATCGCCGGCGAGCGTCCGCTGCAGCGCGAGGAACGAGCGGCGATGGAAGGGCGTGAGCCCCATCGCCCGGATGGCGTCGCGATGGTCGCGCGTCGCGTAGCCCTGGTTATGCTCCCAGCCGTAGCCCGGATAGCGCGCAGCGAGCTTGATCATCATCCGGTCGCGGACCACCTTGGCGACGATCGACGCGCACGCGATCGAATACACCTTCGCGTCGCCGTCGACGACGTTCGAATACGGGCCGACCTGGTTCTCGAAGCCGACGATCCGATTGCCATCGACGATCACGTGCTCGTGGCCACCGATCCGTGCGATCGCCCGGCGCATGGCGAGATGCGTCGCGTGGTAGATGTTGAGCTGGTCGATCTCGC
>DATAFZ010000061.1:0-12376 GCA_036257225.1 Candidatus Limnocylindrales bacterium | reverse complement strand
GCACGCCGGCTCCGACACAGGGAACCCCGGCTCCGACGCAAGGTACGCCCGCCCCGACGCAGGGAACGCCCGCGCCGACAGGCGGCGTGGCGCCGACCCAGGCCACCGGACCAGCGTCCACCCTGCCGCCGACCGATACGTTCGACCAGGCCGGACCCTCGAGCCTAGGTGGGGCGCGGCTCCTGCTGGTACTACTCGGACTTGGCTCGTTCGCCGCATTGCTTCTGACCCGAAGCCGACGGCAGCCCGAGACGATCGAGGTAGAGGAGACCGAGCCTCGACGATGAACCTGGAGCGGTGGCGCGCTTGACCCGCGCCGCCGCGTTCGCGGCGGGGACGCTCGCGTCCCTTGCCGCGGCCCTGGCGGGCGCCGCCGCTCTTGGCGGCGCCGCGTCCGGGATCATCGAACGCCGTCGCAACCGGGTGCTCCAGCCGCGCCCATACCGGGCCTCACCACGCGCGGTGGAGCTCCATCGCTCACTGACGGTGGTCGATCTCCACGCGGATACGCTGCTCTGGGGCCGCGACCTTCGACGCCGTGCGACCTACGGTCACCTTGATGTCCCGCGACTCATCGAGGGTGGTGTGGCCATCGTCGGGCTGGCGGCGTCGACCAAGGTGCCGCGGCGGGCGAACCTCGAGCGCAACGACGATCGCACCGACGACGTGCGGCTGCTGGCGCTTGCCCAACGTTGGCCGCGGGCGACCTGGAGCAGCACGCTCGCGCGGGCGCTCCACCTCGCGCTCAGGCTACGAACTATGGCGACCGATTCGGCCGGGGCGCTGACGCTGATCGAGACCCGCCAGGGCCTCGACGAGTATCTGGCTCGTCGGGCCATCGACCCGCACATCACCGCGGCCTTCCTCGCGATCGAGGGCGCCCAGGTCCTCGAGGACGATGTCGCCAACCTCGACATCCTGGTTGCCGCCGGCTACCGGATGCTGTCGCCCGCCCACTTCTTCGATACCGCGTACGGCGGGTCGGCCCACGGCGTGACCCAGGGCGGCCTCACGGCAGCAGGCCGCGATCTCCTGTCACGGATGGAGGACGTGGGTGTGATCATGGACGTCGCCCATGCCTCGTCGGCGACGATCGACGACGTGCTGTCGCTCGCGGCACGGCCTGTGGTCGCCTCACATACCGGCGTCCGTGCCGCCGTCCCCGGTGTGCGCAATCTGCCCGACGACCAGGTCCGCGCGATCGCTGCGACGGGTGGATTGGTCGGCATCGGGTTCTGGCCGGTGGCCTGCGGTGGGGACGATGCCGCCTCGATCGCGCGATCGATCGCGACCGCCGTCGGGCTCGCGGGGATCGAGCACGTCGGGCTCGGCTCCGACTTCGACGGTGCCGTGCCGACCCCATTCGATGCGAGCGGGATGCCGCTCCTGACCGAGGCGTTGCTCGCCGAGGGCCTGTCGGACGACGACATCGCGGCCGTGATGGGCGGCAACGCGGTCCGCGTGCTGGCAACGTCACTGTCCGGCTGATAGCATCGAGTCCCAGCCATCCCGCGCGGCCATGCCACGGTCGTGTATCAGCGGAGACTTCCCGTGACCAGCCCTTCGGTCGATCCGGACGACGTCGCCCCGGCCGTCGCCGACCTCGACACGATCGTGTCGCTCTCGAAGCGACGCGGCTTCATCTACCCGTCGTCCGAGATCTACGGCGGCATCAACGCGGTGTGGGACTACGGGCCGCTGGGTGTCGAGCTCAAGAACAACGTGAAGCGTGCGTGGTGGCGGGCGATGGTCCAGCTGCGCGACGACATCGTCGGTCTGGACGCCGGGATCCTGATGCACCCCCAGGTGTGGATCACATCGGGTCACGTCGGCTCGTTCAGCGATCCGCTCGTCGAATGCCTGACCGACCATCGCCGGTTCCGGGTCGACGAGTTGCCCGGCGCCGAGGACCTCAGCCCGCAGGAGCTGCTCGACCCGGGGGTCGTCGAACGCCTGGGGCTGCGCTGCCCGGTCGACGGCGGGCCGCTCTCCCCGCCGCGCCAGTTCAACCTGATGCTCAAGACGTACCTCGGCCCGGTCGAGGAGGAGGCGGCGGTCGTCTATCTCCGGCCCGAGACCGCCCAGGGCATCTACGTCAACTTCAAGAACGTCCTCCACTCGTCGCGCAAGAAGCTGCCGTTCGGCATCGCCCAGATCGGCAAGGCATTCCGCAACGAGATCAGCCCCGGCAACTTCGTGTTCCGGATGCGCGAGTTCGAGCAGATGGAGATGCAGTACTTCGTGCGACCCGAGGGCGCCGCCGAGGCCTTCGAGGAGTGGCTGCCCCGACGGCGGGCCTGGTACGAGCAGTACGGCGTGATGTCGTCGCGGCTGCGCTTCCGCGAGCACCGTCCCGACGAGCTCGCCCACTACGCCAAGAAGGCCGTCGACGTCGAGTACCGCTTCCCGTTCGGTTGGAAGGAGCTCGAGGGCGTCCACAACCGGGGTGACTACGACCTGTCGCGCCACTCGGAGGCGAGCGGCGAGCGGCTCGAGTACTTCGACCAGGCCACCGGCGAGCACGTCATACCGTGGATCATCGAGACGTCGGCCGGTGGCGATCGGGCGCCGTTCACGTTCCTCATCGACGCCTATCGCGAGGAGGAGGTCCGCGGCGAGACCCGCGTGTCGCTCGCCCTCCACCCCGACCTTGCCCCGTACAAGGTCGCCGTGTTGCCGCTACTCAAGAAGCGACCCGAGATCGTCGAGCTGTGCCACCGGATCAAGGCCGATCTCCAGCGCCACACGATGGCCGTCTACGACGACACGGCCGCGATCGGCAAGCTGTACCGCCGGCAGGACGAGATCGGCACGCCGTGGTGCGTCACGGTCGACGTCGACTCGCTCGAGGACGGCGCCGTCACCGTGCGCGACCGCGACTCGATGGCCCAGGAGCGCGTGCCGCTCGAGGGTGTGACAAGGCTGATCCTCGACCGGCTCGAGGCCGCGCGACGGGGATAGCGGCTTGGCGGACGCAGGGCTTGCGCAACGGATCAGGCATCGTGCGAGTTCTGATCGGTGATGGGTGCGAGGGATGGTTCGTGCGCGGCGTTCGACACGCCCCTCGGGACCTGCGCGGTGCGCTGGACCGAGGCTGGGGTCGCGAGCGTTCGCCTGCCGAGCCCACGAACTGTGCTGCTGCCGCGGCTCGCTGACGCAGCGGCCGTCCCCGGATCGATCCAGGCGGCTATCGATGGCATCGTCGCAGTCCTCGGCGGCGCAACGCTCGACCTCGCGTTCGTCTCCCTCGATGAGCGAGGGATCGACCCGTTCCGTCGCACCGTCTATGCCGCGACCCGGACGATCCCGCCCGGGTCGACCGCGACGTACGGCGAGATCGCACGGACGATCGGTCGGCCTGATGGTGCCTGCGATGTCGGCGTGGCACTCGCCCGCAACCCGTTCCCGATCGTCGTCCCCTGCCATCGCGTGGTCGGCGCAAACGGGAAGCTCACCGGCTTTTCGGCGCCGGGCGGCCTCGCGACGAAGCGACGTATCCTCGAGCTGGAAGGAGCACCCGGCTACGGCCAGCAGCTCCTGTTCGAGTAAGACTGCGGAATGATCTCCGTGGCGCCTCCACGATGACGGTGCACAGCCTGACCGGTGCAGCCGGTGATTGGCTCGCCACACTCGATTCCCAGGAGCGCGGGCACGCGACGTTCGCGTTCGACGATCCGGAGCGCTTCGTCTGGGCGTACACGCCCGGCGAGCGGGCCGGGCTGGCGTTGCGCGACATGCGACCTCACCAGCGTGACGCGGCGATGGCTGTGGTCGACGCCGCGCTGAGCGAGCGGGGCGCACGGGAGGTCACTGACATCATCGCGCTCGAGTCGATCCTCGGCGCGATCGAGCGCGATACGGGCAGTTCGATGTGGCGTCGGCGGGATCCGGCGCTGTTCTGGTTCGCGGTGTTCGGCGATCCGGCGGGCGACGAGCCGTGGTCCTGGCGGATCGGCGGGCATCACATCGCGATCAGCACGACGGTCGCGAACGGCCGCATCCTCGGAAGTACGCCGTCGTTCCTGGGCGCCAACCCGGCGGTCGTGCCCTACGGGCCACGTGCCGGTTTCCGGGCGTTGACGGGGGAGGAGACACTCGCCCGGGAACTCCTGCTTAGCCTGTCGGTCGAGGCCCGAAGGGTCGCGATCGTCGACCCGATCGCGCCGCCGGACATCGCAAGCGGGAACGGCGCCTCGGCCGATCTACGGTCGGTCCCGAGCGGGATCCGCTACGACGATCTTGAGCGCGACGGACGCGCACGCCTCGAGGCGCTCATCCGGCATTACCTCGAGCGCGCGACAGCTGAGGTCGCGACAGCAGAGTGGGAGCGGATCGCCGAGTCGGGGCTCGAGGCGACGACGTTTGCCTGGGCCGGACCCGCTGAGCCCGGTCGCGGCCACTACTACGCGATCCACGGCGAGCAGTTCCTCATCGAGTACGACAACACGCAGAACGGCGCGAATCACATCCACGCCGTCTGGCGCGACCTCGCCAACGATTGGGGCGAGGACATGCTCGCCGCGCATTATCGCGAAGGTCACGCGGGGGGCTGACCACCTTGTCGGGTCGCTGGCGCCCACGGAGACTCCCGTCGAGCCCGTGTCGGCCGACCGGTGCCGCCGGTCGGACCAGATCGGGTCGAGAGGGGAGGCAAGCATGACGGCGATCTTCGGAGCGATCCTGCCCAGGTTCGCGTTGCTCGTCGCCTGGTTCAACGACCCTGGCTACTGGAACGCTGTGTACAGCTCGCAGCTGTTCTTTCTGCTCGGGTTCATCGTCCTCCCGTGGACCACGTTGATCTACGGCCTCGTCGCCCCGAACGGCCTCACGCTGATCAACTGGATCTTCCTGATCTTCGCGCTGCTCATCGACCTCGGGACGTGGGGGATCGGCGCGCTCGCCGCGCGCAAGCAGGCGTCGTACTACCGCGGCACCTGAGGCCGGTCCAGCCAGTCAACCCCGGCGTCGCCAGCGCGCCGCGCCGATGATCACAGCAGCGACCCCGATCGCCGCTCCCGCCAGGACCTCCCGGTGCATGTCGGCCCACAGCATCGGGCTGACCTCGGATGCCATGTCGTCGAACGCCCCGTGCGCACCCACATCGGCCGCGACAGGATCCTCGAGGTTGTCGGGCTTGCCCGGGCGTGCCGGATCGTCCGACATCTGGCCTTCCCAGGCACGGGTGGCGAGGTATCGGTCCATCAGGCCCGGCGCCAGGCGCTGGCCGAGCACGCCCAGCAGCGTCGGCCAGCCGACGAGGAGCTCGCGGCGGGGGTGCTCGGCCATCCACACGATCGCCTCGGCTGCCACCTCGGGCTGGTAGACCGGCGGGAGTGGCTGCATCGCACGCGGCAGTCGGCTGCGGACCCACGTGAACTGCGGCGTGTTCAGCGCGGGGAGGTGGACCATCGTGAGCTTGACGTTGCTGCGGTCGTGGAGCAGCTCGCAGCGCAGCGCATCGGTGAACCCCCGCGCGGCCGACTTCGCGGCGCAGTACGCCGACTGGAGCGGGACACTGCGGTAGGCAAGCCCTGATCCGATCTGCACGATCACGCCCCGGTCGCGCGGCCGCATCCTTCGGAGCGCCGCCTGCGTGCCATGGACCGTCCCGAGGTAGGTGACGTCGCTCACCCGCCGGATCTCCTCGCTCGGGAGCTGGTCGACCGGGCCCAGCGCGCTGGTCATCGCGCCGTTCACCCAGACGTCGATCGGGCCGAGCTCGGATTCGGTCCGCTCCGCGGCAGCCTCGACGGCCGCGGCATCGGCGACGTCCAACGGCAGGACCAGCGCGCGCCTGCCCAGGCGGGTCACCTCTTCGGCCGCCGCCTCGAGCCGCGTGGCATCGCGCGCGATGAGGCCGACGTCGTAGCCACGCCCCGCGAACGCCCGGGCCGTGGCGCGTCCGACCCCTGCCCCCGCGCCGGTGATGACGACGACACTCATGATCCGACACCTTGACTGCCCATCGCGATCCGTAACGCGGCGGCTGTCCGCCCGGGGGCGTGCTCGAGCCCCCACGAGAGCAGTCGCGGGATGACAGCGTCGTCGCCCGCTACCGCGTCGGGTGGTGGGACCTCCAGGACGTGCAGCTCTCCCACCTGGTCGACGACCGAGTGATGCGCCGAGCCATCCGTGTCGCGCTCGAAGCGCAGTGCGAGCCTCGCATCTCCGACGCGGAGGCCACGCAGCGTGACGCTCGACAGCCACGCCGGCAACCGTGGTCGAACGAGGCCCAGGACCCTGGCCGGCGCGAACGGATACAGCCCCAGCATCACCTGCAGGAGCTGGACGGTCGCGCTGGCCGACCACGCCTGCGGGCTCTGCGCGCCCGGATAGGGCAGCGGCGTCGGCACCGAACGACGGTCGTGCCCGGTGAGCGCCTCCGGCAAGCGGAGGTCGCGACAGTGGGCGATCGCATCGAACAGCCCGTCGAGCAGCTGATCGAGGTGGTCGTCGAGGCCGTAGCGCTTGAGGCCGAGCGCGATCGTCGCGTTCTCGACGGGCCAAACGGCCCCGAGGTGGTAGGCGAACGGGTTGTAGGCCGGATGCTCGCTGGACAGCGTCCGCACGCCCCAGCCGGAGTACAGATCGTCGGCGAGCAGCCGGTCGGCGACGGCCGTCGCATGCTCCCGCGGCACGATCCCGACTCCCAGGGCATGGCCGACGTTCGAGGCGATCGTCGCCACCTGCCGCTCGTCGGGACCGAGCGCCAGCGCGTAAAACCCGTCATCTGGCATCCAGAAGGCGTCGTGCCAGGCCGCGCGGAGCGACGCCGCGCGGCGCAATAGTGCGTCCACGCGATCGGCCGGCTCGTCGAGCGCCACCAGGATCTCCGCCATCCGCTGGAGCGCCATGTAGTGGAAGGCCTGCTCCTCGACCGTCGAGATGGGGTTCTCCACGATCCGCCCGTCCGGGTAGCGGATGGCTTCATCCGAATCCTTCCAGCCCTGGTTCTTCAGGCCGTCGGGCGACTGCCGCTGGTACTCGAGGAACCCATCGCGATCGGGATCGCCGAACGACTCGGCCCACTCGATCGTCCGCAGTGCCGCGTCGCGATGGCGACGAAGCAGGTCATCGTCGCCGGTCCAGTGCCACAGCTCGCTCAGCCCGAGCAGGAACATCGAGCCGGTCGTCTGCGAGCCGTAATAGGCTCGGTGCGGCCGTATCCCAAGCATGGACAGGGGACCACGCCGCATCTCGTGGACCATCCGCCCCGGCTCCTCCTCGGTCCACTGATCCGATCGAACTCCCTGTGTCCGGGCGGCGAGCTCCAGTGCCCCACGGAGCGGCTCCGGACCGAGCATCGCCGCTTGCCATCCGGCGGTGATGGCGTCGCGCCCGAAGAAGCCGGTGAACGAGGGGACGCCAGCGTTGACGACCCATGCCGAACCGTCCTCCGATGGCTCGAGCTCCCAATTACGGAGCGCGAGCAGGTCGTCCGCGGCGCGCTCAACTGCCGGTCCCACAAGCGCCTCGGTGATCACGACGCTAGCCCGATCGACACGCCATCGGTCCGCAACGACAGGCCGGCCGGTCGCGTCGGCCGGTGTGCGCCAGACGCCTTCGGCAAGCGATGCGAAGGTCAGCCGGACCGTCCGCTCCTCCTGCGGTCCCAGCTCGAGCTCGAACGCGACCCGACGACCGCCTGCGGCCCCATCGCCGGTCGGCTCGACCGTCGCCGGTTGCGGGTCGATCGTGACCGACAGCCCGCGGACGTCCTCGCGCCCCCCATGCTGGTACGCGCCCAGCCACCGGAGGCGGGCTGCACGCGCATCCCAGTCGACCTCGATGTTCGGCTGCGGGGACCCGCGCGGGGCGCGGAGCACGTCCGCGAAGTCGGCGTCGAGCTCGATCGCCAGGCGGACAGAGCCGCCGACCATGGATCCGTTGTGGACGGAGATCGTCTCGGCCATACCGCAGCCCAGCTGGCGCTCCACATGGAGTGCCCAGGCATCCTGCGGGAGCGCCGGTCCTTCAGGGGTGCCGCCTTCGCGCCGTACATGGAGCGTGGCCGCCCATCGGTCGGCCAGCGCCATGCACGAGCCGATCCCGTCGGGACGGATACCGTCGAGCCGCAGCTCGTAGCGGGACAGGATCCGGGTGTCGAGGTCGTACAGCCCGGTGTCCGGGCCATCGATCGCGCCATCGCTGCGGCAGACCAGGACGGTGTAGCCGCTGTGGGCGACGGAGCGAGCCGGACGGATCGGGTCGATGTCGGCACCGGTCGGGCGCGACGGCGGGGCACCTTCGGACGCCCGCCGGGCATGGGCGGATGCGGCCGTGGCCGTGATGACCATGCGCGCACGGTGCGCCGGAGAGGGCTGCAACGCAGCCACGACCACGGCGTCGCGGCTGGCGGCGGCATTACAAGGGCGCCCGCCGGGCTCGGACAGGTCCGCTAGTCGTCGGCGTCCTCGGCGGCCGCCGCATCGGCGGCGCCGGCCACGCCACGGGGCTCCTTGCCCTTGGGCCAGTAGAGCTCCTTCTTGATCGCCGCTTCCGGGAGACCCAACCCGAGGAGGGTCTGCTCGGCGGCGAGGATCATGTCGGGGTTGCCGCACAGGTACGCGATCGTGTCGTCGGGCCGCAGGCCCAGGTCCGCGAAGACCGGTTCGACGATGGTCTCCGCTCGTCCGGTGCGTCCCTCCCAACCGGCGTTGGATGGGTCGGCCGGTCGCGAGATGGTCGGGATGAACGTGACCGGATACTCGCCGCTTGCCTCCCAGCCCTCGAGCACCTCCCGGTAGCCGAGGTCGCGCACGTACGACACGCCGTTGATGAATACCGCCCGGCGCGGGGCGCCCGCGGCCAGCATCTCCCGCATCATCGACACGAACGGGGCGTTGCCGGTGCCCGATGAGATGAACAGGTGGACGCGCTCATCGCCCGGCTCGAGCAGGAACTTGCCCTTCGGTCCGATCATCCGCATGCGATGCCCGACGGGCAGGTCCCACAGCACGGGCGTGAACGTCCCGCCCTGGACAAGCCGCATGTAGAACTCGTAGCCCGTGTCGCCGGCCACGCGCGGCGGTGACGCCACGGAATAGGGCCGCTGCACGATCCGCCCGTCGATGAACACACCGATGGTCATGTACTGGCCGGGTTCGAACGGCGTGGGCTCGGCGTCGAACTTGACCCAGAAGTAGGCCAGGCTCTCGTGCTGATCGACCCGGTCGATGAGTGTCGCGTTGTAGCGCTCGTCATCGGCGGCGATGACACCGCGCGGGGCGTCGCTCGGCGGAGCAGCAGGCGTGGTCGGGGTGGCGGCCAGCTCGGTCACGCCACGATGGTACCCGGCCGCGACCGGGTGGCATCCGATGGCCAGCTCCCTGATGTCCACTTTCGGTTGACCGGCCGACCATCCCGTCCCGATGTCCTCGGGCGACATCAGTACGGCGCGGGAGGGGGATGACCGTGGCCGATGAGACCGCGATCACGCGCCCCTGCCGCCGCAATTCCTCTTCCCGATGCCGCCCGATGACATCAAAGGGGAGGGGTGCGCTCCGTCGCGGAAGATGGACATCAACGCGGCGGAGCCTGTCAGCCCCTCAGCCCCCGAGCAACGAGCCAGACCGGTCAGCCGCCGTTGTCACCCGTGCCGCGGCACGACACGTTCGGGTTCCAATCGGCGAAGGCGCCGTTCGGGTTCCGCTCGTACAGCCAGTAGTGGCGCTCGTAGAACCCGTCCGGCTCGATGCCGTACCGGTTCCCCGATCCGACGTGGAACATCTCCCGCCCGAGGACGGTCGGTGCCGGATCCGCCTCGGGCCCGACCCGAACCCACTCCAGGGCGACCAGCTTGTACTTGCCATTCGCCTGCGGCTCGTAGACGAGCGCCTCGGGCCGAAGCGGGTTGATCGCCGGGTCTGCCACGAGATCGAAGTTCACGTAGTGTTGGCCCATCGTGCCGACACCCGGTTCCTCGGCGCAGACATAGAAAGGCACGTACCCGGCCTTCTTCGCCTGGTTGAGCGACTGGAACCGGGCGGTCACGTTGTGGACCGACTTGAGGACACTCGACTGGGCGCTCGCGCTCATCGCCAGGCCGAAGCCGATTACGGTCAGCCCGATCGTGAGCGTAAGCAGGATCGCGATTCGTCGTCGCATCTCATACCTCCGCCGTGAGCTCGTAGACCTCGGCGGTGGGGTGACCGGCTCGCTCGTGGATCCGCATGACCGACTCCCGCGACGGCCCCGTCGCGAGGCAGAACACCTTGCCGGCTTCCGGATCGAGCCAGGCGCGCTCGAAATGCACGCCCTCCTCGGCCTCGATCGCGAGGTCGCGACCGTGCGCCTCGTCGAGCTGATCGGCCGTCACCCCGAAGAACCCCGAATGCACGTCCATGAACTTGCCCATCTGTCGCCTCCATCTGCACGTTGTCGGGACATCCGGCCCGACTACCCATGGCGTCGTCATCGTCGGATTCGTTCCCGCCGTCGTGGCGCCGACTGCGATGGACGTTCCATCCGCGGCGCGCCTCCGTCATCGGTCGAATGACCGATGACGCCAGACGAAGCGGCCCTACACTTCGGCAGCGATGGATGCATCACTGGGCCAGGTCCGCTGTCCGCTCCTGATCGGTCGCGACGATCTGTTAGAGCTCGCCGATCGACGGCTCGACGACGTGCTCGCCGGGCGCGGCCAGTTCCTCCTGGTCGCAGGCGTGGCGGGCATCGGCAAGACTCGCTACCTCGATGCGGTCGTCCAGAAGGCCGAGGAGCGGGGCTTCGCGAATGCCTGGGGCTATCTGGCGCCGCAGGACCGAGACGTGCCCGCGGCGTCGATCCTCGACATGGCTCGGACGATGCTGCGGATGCCGCGCTTGGACGGACTCGGCCGCGATCTCCTCGCGCTCCGTGACGCCACGATCGATGCTGAACAGGTTCGCCGCCGCCAGCTCGTCATGGACGTCGTCGACAGGTTCCTTGCCGAGTTGTCCGGACCGACCCTTCTCGGTTTCGAGGACCTGCAGTGGGCAGACGATCTCAGCCTCGAGATCATCGCCGAGCTCGCGCGCCGTTCGCGTGACCGCCAGGTGCTGTTGTGCGGTGGCTACCGGACCGATGAGGCCCCGCCCGGCACGAGTCTCCGGGACTGGCGATCGCGCTGGATCACCCAGCGCATCGCCGAGGAGATCCGGCTCACATCGCTGTCACAAGCCGACACAGCGCTCGTGACGACCCTGATCCTCGACACGGGTCTCCCGGCGCCGCGCGAGGTCGCTGAGGCGGTCTACGAGCGAACGGACGGCATCCCGCTCCACATCGAAGAGCTGCTCGGTGCGTTGGGCGCGGACGCGCGCGCCAACGGGCTGGCGATACGCGAGGCGACCGTGCCGGACACGATCGAGGACGCGGTCCTCGCCAGGCTCTCCCATCGTTCGCCTGAGGCGCAGGCCGTCGCCAAGGCCGGTGCGATCATCGGCCGTTGCTTCAACACCGAAGTCCTGGCCGGGATCATGGACCTGCCACAGGACGCGATCGATGCGCCGCTCCAAGAGCTCATCGACGATTTCATCCTCGAACCCCCTGGGCTCCGTGACGTCTACGACTTCCGCCATCAGCTCCTGCGCGATGCCATCTACCGGAGCGTGCCGGTGGGGGAGCGACGCCGATTGCATGCGCGGGCCGGCGAGTTCGGGGCACAGCTCGAGGGCGCCTCGGAGATCCATTCGTCCCTGCACTACGAGCGGGCGGGCATGCGTCGCCGCGCGTTCGAGTCCGCGCTTGCCGGCGCCCGCGGCGCCGCGCGGTTGTCCGCCCATCGCGAGGCGTTTGCCTTGTATCAGCGGGCCGTCGACAACATGCCCGACGACATCGATCCCTTCGCTCGCGGCGTGATCTTCTCTGCCTACAGCGCCGAAGCAGGCTCGATCGAGGAGAACGCGATCGCAGAGGACGCGGCGAATGCTGCCGCGACCGCGTTCCGTGAGGCGGGCGAGCCGGTACAGGCGATCGCGATCCTGAGCGTCGCTGTGCCGTCGTGCTGGCGACGACAGGGCAGACCGGTCTCCGAGCGGCTGGCATTCGCCGAGGCGCTGCTCCGTGAGCTCGATGCTGTCGGCGACCCGGATTCGACGGCTGCGATCACCGTGCGCGTCGACCTCATCGTCTGGATCGCGATCATCAAGACCGATGGCGGGGAGCTGGCTGAGGCGACCCGATGGATGGACCGTGCTCGCGAGCTCGGCCAGCGACTCGGCGACCCGGAGATCCAGATGGTCATCGACTGGAAGCAGGGCGTCATCGATGTGATCGCCGGCGAGATCGCCGTCGGGATGGATCGAGTCGGGGAAGCGGCGCACGGAGCGGAGCGTGCCGGCTACGAGGAGACCGGCGTCTCGGCGTTCCGCGACGCGGCCACGCTCGCCGCGCG
>DATAFZ010000055.1:0-13264 GCA_036257225.1 Candidatus Limnocylindrales bacterium | reverse complement strand
TCGATCGACGACGCGCTTCGCGATGCCGATGCGGTCATGGCCCTGCGCATCCAGCGCGAGCGGATGTCGTCCGGGCTCTTGCCCTCGCTGCGCGAGTACGCGGCACGCTACGGGCTGACTGCCGCGCGGCTGGCGCACGCGAAACCCGGTGCCCTCGTCATGCATCCGGGACCGATGAACGAGGGCGTCGAGATCGCACCCGACGTGGCGGCGGGTGCCCAATCGGTCATCACCGATCAGGTCACCAACGGCGTCGCGATCCGGATGGCGCTGCTGTACCTGCTGGCGGGGGTCCCGCGTTCATGAGCGACCTCGATCTCAGCCGCGTCTGGCTGGTCGATCCGGCGAAGGGCCTCGAAGGTCCCGGCGAGATCGTCGTCCGCGACGGGATCCTCGAGGCGGCGACGTGGCTGGACGGCGCGGATGCGGACGGCGTCGACGCCGGCGGTGTCGTCGTGACGCCCGGGTTCATCGATCTCCACGCGCATCTGCGCGAGCCCGGCAACGAGGATGCCGAGACCGTCGCCACGGGCCTGGCCGCGGCGGCCCACGGTGGCTTTACGACGGTCTGCGCGATGCCGAACACGACGCCTGCCCTCGACGAGCGCGGCGTGCTGGCGGCGATCCGGGGAGCGGTGGCCGCCTCGGGATCTTCGGTGGAGCTACTGGCGTACGGCGCCGTGTCAACGGGCCGGGCAGGGGAGACCCTGGCGGCCCTCGGCGAGCTCGCGGATGCCGGCGTCGTCGGCTTCTCCGATGACGGCGCACCGATCCGGTCGGCAGCGATCCTGCGCAGCGCGCTGGCGTACGCCGGCGCGCTCGGCGTACCGATCGTCGACCACGCCGAGGACCCCACCCTCACCGATGGCGCGGAGGCGAACGACGGGTTCGTCGCCACCGTGCTCGGCCTGCGCGGCTGGCCGGCCTCGGCTGAGGAAGCGGCGGTCGCGCGCGATCTCGCGATCCTGGCCGACGTCCGCCGCGACGTGCCGGGCGCTCGGCTCCACGCGACGCACGTCTCCACCGCCGGGGCGCTCGAGCTCATCCGGCGAGCCAAGGCGTCCGGGCTGCCGGTGACTTGCGATGTCACGCCGCATCACATCGCGCTTACCGACGAGTGGGTCGCGGGTGCGCGGCGCTTCTCATGGGAGGCTGGTCCCGATGGCGACGCCTGGCGGGACGACGCCATAACGGCGTCGCCGTATGTGTCGGCACTGCGTGTGAACCCGCCCCTGCGGACGCCGGCCGATGCGCTCGCCTGCCTCGGCGCCCTCGCCGACGGTACCGCCGACGCGATCGCGACCGACCACGCACCACACACCGAGGTCGACAAGGCGGTCGAGTTCGGGGCTGCCGCGAACGGCATCAGCGGCATCGAGACCGCGCTCGGTCTGGTGCTGTCGGCAGTCGATGCCGGCCAGCTCACGCTCGGCCGGGCGATCGCGGCATTGACGGTCGGGCCTGCAGCGGTACTCGGCCGTCAGCGCGGGTTCGTCGAAGGCGAGCCGGCCGATCTGGTCGTTTTCGATCGTTCGGAGCGCTGGACCGTCACCGCCGATGCGCTCGCGTCGAAGGGCAAGAACTCGCCGCTGCTCGGGATGGAGCTCCCCGGCCGCGTGCTGCTGACGTTGGCCCGCGGCAAGGTCGCTTATGAGGCTCCGGCGCTCGTATCCGCGTAGCGCACCTCGACGACGGGCACGCCCACGGGGCCGTCGATGTCCAAGATCAGGCGGTACTCGTTCCCGATCGTGTCGCAGTCGCCGATGACCGGGTTCGACACCACCACGTTGGATAGCGTCGCGTCGATCGTGATCACGATGTCCGGTGTACAGATGCCGCCGTTCCACATGAGGTGGTAGCGACCAGCGACTGTTGGATCGGGCACGAGTGACCCCGGCCCATCGCGTCGATCCTTGGGACGGGGCTCATCTGGCCGCGGCAACCGGACGCTCGTGATGCGACCGCTCAGATCCACAAGCGCGGCACGTACCTTCGGGATATCGAAACCGCCGCCGCCCTTCGGCAGGGACACGACGGTGGAGTGGACCGGCGGGAACGCCTCGTACGGCGTCCCGACGCGATCCCAGCCGTGAATGGTCGTGGCATCGACCGGCTGACTGAACCGCAGGACGATGCCGTAGTGGACCAGGGCGAGGCGGCAGCGATCGGCCGACTCGCCGCGGAGCTCGAGCTGACTCGGGGGCTCTCCTTGGCGGTCGCCGTAGACGGTCAGGACGAATCGATCGTCACAGAGGGTGCCGTCCCAGTGCGCGATCACCGTATCGGGACCGGACTGGACGACGGCCATCTCGCCAGCTTGCAGGTCCCGATTCGGGCGCGGAGGATCGCCCTCCTCGACTGATCGGGCCTCCAGCAGCAAGCCGGTGCGGTCTACGACGCCGGCTTTGGGGGCGCGGCCCACTGTGTTCTCCGGCATCGGCACGTCCAAGACGCCGTCAGGCGGCCACGAGGCTCCCGGGTCCTCGGGCGGCACCGGGGTCGGAACGCCCTCCACAGGTGGCGTGCGATCAACGAGGCCCTCCTCGGTCACCTCGAAGAGCGTGTACCAGCCGTTATGGCCGACGAGGAACGTCCGCGCCACCGGCGTGGCGTCGCCGGCGACCAGCGCCCGAATCACCCAGGCTCCCTCCCCGTTGTCGATGTTCTCCGCGCTTGGTTCGATCGAGCGCAGCGGCCCCGCATCGGCGACGCCGATCGACACCACGGTGATCCCGTCAAGCTCGGATCGCAGGACCTCGACGGCGTTACCCGCGCCGTCTACGGGCTGGTCGCTCGGGCTCGCCCATGGGCCGGGAAGTTCGTCGTCGATCGGCTGGCCTGCAGGGACCACCCGGTCGATGACGAACCGCCGCTCGCATTCGGCCCGTACTTCGATCGCACAGGTGGCAGAGCGGTGGTCCCTGAGGTGACCGACGGCCAAGACCTCGACGGCAGTGCCGGGAAGCACGGGGACCGCGGAGTGGGCGTCGACCCCCAGCATCGGCACGACATGCGGAACGGACGGGACGATGGCGCCCCGATCGACTTGGACCCGCTCGTCCGACAGGGACAACGCGAAGTCCTCGCAATGCGCGATCAGCGGGTGTGGGTTTGGGTCAACGTTGCAATCGAAGATCACGTTCGAACGCGCGAGCCAGCCGTGGACGATGACCTCCTCGGGCGTTGGTGACGAGCGAGCCGCAATCAGCTCATCGACCGTCATCACGCGCAGCTCGGCCAGGCGTGGCGGCGTCTCGGTCGGAGTCGGCTCGGGCGTCGGTGCGACTGATGGCTCTGGGCCGTTCGTGAAGCGGAAGCTAGCGACGAGTGCCTCGAGTTGCTGTCTACCCTCCGCGACGCCCGGCTCTTTGAGCATGGCTTGCAGGTGCACGACGCTCGCGCCGTCGGAACCCGGCCGGGCGATCTCCCAAGCCAGGCTCACGTCCTCGCGATAGTAAGAGTCGGGATTCCCCGCGACCTCGTCGAGGATCGCCGGCATGCCACCGATCGACGTCCGGGTCGTCATGCCGGTGGTGCTGTCGGGTCGATCGTGGATCGTGCCGCCGCGGTAGCTGCTGACCGATACGAACAGGCGAACCTGGCCGGCGTCGAGTCGCTCCTTGTACACGCAGTTGATGTCGACGCCAAGCAGACCGCCGCAGCGACGCTCGACGGGCTTCGTGCCGAGAACAGCGATCGGGGCTCCGCCGCTCCCGGCGACCCTGGTCGCGGCATAGCCGACCCACGAAGCCGGGAAGTCGAATGCGAACTCGCCCGTCTCGAATGTCCTGAGTTGCGGGGTCGGCCCTTCTCGGAACACGCGATCGCGGCCGACCTCCGCGGAAAGCGTGATCCCGGCCGTCGCCACACCGATCACGACGAGCACGATCGCAGCGGCGGGCAGCCACCGACGCCATGCGGGCTCGGGTCGCCCGGCTGTGCGGACTCGGTCGAAGGTGGCGTCGACTAGGTCGGTCGGGGTCGTGCTCGACGAAGCTCGCGCCGCGAAAGCCGCTTCGAGCCGTCCGGCGTCCCACGGTTCTCGCGGAGAAACGGGCGTCGTCACCGGTCCGATGCCTCGGCGTCGATCGCCGACTGGAGGGCGCGTCGGGCGGTGTGCAGCCGCGACTTCACGGTGCCGGCCGGAACGTCGAGCATCGCCGCGAGCTCGGCAACCGATCGTCCTTCGAGGTGGTGCAGGACGAGGATCGATCGCTGGTCGATATCGAGCGTCCGAAGCGCCGCGTCGAGCATGCGCGCATCCGCCTCGGCACCATCATGAAGAGGCGGCTCCGTACGCGCGCCGCCCAAACGGCTCTGCGGGATCTCGCGAACACCACGACGCCGGCGTGATCGATGCGTCATCCGCGCCGCGTTGACCGCCACCCGCTGCAGCCAGGCGTCGAACCGCTCCGGGTCGCGCACGGAACGGATCTGCCGCCACGCGGTGATGAACGTCTCCTGCGCGGCGTCGCGAGCATCGGCTTCGTCGCCGAGGATCGCCATGGTCAGTCGGTATACACCATCCATCCGGACACGCACGATCTCCTCGAACGCGTCGAGGTCGCCGTTGCGAGCCCGTTCGACGAGCGATCGGTCTGTCGCCGGTGAGATCGGCTCCCTCCTGCGGCGCGTTCGATCAGTTGATGCCGGTCAGGACGCACAGGTTCACTCCGGCGTGCCGCCGCCTGTCTGTTTGGCGACAAGCTGCGCTGCCGATGCAACGAAATCGCGCGCGCCGACGTCATCTTCGTACGCGACTCGACTCGAACATCGAACGAAATCGGGATCCGAGGCGCCATACCAGTACAAGGGCCGAGGACCATGGACACGAACGAGACCACGACGCGGATCGAACCGGCACGGGAGGCTCGATCGCGTTGCCTGGCTGAAGGATGTCCCTGTCGGGACGCCCGCATCGTGTCCCATCGACGCGCACGGTTCTTCGCCCACCTCGCCGAGTCGCACGGGGAGACCGCGACCCGAGTCGTTCGCCCCGAGCCAGGCTGGGAGCTTCCGCACACCGCCTGACGCGTTAGACGTGGATGACCTCCAGGCCAGGGGCGTGGAGGTAGTCGTCGTCTTGGGTCACCACCGGAATGCCGAGCGAGATCGCCGTCGCGGCGATCCACGAGTCGTTCACGAGCATTCGTAGGCCCTGCTCACGCAGTGCCACCCGCAACGTCGCCCAGGATTCGGCGATCGATTGGTCGATCGGGATCGGATCGAGCGCCAGGGCGTTCGTCAACGTCGCGAGACGGGCATCGCGGGTCGCCACGGAATCACTGCCCAACACCCCAGCCCGGAGTTCGCCGATCGTGATGACCGAAACGGCGATCGAGTCGGGGAGTCGCTCAGCGCGCATGCGGCGACCGGTTTCGTGGGCGATGAAGACGCTGGTGTCCGCGAGACCGCGGCTCATACGGGCGCGAGATCGTCCGTGGTGTCGGGCGCCAGATCTCGGATGACCGCACGGAGACCGACATCGGCCTGATGAGCGATGACCGTCTGGAGGAATTCGGCCCGACTCATGAAGCGCGGCCGGCGCCCGGCAGGTCGCAGGGTCGCGACCGCTCGCCCATCGACGGTGATGGTGACATCCTCGCCGGCAGCGACCCGGTCCAGGATCGCTCGCGTGTTGTTGCGGAGCTCCCGCGATGCGACATCGGTCATGCGACGACTGTAGCACATGTGCGACGATTGCCAAGGACTGAATGTGCCTCGCCTCCGGTACGCTCGCAGCCCATGGCGGCCACCCCACCCCTGAACACCGATTTCGAGCGTCGCGCGTTCTGGCAAGCGTCGATGACGCCGCTGCCGGACCGCTCCGGCCGCGACCTGCCGGCCGAGACCGAGGTCGTCGTGGTCGGCGGTGGGTACGCCGGGATCATGGCGGCCCGTGAGCTTGCCCGCCGCGGCGTGGCCGTCACGCTCCTCGAAGCGAACACGCTCGGCTGGGGCGCCTCGACCCGCAACGGTGGCATCGTCCACGCCGGCTACAAGTGGAGCGCCCGTGATCTGATCAAGCGCTACGGCGAGGCGACCGGCAAGGCCCTCTACCAGGAGACGCTCGATTCGTATCAGCTCGTCAAGCAGCTGATCGCCGAGGAGTCGATCGACTGCGATTTCCGCGAGGTCGGTCACCTCGAGCTCGCCTACGCCCCGGCCCACGCCCCCGAGCTCGAGCATGCCCGCGAGAGCCTTGCCTTCGTCGGTGTTCGATCGACGGTCCTGCCCCGGGAGCGCATCCGCGAGGAGATCGGTACCGACGCCTACTACGGTGCGCTGGTCGTGGAAGGGAGTGGCCTGCTCCATCCCGGCCGCTACTTCGCCGGCCTTGCTGCGGCCGCCGACCGGGCCGGGGCCGATCTGCACGAAGGCGTCCGTGCCCGGTCGATCCGACGCGAGGCGGACGGCTCGTTTGCCGTGGATACCGAGCGCGGCACGATCCGCGCCCGTGACGTCTTCGTCGCCACGAACGGCTACACGGACGGTGTCGCGCCGTCGTTGCGCCGGCGGATCATCCCGATCGGGTCGTACATCATCGCGTCGGACCCGCTCCCCGAGGACCTGGCACGGGAGCTCTCCCCGAACGGTCGAGCCTTCTTCGACACCAAGAACTTCCTGTACTACTGGCACGTGTCGGCGGATCGGCGGATGGTCTTCGGTGGGCGCGCCTCGTTCATGCCGACGAGCGTCGACCACACCGCCGATATCCTGTGGAAGGGCCTGCTCGAGGTCCACCCGCAGATGGCCGACCATCGCATCGAGTACGCCTGGGGCGGCAATGTCGGCTTCACGTTCGACCGGATGCCGCACGTAGGCCGCACGAAGGACGGCGTGACCTACGCGATGGGCTGCTGCGGCACGGGTGTCGCACTGATGACGAACCTGGGTACGAAGGTCGGAGCATGGCTGGCTGGCGGCGAGGCTCCGGCGCTGACCAGCCTGCGGTTCCCGCTGGTGCCGGCGCCGTTCGAGGGTCGCCCGTGGTTCATGCCGTTCGCGGGCGAGTGGTTCCGCTTGCAGGATCGCTTCGCCGCCTGGTCACGACGGAACGCCTGACCATGTCGCTGCCGCTCGCCGTCCAGCTGCACACGTTCCGCGACCCGGCCAGGTTCGGGGGCGCCGGACACGGACTCGACCCCGCGACGCTTCGTGGCATCGCCGAGGCCGGTTTCCTCGGCGTCGAGACGGTCGGCGTCCCGGGTGGGGACGCCGTCGAGGCGCGTCGGGTGCTCCAGGACCTCGACCTCGCGGTCACGAGCTCGCATACCTGGGCCGATCTCAGCGATCCGAAGGCCCAGTCGAAGGTGCTCGATGGGATCGCCGCGCTTGGCTCGCCGCGCGTGGTCGTCACGCCGCGGCCAGTCCCGACGCGCGACGGGGTCGACTCCCTCATCGAGCAGGTCGGCGCCGCTGCTCGGCTGGCCGCGTCCCGTAGTCTGCGTCTGGCCTATCACAACCACGACACCGAGATGGTCGAGGTCGATGGCGCACCCATCATCGATCGACTCGCCGCCGGCTTGGGTGACGCCGTCGACTTCCAGGTGGATACGTTCTGGGTGGTCGTCGGTGGTGCGGATCCGGCATCGCTGATCGACAGGCTGGGCGGACGTGTCGTCTCACTCCATGTCAAGGACGGCGTCGACCTCCCGAGGTCCGCCTATGCCGACGAGCCGTTCGTCAACGTGCCGGTCGGCACCGGCAGGGTGGATCCAGCGCCGGCGATCAGGGCGGCGGAGCAACAGTCGTCGGTCGAGTGGCTCATCGTCGAGTTCGACCACGTGGATGGCTCGCCCCTCGACGCCGCCCGCCGAAGTCTCGACAACCTCGTCGAACGCGGGCTCGGCCGTCGGCGCGCGACGTGACCATCGACACTCGGCCGGCGCGGGTCGGGATCGTCGGTTGCGGCGATGTGACGAATCTGTACCTACCTGGGGTTGCGCCGTTCGAGTCGATCGAGCTCGCGGCGTGCACCGATCTCGATGCCGATCGAGCCGCGGCGCTGGCGGCGCGGGGCGGGTTCCCGGCGGTGACGCTGGACGAGCTCCTCGCCGACCCGACGATCGAGGTCGTCCTCGTCCTGACGCCGCCCGCGGCCCATGCTGCAGTCTCACGCGCCGCGATCGCCGCCGGCAAGCACGTCTACAGCGAGAAACCGCTCGCGACGACCCGGGCGGACGCGCGGACGATCCTCGCGGAGGCTGCGGCCGCCGGTGTGCGCGTCGGGGCTGCGCCGGACACGCTCCTCGGTGGCGGGCTGCAGACCGCCCGCGCGCTGATCGATTCCGGCGCGATCGGCGAGCCAGTCGCGGCGTCCGCATCGTTCGCCCACCTCGGACCGGAGCGCTGGCACCCGAACCCGGGGATCTTCTACGCGACCGGCGGCGGGCCGCTACTCGACCTCGGTCCGTACTACGTGACCGCGCTCGTCGGCCTGCTCGGGCCAGTCGGTGCCGTGTCGGCGGTCGGCCGCGGCGTGGGCTCAGCAAGGCGGATCGGGGCGGGGCCGCGGGCGGGCGAGACCGTGAGGTCGGAGGTGCCGACGACGGTCTTCGGGACAATTGCCTTCGAGTCGGGCGCGGTCGGTGGGCTGACCGCCTCATTCGACGCGGCCGGGAGCCGGACGCCACACCTCGAGATCCACGGGACGGCGGGATCGCTCAGCCTCGGCGACCCGAACAGGTTCGACGGCGAGGTGCGTTACCGCCCGGTGGGCCCCGATACGTGGGAGGACGTCCCGCTGCGGTTCGACGGGAGCGTCGGCCGTGGCATCGGGCTCGCGGACATGATCGATGGCATCAGAAGCGGCCGGCCGCACCGAGCCTCAGGCGAACTGGCCTTCCACGTCCTTGACGTGCTGCTGGCACTGGAAGCCGCGACGACGTCGGGCCGCTTCGAGCAGGTCGCCTCGCGCTGCGATCGGCCCGCCCCGCTTGACTGAAGATCAGCTTTCGGCGAGCCGACGAAGCGTGTCGAGCAATCGGTCGATGTCGGCTTCGGTCGAGAGGTAGTTGACGATCCCGGCACGGAGCCAGGTCGCGCCGCGGAGTCGCGTCGTCGTCAGCCAGCCATCGCCCGACGCTTCAAGCGCGGCCTGGAGTCGATCCTGGTGGGCGTCGAGATCGGTGCCGCGGAGGCCTGGTGGCTTGTGGCGGAAACAGACCACCGAGAGCTCTGGCACCTGGGGCATCGCTTCGAGGTCGTCGGCCTCGGCGCAACGCGCCGCGAGATAGGCAGCGAGGTCGTCGTTCGCCTCGATCAGCCGCCCGAAGCCAGGCGTCCCGAGGTGCTTCCAGGTCATCCACAGCTTGAGCGCACGCCAGCGACGCGTGCCCTCGAACGACAGCTTGTAGAAGTTGAGCTGGTCGGCGGGCTCCTGGTGCTCGTCGTCCGGTAGGTAGTCGGGCTGGCCGATCCCCGATGTCTCGCCGCCGCGGTAGTACTCCGGCGCCCGGCCGCCGAACACGGCGCTGAGCGCCCGGCCGTCGCGAACGAGCAACCCGCCGATGTCATACGCCTGGAAGAACCATTTGTGCGGGTCGACCGTGACCGAGTCGGCCCGATGCAGGTCCGGCACGCGGTCCCGGTCTCGTTCGGAGAGGCGGGCGCCACCGCCGTAGGCGGCATCCACGTGCAGCCACAGCCCTTCGGCCTCGGCGACATCCGCGAGCTCGCCGATGGCGTCGACCGAGCCGGTATTCGTCGAACCGGCGACAGCCGCGACCGCCAACGGCGTACGTCCGGCCGCCCGATCGCGTGGTATTGCGACGGATACCGGCGCGGCCCGGAGGTGGAAGTCGCCGTCCGATGGCAGGACGACGAGCGTCTCGCGCGGGAACCCGAGCTCGTCGAGCGCCCTGGCGATCGAGAAGTGCGTCTGGTCGCTGGTGTAGATGCGGACGCCCTCCAGGTCCTTGCCGCGGGGCGGCCCGTCGAGACCGCGCAGTCGCCCAAGGTGCAGGTCGCGTGCCAGGGTCATGCCCATGAAATTGGCCATCACCCCGCCGCTGGTCAGCAGTCCGAACGATCCCTCGCCGTACCCGACGAGGTCGCACAGCCAGCGCACGACCTCCTCCTCGACGAACGCGGCGAAGGGCCCGGCGTGCCACACATCGACGCCCTGGTTGGCCATCTGGGCGAGCAGCTCACCCATGATCGACATCGGTAGTGGCGGGGGCGTGAAGTAGCCGAACTGGCGCGGATGCTGGGCATTCATCAGGCCGCCGGCCAGCCGATCGCTGAACTCAGCCAGCACGTCCGCCGCTCGCTTCGGCTCGGTCGGGGCGGGGCCGGGTCCGTCGCGCGGTCCGGCTGGATCCGACGCGTAGTAGCGCCGCCGTGCCTCGGCATATGGCGACGCATCGCCCATCGCCCGCTGCGTGGCGATGCCGTACAGGAACTCCAGCGCCTCGTGCCAGGTCCGAAGCCCGAGCGAGGCGAGCGCCGCCCTCGACGTCTCCGCGTCGCGGTACCCGACCAGCTCGGGTTCCGGATGCCAGTCGAAGCGTTCGAGGAAGGCGTCGACATCGAGGTCGAGGTCCGGCGTCGTCGTCGGGAGCTGGGTCGTCAGGCGGTCGGTCATCCATGGCGATGGTAGCGATTACCCTTCCGCGCATGCCCGACGTCGCGAGGATCGATCCGAACACGCACGATCCGGAGGGTCGCGAGCGGCTGGCGGCGGTCCTCGAGCGGCTTGGTGTCGACCACGAGCTGTTCCCGTGTGACCCCGCGCTGGCCGACACCGCGGCGTTCTGCGCGGCATACGGCTTCGCGCCGGAGGATTCGGCCAACACGATCCTCGTGGTCGGTAAGAGCGATCCGCCCCGCTACGCCGCGTGCGTCGTCCTGGCCCCGAACCGGCTGGACGTGAATCGCGTCGTGCGGGATCGGCTCGGGACGAGGAAAGCGTCGTTCGCGCCGGCCGATGCGACCCGCGAGATCACCGGGATGGAGATCGGCGGGGTGACGGTTTTCGGCCTGCCGGACACGCTGCCGATCTGGGTCGATGCGCGCGTGATGGCGCGTGATCGCATCGTGCTCGGCGGCGGGTCGCGGTCATGGAAGGTGCTCGCGCCGCCCTCGATCCTGCAGGCGCTGCCGAACGTCGAGGTCGTCGAGGGTCTCGCGACCGATCCAGCGGCGGGCTGAGCGGGGCGAGGCGATCGCGCCTCCCGTATCGTTCCGCCTCGTGACCGAGATCGACCCGAACGCCGAGATCGACCCGAACGTCGATCCGCTTCGCGCACCACCACGCCCACCCCGTCCCACCGGCCCGGTCCAGTACAAGGGCGCCGACCTCGAGGCCGAGCGCGGGCCGGGCCTGGGTTGCTTCCGGTTCCAGCTCGCCGTGCTGGCGGTGTTCGTGGTGCTCACGCCACTGAGCGTGGCCTGGCACTGGCCGGAGGCCGTGAGCGCGATCCTGCTGTTCGCCGTGATCGGGCTCCTGCTCACCACGGGCCAGACCATCATCTTCCTGCTCCGGCTGGTTGCCGCGGACCGGCGCTCGCGG
Organism: Candidatus Limnocylindrales bacterium; assembly: GCA_036257225.1. Classification (GTDB taxonomy): domain Bacteria; phylum Chloroflexota; class Limnocylindria; order Limnocylindrales; family CSP1-4; genus SPCO01. Next base: position 1,749 of record DATAFZ010000055.1, on the reverse strand, counting down.
CGACGTCCCATGGGGAGTGCCACGAAGACGGTCGGCGAGCTGGAGGACGAGGGCGAGGGCAGTTCGCCAGAGCGCTGACTCGTCAGATCCCCGTCAGGAGGGTCGTAGGCGTGCCTTCCATGGGCGGTAAGAGCCCATGGCTGCGAGGTCGTGCGGGATCGGTCGTGTTAGATAAGGAGGGACCTGCTCGACCGTGCCTAACCCCCGCCTGACGGGTGTATGACGGGCGGCCGGCCTGATGTCGCCCTGATCGCCGCCCTCGCCACGCCCCTCGCCCGGCACGACCCCCATGACACAATGGCCGCATGCCCGTCCTGGCGACTTACTTCTCCGTTCGGCGCGGCCGCGACCCGTTCTTCAAGTTCTTCATGAAGACGATCTTCCCGCGCCAGCTGAGGGACTACGAGGAGCGCTTCGGCATCCGCTTCATCGGCTGGTACAACGTGGCGCACGGCTGGGATTTCGACAACGTGATCCTGCTCGACCTGCCCGACTACGCGACCCTGGACAAGCTCGAAGCGGACGATGCGACGCGCGCGCTCGGCCATCGGGCCGGCGAGTGGATCTTCGAGCGGCATCATTCGATGTTCCTGCGCGAGCGCATGGGGCCTGACCTCGAATACCATCCCTGACCCGCAACGAACGAGGAGCACCATTGGGCATCCGACGCGAAGTCCTGCCACCCGGCGACGAACCCGACAGGAGGCGAACCATGGATACGGGCCGCAACGACCTGCTCGGCGAGATCGCCGCCGACGCTGCCCTCGAACGGTCGGACTTCCTCGTGCAGTCGGCCGATCAGCTGCGCCGCTTCCTCGATCGGCACCGCGAGCGCATCGCGGCCTACGGCGGTCTGACGTTGATCGACGAGGAGCCCGACTACCTGTCGATCGCCCCGGACAGCACGTTCCGGAGCCGGACTCGGTTCCTCGATGACCTGAGTGGCGACTGGGTCAGCGAGACCGAGGTGATCGAATCGGCCGCTGAACTGGTCGAGCTCTACAACCCAGCCGACATCTTCGGCGCGTTCTCGGAAGCCGCTCGCGAGGCTGCCGGAGGAGCGCCGGAGCCGACTGCCACCGACGACATGCTCGACGCGGCCGGGATCTCTCCCGAGGAGACCGTCAGTCTCAGCGGTGAGGATCCGTACGCTGCCGCGGCCGACTCGTGGGCGGCGGGCCAACCGGAGGACGTCGAGCTCGCCGACGACGAGGCAGCGGCCCGCAGGCTGTACGACCTCGCACTCGAGTACCAGGAGCGCAGCCAGCGGACCGAGTCCCGCCTGCTCGACGAGTTCGAGACGGCGGCCGCGTCAGCCTCGGCCCTGATCGGTGAGCTGGTCATCGTCGATGACGACGACGAACGGCTTGTCCTGACCGCGACCGGCGAGTTCCGCGCTGAAGTCGTACCCGAGGAGGCCGACGGCAGTTGGCGGACGCTCACCGGACCCGATGAGCTGGTCGAGTTCTACGACCCGACAGACGTGTTCGGGGACCTCGCGGACGCGCTCGCCGACGCCTATCCGAGCGTCGCGCCCGAGCTGGCGGCGGCCGGCGGCGGCATCGATGATGAGGAGGCCGAGACGACGACCGAGGCGGACACCGACGAGGAGGTCGTGGCCGACGAGGTGGCGGTGGCCGACGAGGAGGCGGCCGAAGGCGACGACGGCGAGACCGGCGACGATGGCGCGGAGGGCCGCCCGACCGCGTGACGATGCGGCTCGCCGCGGCCGAGCTCGTCGAGAGCCGC
>DATAFZ010000034.1:0-29950 GCA_036257225.1 Candidatus Limnocylindrales bacterium | reverse complement strand
GGGTCTGCCGCAGCGAGGCCAAGGCCGCGTTCGGTGATGACTCCCTGTATCTGGAGAAGTGGCTCGACGAGAACCGCCATGTCGAGGTCCAGGTCGCGGTCGATCGCTACGGCCACGGGGTCCATATGGGCGAGCGCGACTGCTCCGTCCAGCGCCGCCACCAGAAGATCCTGGAGGAGGCCCCGACGCCGGCCCTGTCCGAGGCAGCCCGCACCGAGCTCGCCGAGCGGGCGGTCCGGGCCGTGGTCGCGGCCGGCTACGAGAACCTGGGCACGCTCGAGTTCCTCGTCGACCGCGAAGGGAACTACTACTTCATCGAGATCAACTGCCGGATCCAGGTCGAGCACCCGGTGACCGAGAGCCTGACCGGGGTCGACCTCGTCGCGATGCAGATGCGCATCGCGGCCGGCGAGCCGCTCGGGCTCAGCCAGGGAGACATCGCCTTCTCGGGGCATGCCATCGAGTTCCGCATCAACGCCGAGGACCCCGCGCACGACTTCCGCCCCGGGGCAGGCGTGGTCGAGCGCTATCACGCTCCCGGCGGCCCCGGCGTCCGGATGGACTCCCACCTGTTCACCGGCTACGAAGTCCCGCCGTTCTACGACTCGCTGCTCGGCAAGCTCATCGTCTGGGGTCCCGATCGGGAGACCGCGATCGCACGCGGCCGGGTGGCGCTCGAGGAGCTGGTCGTCGACGGCATCACCACCAACGTCGACATCCACCAGGCGCTGCTCGCCTCGGAGACGTTCCTCCAGGGGCGCATGACCACGAACCTGCTGGACCGGGTCGGCAGCGCTGCCTTCCTCGCGGCGGCCGCTCGGGTATGACGGTCGTGCAGACCTGCACACGCCGACCCGCAGCCGACCCGCGCCAGCACCGAGACTGCTACCGACACCCTGCATGGAGCCGCCCGTGACCGACGTCGTCCACACGACCGCCGAGATCGAACGCCTGATCCCGCACCGCCATCCGTTCCTGCTCGTCGACCGGATCGTCGAGTACGACGCGGAGGCGAAGCGCATCGTCGGGCTCAAGGGCGTCACGGCGACCGAGTGGTTCTTCGCCGGGCATTTCCCCGGCCTGCCGGTGATGCCCGGCGTCCTGCAGGTCGAGGCGCTGGCCCAGACGATGGCGGTCTACGTCGCGAAGCAACCGGGGTTCGGTGATCGGATCGGGCTGTTCGCCGGGATCGACGACGTGCGATTCAAGCGCATCGTCGCGCCGGGTGACACGCTCCGCCTCGAGGTCACGATGGAGAAGCTCGGGTCGCGATTCGGCAAGGGTCGGGGTGTGGCCTCGGTCGATGGCGAGGTCGCCTGCGAGGGCCTGCTGAGCTTCATCATCCCGCCCGAGGGCGCGCTGCGATGAGCCGCATCGCCGCCCTGTCCGATGTGCACGGCAACGCGGCCGCCCTGGAGGCAGTGCTCGCCGACATCGCCCGCGAGAAGCCGGACGCGCTGATGGTCGCCGGCGACCTCGTGCTGAACGGCCCGGAGCCGGCGCTCGTGATCGACGTACTTCGCAGCCTGGCCGACGACGGCGCCTTGATCATCAGCGGCAACACGGACATCGCGGTGACCGACTTCGATTACGCGGCGGCGTTCCCGTGGATGGCCGACGGCGTGCCGGACGCGATCATCGACGCCGCGGAGTGGGCGCACGACGCGATCGGTGACGAGCGGCTGGACTGGCTCCGTCGGCTCCCCGCGGAGCGGCGCTGGCGGACCGACGACGACACACTCGTCATGGTGTGCCACGCCTCACCGGGTTCGCAGACCGCCGGATTCGACCAGCACCTCGATCCGTCGGTCACGATCGAGCGGGTCGCGCGCACGGACGCGCGCGTCATCGTGTGCGGCCATACCCACCTTCCCGAGGTGCGCGACCTCGGTTGGAAGGTCATCGTCAACGACGGGTCGGCGGGCTACGTGTTCGATGGCGACCCGACCGCGTCGTGGACGCTCGTCGACATCAGCGACGGTGAGGTCGATGCCGAGATCCGACGGACGACCTTCGACACGCTCGCGGTCGCCAACGCCATCTCCGCGCGCGGCCTGGCAGGCGACGTCTACCGGGCCGCGACGGTCCGTACCGGGAAGCTGGTCCGGTGAGCGGGCGACGGGTCGTGGTGACCGGCATGGGGATGCTTACCCCGCTCGGCAACGACCTCGCCAGCTCGTGGGCCGGTTTCGTGGCGGGCCGCGCCGGCATCCGCACGATCGAGGCGTTCGATCCGTCCCGCCTCACGGTCCGCATCGCCGGCGAGGTCCGTGACTTCGATGCGAGCCACGTGCTCGACCGCAAGGACCAGCGTCGCACCGACCGCTACATCCAGTTCGGGCTCGTGGCCGCGCGCGAGGCGATGGACCAGGCCGGGTTGCCCGAGCGCCTCGAGGGCGAGGAGGCCGAGCGGACAGGCGCCATCCTCGGGACGGGGCTCGGCGGCGTCGGCACGCTGTGGGAGGGGTTCTCGACGAATGCCACCCGCGGGCCCGATCGGATCAGCCCGTTCCTCATCCCGATGGGCATCCCCAACGTCGGGTCCGGCCAGATCGCCATCAGTTACGGGATGACCGGGCCCAATTACGCGACGGTGTCGGCATGCGCGACCGGTGGCCACGCGATCGGCGAGGCGTTCGAGACGATCCGTCGCGACGACGCGGACATGATGCTCGCCGGAGGCGCCGAGGCCGGCATCTACGAGGTCCTCATCGGCGGCTTCGCGGCGATGCGTGCGCTGTCGACCCGCAACGACGACCCGCCGGCGGCCTCGCGGCCGTTCGATACCGAGCGCGATGGGTTCGTCTGTGGCGAAGGGGCCGGCGTGCTGGTGCTCGAGGAGCTGACGCACGCCGAAGGCCGCGGTGCGATGCCGCTGGCGGAGTTGGTCGGGTATGGCGCCACGGCCGACGCGTCACACATCACGCTGCCAGCCCCGGGCGGCATCGGGGCGGTCCGCGCGGCGCGACGCGCGCTCGAGAAGGCCCGTCTGGCTCCGGCGGACGTGGATCATGTCAACGCGCACGCCACGTCGACGCCCGAGGGCGACAAGGCGGAACTGCAGGCCATCAAGACGATCCTTGGGGACCACGCGGGTGACGTCTCGATCACCGCCAACAAGTCGATGATCGGCCACACGCTCGGGGCGGCCGGCGCCATCGAGGCGGTCGCCACCGTGATGACGATCCGCGAATCGTGCGTGCCGCCGACGATCAACCTCGACGATCCCGACCCTGAGGCGGCAGGCCTGACGATCGTCACCGGGGAGGCCGCCCGCCACGACGTCCGGGTCGCCCTGTCGAACTCGTTCGGCTTCGGCGGCCAGAACACAGCGCTGATCTTCCAGCGGTGGAGCGAGTGACCGACGACCTCGAGCCGATGGCGGTCGGCCCCGGCGCGGCGGCGGTCCCGGATGGCGTCGTCGACGCATCGGCGACCGGGCCTGCCGGGCCATCGGCCCCGCCGCGTGATGGTGGCGACCGCGAGCTGCTCGCACTCATCGATCGGCTGGCGGCGCTCCTCGATCGCTCCGACCTGACCGAGCTCGAGGTCGAGTCGGGAGGGACGGGCCTCGTCCTGCGCAAACCGTCGGCGCTCGCACCGATCGCCGTCGCGAGCGTGGCGGCCTCGTCGCCCGCAGCGACGACGATGACCGTACCGTCGAGCGGCGAATCGTCGGCCACCGGGAGGGAGACCGCGTCGGCGACCAGGCCGTCGGTGAAAGCACCGCTCACCGGCATCTTCTACGCATCACCTGCACCGGGATCGGCGCCGTACGTGTCGGTCGGCGGCGAAGTCGCGATCGGCCAGATCATCGGGCTGATCGAGGCGATGAAGCTGTTCAACGAGATCAAGTCCGACCTCGCCGGGCGTGTGGTCAGGGTCGTGGCCGAGAGCGGCACGCTGGTCAAGGCCAAGCAGCCGCTCATCGAGGTGGAGCCGCTGTGAGCGAGACGATCGCGCCACGCCGCGCTCATATCACCGGCTGGGGCCGCTACGCCCCGGCGCATGTCCTGACCAATCACGACCTCGAGCTGATGGTCGACACGTCGGACGAGTGGATCGTGACGCGGACCGGGATCCGGGAGCGACGGGTCGCGGCAGCCCACGAGACCACCGCCTCGATGGCCGCGGTCGCCTCGCTGCGTGCCATCCGGACCGCCGGGATCGAGCCCGACGACATCGACCTCATCCTGCTCGCGACGCTCACGCCCGATTACTGGATGCCGTCGACGGCGGCACTGGTCAAGGAGGCGATCGGCAACACCCGAGCTGCCGCGATGGATGTCGCGGCCGCGTGCTCCGGGTTCGTCTACGCGTTCGCGACGGCGCAGGCGTACATCGCAAGCGGACTCGCGAAGCACGTGCTGGTGATCGGCGCCGAGCTGCTGACGCGGTTCCTCGACTACACGGACCGGAGCACCTGCATCCTGTTCGGCGACGGCGCCGGGGCGGTCGTCCTGTCGGCGGGCGAGGAGTCCGGCGGTGCCCTCGGGATCGAGCTGACGACGGCACCGCAGGGCGCGTACATGATCTGGCTTCCGGCCGGCGGGGCGAAGAGCCCGCCATCCGCCGAGACGATCGCCCGTGGCGAGCACTTCATCCGGATGGAGGGCAAGGAGACGTATCGGTTCGCCACGAAGACCATGGCGACCACCGCGCTCGAGTCGGTCCGCAAGTCCGGGCTCCAGCCGTCGGACATCGACCTGTTCATCCCGCACCAGGCCAACATCCGGATCGTCGAGGCGGTGGCCAAGGGGCTCGACCTGCCGATGGACAAGATGTACGTGAATCTCGACCGGTACGGGAACACGTCGGCGGCGTCCGTGCCGATCGCCCTGGCCGAAGCGGTCAACGAGGGGCGTGTCAACATCGGCGACCGCATCGTGATGGTGGCGTTCGGCGCCGGGTTCACGTCGGGCGCCGTCACCGTGGAGTGGACCGCCGATCCGGCACGCGGCCGTGCGGGCGATGCAGCCGTAAGCGCCGACGATGTCCAGGTGCGGCTCCCCGTCGACTGGGACTCGGTCGACCCGATCCCGCCCGCCCTGGCGGAGCTGTTGGCTCGCCCGGGGCCCGTCGACGTGCCGCTCGACGACGTGGTCCCCGGCGAACCGGAGTCGGCCCATTCGGAGGTCCACGCGTGATCGATCTCACCGGCAAGGCAGCGCTCGTCACGGGTGGCTCGCGTGGGATCGGCAAGGCGATCGGCCTGCGGCTCGCCCGGCAGGGCGCTGACGTCGCGTTCAGCTATCGCGGGAACGCCGACGCGGCCAAGGCGACGGCCGCGGAGATCGAGTCGATCGGGACGAAGGCCGTTGCGATCCAGGGCGACGTGAAGGACCCGGGCTCGGCCGAGGCGGTCGTGAAGTCGGCGCTCGAGGCCCTCGGCAAGGTCGACATCCTGGTGAACAACGCCGGGATCACCCGTGACGACCTGATCATGCGCATGACCGAGGAGGCGTGGCGCGACGTCCTCGAGACGAACCTGTTCGGTGCATTCTGGATGACGAAGGCGGTCACCCGACCGATGCTCAAGGCGCGCTCCGGCAGGATCGTCAACATCACGTCGGTCTCGGGGCAGGCCGGGCAGATGGGCCAGGCGAACTATTCATCGGCCAAGGCGGGGTTGATCGGCCTGACCAAGGCGACGGCCCGCGAGCTCGCATCTCGCGGCATCACGGTCAATGCCGTGGCGCCGGGCTTCGTCCTGACCGAGCTCACCAGGAACCTGCCCGAGGCCCTCCAGAACGAGATCAATGCGCGGACACCGCTCGGGCGGTTCGGCACGGTCGAGGAGGTCGCCGATGCTGTCGCGTTCCTGGCGTCGGACGAGGCCGCCTACATCACGGGCCAGGTGCTCGCCGTGGACGGCGGCCTGGTGATGATGTAGCGCGGCGATCCGTGGCGCACGGCCGCGCTCTGTCTGCCCCAGTGACACATTCACGATGAACGCGCAGAGATCAGGCCGAAGACCGCTCCTTCGTGCGGGAACTCGGCATCGGCCGTGCGTGTTCGAGCCGGATGTGTGCCCAAGGCTGACATCGGCGGGGGGCGACGTCGCGCTTGAGCGGACCGCCCTACCCGCCACGTAGGCCGAACGACCTAGGACCTCCATCGAGGCCATCCGGTACCGCTGGCGAGGGTCCCACCGCTACGTGCCGATGGGACCATTGCCTCGATGAGCGCGCGTGTCCGTCCTCGCGTCGTTGCTGGTTCGCGTCCCAAGCAGGAGGCCGTGCCGGCACGGCCGTCCGTGTTCCGGAAGCTGCTATCGGTCCCCGACCCCGGGCGGGCGGATGGCGGCCGGCCAGCGCCCCGCCTCGACCTCGAATCCGAGCTCGCCGAGCGCCTCGACAGCGTCCTCGGCATCGCCGAGCGGCTCGCCGCTTCGCACGACCGCCAGGAGCTGTTCCGAACCATCGTGGATGAGACGCGCCGCGCCCTGCGCGTCGACTACGTGACGATCCGGATCTTGCGTGACGACCGGCTGCTTGTGGCGGCATCGGCCGGCGTCCCCGACGACGTCGCCGCAGCCCTTCCCGCGCTCGGGGCCGGCGAGGGCTGGGTCGCCGAGGTCCTGCGCACGGGTCGTGCCGCCTGGTGGTCGGACACGCGCACCGACCGCCGGTACGGCAGCGACAGGTACGAGGGGATCATCGAGTTCGCGGGCGACCTCATCGCACCGGTGACGCACCACGACCGCGTGATCGGGGCGCTGTCCGCGGTGACCCGCGAGCCCCGCGAATGGACCGATGGCGACGTCGCGTTCATCACGACCCTCGCCACGCACGCGGGCATCGCGCTGACCAACGCCGAGCTGTTCGAGCAGACGGAGGCACGCGCGGCGCAGCTCGCCGTGCTGCAGGCCGCATCGGGCCGACTCAGCCGCGCGACCTCGGTCGAAGCCGTCGGTCGGGCCGTGGTCGAGGAGACCCGCCGGATCATCGACTACCACAACGCACGCGTGTACCTCCTCGAGGCACCCGACCAGGTGGTGCCGATCGCCTTCGAGGGCCGCGTCGGCGCGTACGAACAGGTCGACTTCGGCCTTCTGCGCTGCCGCCTGGGGGAGGGCTTCACGGGCTGGGTGGCCCAGCACGGCGAGCCGCTGCTGATCAACGACGCCAACAGCGATCCGCGCGGACAGACGATCGTCGGGACCGAGGACGTCGACGAATCGATGCTGGTCGTGCCGATGCGCCATGACGCCGTGACGGTCGGCGTGATCACGTTATCCAAGCTGGGTCTGGGCGGCTTCGACGCCGATGACCTGCGGTTGCTCGCGATCCTGGCCGACCACGCAGCGACCTCCGTCGAGACCGCGCGACTGCTCACCCACAGCCAGGAGCTGGCGCTCGAGCTGCGACGCCTGCTCGATATGAGCGGCGAGCTCTCGGAGAGCCTCGACCCACGCCAGGTCGCGAACCTGATGGCGGGCCACCTCGCCCGTGCCATGAGCGCCGACGAGTGCGCGATCAGCTACTGGGATCGCCGGGCCAACCGCGTCGAATCGCTGGGCTACTACCCACCGGAGCACGACATCGAGCCGTACTTCGACGTCGCCGGCTTCCCTGAGACGCTCCGGGTCCTCGAACGCCAGGAGACAGTGATCATCGATGCCGAGGATCCGGTGGCCGACCCGGCCGAGGTCGAGCTGCTCCGTCGCGACAGCATCCGGATGCTCGTGATGCTGCCGCTCGTCGCCAAGGGCCTGTCGATCGGACTGGTCGAGCTGTTCTCGAAGGCCGAGGCGCGGTGGGACGACCAGCGTCTCGAGGTCGCCCGTACCATGGCCAACGAGGCCGCCATGGCCCTCGAGAACGCGCGGCTCTATGAGGACGCCCGCAGGCGGGCCGACCGCGATCCGCTCACCGGCTTCTTCAACCACCGCTACCTCCACGAGCGGATGGGGGAGGAGGTGGTCCGGTCCCAAAGGGGGAAACGGCCGCTCAGCATCCTCATGCTCGACCTGGACGACTTCAAGCTCGTCAACGACACGTTCGGACACCTGTTCGGCGACCGGGTCCTGACCTGGGCCGCGGAACTGATCCGGGCGACGCTGCGCGCCTCGGACGTGCCCGCACGGTATGGCGGCGATGAGTTCGCCGTGATCCTCCCGGACACTGACGCTGCCGAGGCCAGCCGCGCCGCGGAGCGCATCCTCGACGCGTTTCGCGACCAGCCGTTCGTGGGCGAGCAGCGCGGACCCGTGCCGATCGCCGCCTCGATCGGCGCCGCGACCTTCCCGGCCGACGGTCGTACCGCGACCGAGCTCATCGCTTGTGCCGATCGCCGCCTCTACCAGGTGAAACGCGACGGGGGTCACGGTCGCGCCGGCCAGGACGATCGTCGCGAGGAGCCAGGCCGCCCGGCGGACTGACCGGGCCAGGACGGAAGTACCAGCCCGCATCCCCCATCGGTACCACCCGCAGCTAGTGGACGTGGAAGCCGCGGGGCCGCATCCTGTATTCCCGAGTTGACCCGCTCCACCCCGCGTCCCGCACGCATCGTGGATCCCTCGGATCGCCGGATCCGTCGGTCCTGGTGGACCCTCTCCGGTGCGTTCCTTCTCGTGACGGTCGTCGTCCTGTTGCGCGCCTTCGCGTCGGGCTCGACGCTCGCGGATTGGCTCCTGCTCGCCGTCGTCCTGATCGCCGGCGGGGCAGCACTGGTGCACGGGTCCGCGGTGGCCGATCTCGATGCCCGGCGCCGGGGCGAGGCCGAATCCTTCGCCAGGATCCTGAGTGGCCTGTCCCGATCGGTCTCGCCCGACGCCATCGTCGATGCGATCGCCGAGGACCTCGGGCTGGCCACGGCTTCCGACCACGTCGTCGTGGTCCGCCGCGCTGAGGACGGGCGCGAGCTTGCCGCCCACCTCGTGAGCCTCCGACCGGGGGTACCCGACCATTCCACGCCGCTGCCGCTCGGCGATCTCGAGGATCCCGTCCAGGGACGCCCGGCCAGCCCCGCCGAAAGCGCGGACCGGATCGCACGCCGGGTCCGCGATGTCTATGGTCTCGGGCAGGTGCTGGCCGCGCCCCTCGCCACAACCGACGGGGTCGTCGGCGCCCTGGTCGTCTCGCGTCGGGTGGGCTCGGCCTGGCCCGAATCGACGCTACGGATCCTGGGCGGTGCCGCCGTGGAGGCATCGGCGGCGCTCGCTCGCGCGTACTCCCATCGCGACGCCGAAGCCCGTGCCTCGACCGATGCGCTGACCGGCTTGCCCAACCGCCACTACTTCGACGAGTACGTCGGCCTGCTCGCCAGACGTCGGCGGGCCGGCGACGCCGTCGGGATCCTGATGGTCGACATCGACCGGTTCAAGGCGCTCAACGACCGCCACGGCCATGCGACCGGGGACGCGGTGTTGCGCGCAGTAGCCGGCGCGATCGTGTCGGCCGTTCGCGAGGACGACGTCCCGGCCCGGTTCGGCGGCGAGGAGTTCGTGGTGCTGCTCCGAAATCCTGGCCCGGGTGTCGCGGTGGAGGTCGGTGAGCGCGTCAGAGCGGCGGTCCGTGGCCTGGATCTGCGACGCCTCGGCGTGCCGGCCGTCAGCGTCTCGATCGGGGTGGCCGTCGCCGAGCGTCCCGACGATGCGGTCGAATCGCTCATCGACATCGCCGACCAGGCGCTCTATCGCGCCAAGCGGGCGGGTCGGGACCGGGTGGTGGCGGCGTAGATCATTAGGGCAGCCGTGTCAGCCGTAGACACGCGTTCGCGATGAACGCCCAAGGAAATGGGTGAATAGCGCCCCTCCGCGTCGGGATCCAGGGATCGCGCGTGCTCGTTCGTCACGCAATGGTGACTACGGCTGACCTTGTCGCCCCGACGCACACGCCGCTCCGGGTCAGGCCCGGTTCGCCCGCGGGTACCATCCGCGCCATGCCCCGTCGCGTCGCCCGCACGGATCCACCGCCCGAGGCCACCGCCGGCGGCCGGCTCGCTGGCCCCCCGCCGACGGACCCCGACGATCCGGATCTGGAGCCTGCCGACGCCGACCTCCGCGCGGATGACGGGGGACAGGCGCGCGACCTGACCAACGGCGACCTCGCGCGGATCTTCCACGAGATCGGTGACATGCTCGAGGTGAAGGGCGAGCTGCGGTTCAAGACCGTGGCCTATCACCGTGCCGCCGATGCGATCGGCCGCAGCCCGGTCGATCTGGTCGCCGCCTATCGCGACGGCGACGTCCCGAAGATCCCGGGCGTCGGGGCCGCCATCGGCGACAAGATCCGCGAGATCGCCACCACCGGGCGGATGGCCTACTACGACAAGCTGATCGGTGAGGTGCCGCCGAGCCTCGTCGAGCTGGTTCGCATCCCGGGCCTCGGTCCCAGGACGGTCCGCCAGATCTGGCTGGAGCTGGGCATCGTCTCGATGGAGGACCTGCGCGGGGCCGCGGAGGCCGGGACGATCCGCGGACTGCGCGGGCTGAGCGAGCGGACCGAACAGCTCATCCTCGAGGGGATCCGCCGGCTCGAGAGCACGCCGCTCCGGATGCTGCTCCATCGTGCCGAGGCGACCATCCTCGGCATGATCGAGGCGCTGACCGACACGCCCGGTGTGCGCTCGATCGAACCGGCCGGCTCCTTCCGCCGCCGACGCGAGTCGATCGGCGACCTCGACCTGCTGGCCGAGACCGACGACGGGCCTAGGCTGATCGAACGGTTCACCACCATGGGCCTCGTCGAGCAGGTCCTCAACAAGGGCGGGTACAAGGCGGCGGTGCGGTTACTGCGGGGGCCGCAGGTCGACCTCATGGTCATGCCGCCCGGCGCCGCCGGGACGTACCGCATCCACTTCACCGGATCGAAGGAGCACAACGTCCGCCTCCGCGAGCGCGCCCGCGATCAGGGTTGGAGCCTTTCGGAGAAGGGCTTCCTACGCATCGGGGAGGACGGCGAGCCACTGATCGGTGACGACGCCGAGCTCCGGACGTTCGGCACGGAGGAGGAGGCGTATGCGTTCCTCGGGCTGCCGTTCATCGAGCCGGAGCTGCGAGAGGACGAGGGCGAGATCGAGGCGGCCCTGGCCGGCAGCCTGCCACGGCTGATCTCCCTGGAGGACCTGAGCGGCGACCTCCACAGCCATTCCGACTGGTCCGACGGCACGAACACGATCGAGGTGATGGCCGAGACAGCCCGCCGGCGGGGTCATGCGTACCAGGTCCTGACCGATCACAGCCAGTCGCTGGCGATCGCCCGCGGGCTCGCGCCGGATCGGGTCGAGGCGCAGCGGACGATCATCGCCGCGCTGAATGCCCGCTACGCCCAGGAGGAGGCGGACGGGACGGCGCCACCCGAGACGGCGCCGGAGGGATTCAGGCTCCTTCACGGCTGTGAGCTCGAGATCCGGGCGGATGGTCAGCTCGACTACCCGGATGAGTTGCTGGCCCGGTTCGATCTGGTCGTCGCGTCGGTGCACGTCTCGCGCCGGCAGTCGAAGGCCGAGCTGACCCGGCGCACCCTGAATGGCATCCACAGCCCGCACGTGGACGTCATCGCCCACCCATCCGGTCGGATGATCGGCACGCGCGACGACCTCGATCTCGATTGGGACGCGGTATACGCGGAAGCCGCCCGGACCGGCACCGTCCTCGAGATGAATGGCTCGCCGCACCGGCTCGACCTGGCCGTGGAGCGCGCGCGACGGGCGATCGCGCTGGGCTGCACCATCTCGATCGACTCGGACGCGCACAAGGTCGCCGAGTTCGACCACCTGCGGTGGGGAATCACCCAGGCGCGCCGGGCGTGGGTCGAGCCCGGCAGCGTGTTGAACACGAGGTCCCGCGCCGAGGTCCTGGCGTGGGTGGCCGGCAAGCCGGGCCGGGTGTGAGCGAGATGGCCTCGCGTACCATCGCCGCGATGCAGGACGATCGAGCAGGCCGTCGCGACCTGACGCTCGCCGCGGTCACGATCGTCGGGCTGTCGCGGCTGATCGAGCCACCGGGCGTCTGGGTCGTGGCCGTGTTCCTGCTCGGGGCGGTGATCCTTGGCAGCCTGCAGGTCCTCAACGACGAGACCGCCCACACCGACACGCATGCGCTGGGCATCCCGATCGAGTCACTGATCCTGCCGGCCGTCGCCGCGGTGGCCTGTCTTGGCGCGATCCGCCTCGTGCCGTTCGGGCTCGGCCTGGTGCCGGCGCTGCTGGTGACCGGGCTCATCGTCGAGCGCTGCCTGGCCCTCGAGGCGCGGATCCTCGCCTCGCCGGCCGGGCTCGATGACGACGGCCGCACGACCGTGCTGGTGACGACGTTGGTCGTCGGGTTCCTCGCCTTCGTGGGCGTCGCCGCGACCGTCCCAGGTGGCCTCGCCCAGCCGGGCACGAGCGGCGCCGCCGGTCTGCCGTTGCCGCGGCGCGACTTGCTGGTCCTTGCCGCCGGCGATGCCGCCGTCGCGTTCCTGCTCGGCTACCGGGCCGCTGCGCTGCGGGTCGCCAGCCTGCGTGACGCCCTGTGGTCCGCGGCAACGTATGGCATCGCCATCGCGATCGCGGCCGCGGCACTGCGGTTCGTCCAGATCCCGCGGCTGATGGGTCCCGCGTTGCTGACGCTGACCTTCTACCTGTGGGATGCCTTCCACGCAGCCAGCCCGTCGCGGCGGCGTGACGTACGCTGGCTGTGGCAGACCATCCTGCTGGCCATCCTCGGCATCGTGGTGATCGGGCTCAATCTCCTCGTCCGCGATTAGACGGTGGCGGCGGCGGCGCGCGTTTGACGCCACCTGCCACCGGTGTTAGAAAGCGATGCCCGACCGGCCCGCCCGGCCCGGTCCCGCTCCGAACCGATCCTGACCCGCACGGAGCGGCGCGCCCCGAAAGGACGACGAATCCCGTGACCTTCCCCGACGTCGAGACGACCCCCCAGAGTCCGGTCAACCTGACCCGGACCAAGCGCCAGCTCGCCGAACAAGCCATCGCGCAGGCGTCTGCCGCCCAGTGGGAGGACGCTGCCGGCACCAACCGAAAGCTCCTCGAGTTGGGTGCTGACGCGGAGGCCGAGAACCGCCTGGCCAAGGCGCTCTGGGAGATGGGTCTCCTGGCCGAGGCGCGCGAGCACTACCAGACCGCGCTGGCCCTCGATCCGACGAACCGCATCGCGGAGCGCAATATCGATCGGCTCAAGGTCCTCCTCAACGCGGCTGGCGAGAAGACGGTGCCGGCGGCAGATGGCAGCAAGGCACCCGTGAGCATCTTCGTCGAGGAGACCGGCAAGACCGGCTTCGCCTACCTCACCGACCTCGCCAGCCCCAAGGAACTTGCCCAGGTCAACCCGGGCGACGCCGTCGAGCTGACGCCGGAGGGTAGCCGGCTGATCGCCTTCGCCAACGGCATGCGCATCGGGGTCGTGGAGCCGCGTGTCGCGGCGCGGCTGCTCAAGCTCATCGCCGACGGCAACAAGTACGCGGCCGGGGTCACCAGCCTCGGCGACAAGGACGTCCGGCTGATCATCCGCGAGACCTTCCAGGACCCGAGCAACTACGGCAAGGTCAGCTTTCCGACCGCCGCCAAGTCGACCGACCTGCGCCCGTACACGAAGGGCACCCTCGTCCGCGAGGAGATGGAGCTCGAGGAGGATCTCGAGGACGACGAAGAGGACGAGGAGATCGAGGACCTCGATCGCGTGCTCCCGCCGGAGTCGACGACCGACGAGGCCTTCGAAGAGGAGCCGGACGAGCTCGACGAGGCCTGACCTCGTCGACGCGAGGGGCCGGACGGGGTCCGGCGGGCTGCCGCCGAGTGGCCCTTCCCTCGTGGTCTAGCATCTGCGGAGATGACGGTCCGCCTCCATGCATCGCGCGCCGACGTCGGCGGGAACCTGCCGGTCTTCGAACGCTTGGCCCCGGCACCGACCCCTGCGCTCCTCGCGGCCCGGATCGAGGCGCACACCGGCCCGGGTGACGTCGTCGCCGACCTCGCAGGTCGCGGCGGTTGGGTCGCCCGTGCCGCCGTGGACCGCCAGCGGCGGGCGGTCTCGATCGAGTCGAGCCCGCTGACCCGGATGCTCGCCGAGGTGGTCCTGCGGCCGCCCGACGTGCGCCACCTCGACGCCGCGTTCCAGGGCATGTCGGCGTCCCCCCGCGGCGAATCGAGCCTCAAGGTCTCGATGGGCGACCTGTTCACGACGCGCTGCGCGACCTGCGGGCGGGTGCTCGTGGCCGACGAGTTCACATGGTCGAACGAGGGCGACGGCCCGGCCCGGCCGATCACCCGGCACTATCGCTGCACGGTCTGTCGCGACATGCGTGGCGGGACCGAGGCGCGCCACGGCGAGCTCGAGCCCGAGGACCTCGCGCGGGCGCTGAACGATAACGAGGCGGCCACCGCCCGCGCCTGGGCGCGTGATCGCTTCCCGGTCGTCGACGGGGCTCCCGATCTGGTCGACGAGCTGCTCGACCTCCACACGCCACGCCAGCTCGTCGCGTTGACCGCGATCATGGACCGCATCGAGGCCGATCTCCGGGCGGCACCGGTGCTCGCCGCCCTGCGGCTCGCCCTACTCCACGCGCTGCTGCCGTCCAGCCGGCTGGCGACGGGCGCGGGTCGCGGTGGAGCCCTACGCGTGGCGGGCGGGCACGTCCGGCTCCCGGCTGCGAGCCAGTGGCGCGAGCGCAACCCGTGGCTCGCCTTCGAGGAGGGCTTCCGGACCGTCCGCGGCTTCGTCGCGCATCTCGAGGGCGGCGCGCTCGGGCCATTGCAGGCGCGCCTGGGCGAGGACCTCCAGGCCCTCGCCGAAGGCTCGGCCACCGCGGTCCTCGCCGTGGCCAGCCCGTCGGCTCTTCGCGCTTTGAGCGAGGGTGACGGCTCCGGGCGACCCGGCGCCTCGACGCCATCGGTGCGCCTCGTGCTGGGTCAGCCGCCGATGCGCCCCAGCCTGGACAGGCTCGCAGTGGCATACCACGGGACCGCGTGGACCCTCGGGCGGGAGGCGGCGGCACTCCTCCCGATCGACGCGCTCGCCGATCCGTCACTCCGCGCGCCGTGGTCGTGGCAGGCGGTCACGATCGGGCGCTCCCTCGCCGCTGTCGAAGGGTCGATGGCCCGCGACGGGCGGGTGGTCCAGCTCGTGGACGGCGGCGCCGAGGCGCTCGCCGCCGTCGCCATCGGCGCGGCCTCGGCGGGCTACCGCGTGGTCGTCGCGCGGCAGTCGGACCCGGATGACGTCGGCGCGGGCGTCATCGAGATGCTCCCACCGGGTGCCGCGGTCCCGCCCGGGCCGCGGACGCGCGCCAACGTCGCGTTGCCGTATCCGTCGTCAGGCTCGTCCGACGCGGACGTCGCCCCCGGTCGCGGCCTGTTCGCCCCGCCCGAGCGGTTCGACCAGCGTCCGTTCTCGGCGACCGACGCCGCGCGGGTCGTGACCGACGCGGCCGTGGAGACGCTGCGTGCCCGCGGTGAACCGGCCCGAACGGAGCGGTTGTTCGGCGAGGTCCTCGTGGGCCTCGACCGGTCGGGGCACCTGCGCCGCCTGTCGACCGGCACACGCCCGAGCGAACAGCGACCGGCGCCGGATCCGGCGGCTCGCAGCGACGAGGGTCCGCTCCCCACACCGCCGGCGGCGCCGGGCGTGGAATCCGAGGGATCGCCGAGCGGCCCCGCCACCACCAACCGCCCCGCCGCGGGGCTGGCCGATGGCGAGGGCGGCCCGCGGGTCGCCACCCGGCGCGCGACGGCCGTCGCCGATCCCGCACCCGACCCGGTCGAACGCCTGCTCGCCCTCATCCGCGACGAGCTGTCGCGTCCGGACCAGCGTCGGCTCACCGAGATCGAGCCAGGCCGGTGGTGGCTCGCCCAGCCCGCGGACCGCGACGCCGCGGCGCCGCCGCTCGCCGATCGGGTGGAGTGGGCCGTGTTCAGCCTGTTGTCGACGGCGGGCCCGCTGTCGGAGGCGGCGTTCTACGAGCGGATCGCGACGCTCTTCACCGGTCACGACCTGCCCGACGAGACGCTCGTCCGAGCGTGCCTCGAGAGCTACCGCAGTCTCGCCAGCACGCCGGACCACCTGGTCACCAGCGACGACCTGCTCCGGCGCAGCCACGAGCACACCGAGATGCTCGCGGCGATCACGGAGGCGG
The DNA here is from genome assembly GCA_036257225.1 of Candidatus Limnocylindrales bacterium. Lineage (GTDB taxonomy): Bacteria > Chloroflexota > Limnocylindria > Limnocylindrales > CSP1-4 > SPCO01. The sequence goes on along the minus strand of DATAFZ010000034.1, from coordinate 13,871 downwards.
GCCACCGGCTGGGCTTGCGCGTGTGGCTTGCCGAACGTGAACAGGCGCGCCGCCTGGGGCGGGGGCATCTGGGCGATCTGCTCGACGATCGCGAGCGTGGGGCCTATCTCGGCAGCATCGGCCGCGCCGTCGACGCGCTGGCCGAAGTCGATGCCATCTGGTACATCCGCGGCAAGGTCGCGATGCTGTTCGAGGTGGAATGGACCGCGATGCTGGGCGAGCCGTTGTTGCGGCGGCACGCGCGGATCGGCGCCGACGAACGGTTCGTGCGGTTCCTCGTGGTCGCTCCCGAGCGGACCGACCTCATCCGCCACAAGCTGGATCGGTCGCCCCTGCTCCGCGCCGCGATGGAGGAGCACGGCTGGAACCTGATCAAGTGGGACCATCTCCGGACGTTCCTGTCCGCCGACCGGCCGGACCTCGACGAGCTGGAACCCCTGCTGGGCCTCGATCCGGTGGTCGAGCGTGGCGGTGAGCAGATGCCCCTGTTCGGCGGCTGAGCCAGTCGCCCGCTACCCTAGCCGCCGACCGCAATCCAGGATCCCACCGCAACCGAGAGGCGACCTTCGTGACCGACTCGCCCCAGTCCGCCGTGAACGACCTCGCGCACCGTTTCTGGGAGGGCGTGCTCGAGTTGAACCCGACGACCGCCACGTTCTATGGCGACACGCGTTACGCCGACCAGCTCGAGGACCCGTCCCCGGCGGGACGCGCGCGGACGCGGGCCCACATGGAGCGCACGGCCGCCGAAGCCGCGGCGATCCCGCTGGAGGGGCTATCGACCGAGGAGCGCATCACGCGCGACATGCTCCAGGTCATCGGCGAGCTCGGGGTCGAGGAGGATGATCACGGCCTCCACCAGCTCCGCGTGGTCGATCAGATGGGCGGTCCGCAGCAGCTGCTCCCGCAGCTGACGGCCTTCCAGCCGGTCGATACGGCGGAGCGGCTCGAAGCCTTCATCGGGCGGCTGCATGCCTATCCGGCGTTCATGGCCGCCAACGCCGACATCCTGCGCGAGGGCCTGGCCAGCGGCCTCACGGCGCCGTCGATCGTGACCGAGCGGGTCATCGCCCAGCTCGAGCGGATGCTGGCGATCCCGATCGAGACGGCCATCATCCCGGGGAGCGTCCAGGGCGCGTCCGATGCCGATCGGGAGCGGATCCGCGACGTCGTGCGCGACGTGGTCTACCCGGCGGACGCCGCCTTCCTGGACACGCTGCGGGGCGAGTATCGCCACGCCAGTCGTGAGGAACCGGGCATCTGGTCGGCCCCGAACGGCGACGCGATCTACCGGACGGCGATCCGCAGCTGGACGACGCTCGAGATGGAACCCCTCGCGATCCACCAGATCGGGTTGGAGGAGCTCGCATCGATCGACGACGAGCGGCGCGCCATCGCCGCTGCCGCGGGGTTCGGCGATGACGTCGCGGTGTACCGGGCCTCGCTCGATGAGGCGCCGGGCAACACGCCGGCATCGAAGGACGAGCTGGTCGAGCGCGCCCGGGAGGACATCGACCGCGCGATGGCGGCCGCTCCTCGCTACTTCGGCGTCCTGCCGAAGGCCGGGCTCGAGGTGCGTCCCGTCGAGGAGTACAAGGAGAAGGACGCCCCGTTCGCGTATTACTACCCGCCGTCGGCGACGGGGGAGCGCAACGGCATCTACTACGCGAACGGCTACGACCTGCCGTCGCGCAAGTACACGAAGCTCGCGTCCACGACCTACCACGAGGCCGCCCCCGGCCACCACTTCCAGATCGCCCTCGAGATGGAGAACCCGAACCTCATCACCTTCCGTCGACTCGGCGCGCGCATGGTCGGCGGCGCCTACGTCGAGGGTTGGGGCCTGTACAGCGAGCGCCTCGCCGACGAGATGGGTCTCTATCGCTCGGAAGCCGAGCGCTTCGGCATGCTCGATGCGCAGGCGTGGCGTGCGGGGCGGCTCGTCGTCGACACCGGCATGCATGCCCTGCGCTGGGAGCGACAGCGGTCGATCGACTTCCTGCGCAACGACGCCGGCCTGTCGGAAACAGATGCGGTGATCGAGACGGACCGCTACATCTGCTGGCCGGGGCAGGCCCTCACGTACATGCTGGGACAGCGCCAGATCCAGGCGCTGCGCCGTGAGATCGCGTCCCGCGATGGGTCGCGCTTCGATCTCCGCGAGTTCCACGACCAGGTGCTCGGCCACGGCTCGCTGCCGCTGGCCACGCTCGCTCGCGAGCTGCCGACCTGGGTGGCCGAGCCGGCCTGACTCAGGAGTCGAAGCCGACCCCGATCGCGTCGAGCGTACGGAGGAGCAGGCCGCGCCGACCCTCGTTGCGGTCGGCCCGGTCGAGCTCGTGCCGAACCGTGTCCACCGCCAACGAGCGCAACGGCTCTGGCGGGAACGGGATGGGCGGGCTCGTGACCAGCCGCAGCCGCAGCCGGTCCTCGTCGGGCCGGAGGATCATGTCGCGTACGATCCCGCCCGCCCACCGGCTGGCACCGACGCCGAGCCCCGTGTAGCCGAGCGCGTAGAGGACACGCCCGCCGAGCAGTCGCCCGAAGGTGACCGTGAAGCGTGAGGTAGTGTCGATCGCCCCGCCCCAGCGATACGGGAACTCCAGGCCATCGAGCTGCGGGAAGGCCCGGAAGAACTGCGCCTCCAGCCGGTCGAACGACGCCGGTCGGCGATCGAGCGTCGGGTCCACGCGGCTGCCGCGGTAATGGATCGCGTCGTAGCCGCCCCACAGGATCCGGTCGTCGGCGGTGAGCCGGAAGTAGTGGAACTGGTTGTTGGCATCCGACAGTCCCTGACGCCGGCGCCAGCCGATCGCGTCGCGCTGCACTGCTGTCAGCGGTGTCGAAACGAGCGCGTAGTCATAGACGGGGACGAAGCTCGACCCGAGTCGCGGAAGCCAGCCCGAATAGGCCGAGGTCGCGACGACGACGTGGTCGGCCGCGACGCGAGCCCCGGTGGCCGTCGTCGCCACCACGCCGCCTGCACGCCGCTCCAGCCCGGTCACCCGCGTCGCCTCGTGGATCCTGACGCCACGTTCACGCGCGACCCGGGCGATCCCGCGGCAGAGCTTGGCCGGGTCGACGAGGATGTCGCGGCCGGGTGGCCGGTAGAGGCCGGCCTGCCAGATCGGGGAATGCACCTCGCCTCGGGCAGCATCCCGGTCGAGGAACTCCAGGTGCTCCCCGTACTCGGCGGCCTCGTCGATCCACGCTCGGATCTCGTCGACCTGGTAGGGCTGATCCGCCAACGCGAGGACCCCGGTCTCCTCGAGATCGCAGTCGATGTCGTGCTCGCGGGTGAACGCGACGAGCGCCCGCAGGTTGTCGATGCCCTCGCGCTCGAGCCGTTCCAGCTCGTCGGGGAAGTGCCTGATCCCGTTCGCCAGCCCGTGGGTCAGGCTTGCCTCGCAGAAGCCGCCGTTGCGCCCACTCGCCCCGAACGACACCGATGCCATCTCGAGGACGGCGACCCGGAGTCCAGGTTCCGTGTCGGTGAGGGCGATCGCGGTCCACAGTCCGGTGAATCCGGCGCCGACGATCGCGATGTCGACGTCGAGGCGCTCACCCGCCTGGAGTGGTGGATCGGCGCTGTTCGGCGGGGCCGGTTCACGCAGCCAGAACGAGATCGGCTCGGTCGGGGTCACCCACGCATGGTGGCACGGGAGGCAGGGATGCCGGGAGACTGCGGTATTCGTGCGCCCGCCCAGCCTCGCCGCGTGATTCGTCGCGCCCCGCCCGTGGCGTCACGAAAGTCGCGTTGACGCCGCCTCGGGGCGTATGGCACGATGGGCGCCCGCGCGTCCCGTATCGCGCAACGCCCGTCCCACCCTTCGGGCCTTTCCGATCCGCCACCTGAGGGACTGCATGGCCAGCGAGCCCGCCCCCGCTCGTTCTACCCCCCGTCTTCGCCGCGATCGCCAACTGGCGCTCTTCCGACGCGCCTCCGAGCGGATGCCCGGCGGTGCCGATTCGAACTTCCGCGCGTGGGGCGAGAGCACGATCTACGTCGACCGAGGCAAGGGCGGGTACGTCTGGGATGCCGACGGCAACGAGTACGTCGACCTGCGGATGGGCTACGGGCCGGTCATCCTCGGCCACGGCGATCCGCGTGTCGACGACTACGTCAACGAGCGGATGCGTCAGGGTGTCAGCTTCAGCCTGACGAGCGAGGACGAGATCCAGACGATCGAGCTCGTGTGCGAGCTGTCCGGCTGGGTCGACATGGCGAGGATGACCGTTTCGGGTACCGAGGCGACGATGCATGCGATGCGCCTCGCCCGTGCCTTCACCGGTCGCGAGCGGATCGTGAAGTTCGAGGGCCAGTACCACGGCGTCCACGACTACGCGCTGATCAGCGTCGGCCCGGACGATATGTCCGAGTTGGGCGATCCGGATGCGCCCGTTGCGCTGGCGTGGGGTCGCGGCATCCCGGGCGCCGTCGCCGAGACGATCATCCCGGCCCGCTACAACCACATCGACCGCTTGCGCCGACTATTCGAGCAGCGGGGCGAGGAGATCGCGGCGATCATCGTCGAGCCGGTCCTCGGCAATGCCCAGGCGATCATGCCGGAGCCCGGCTTCCATCAGCAGATGCGCGCCCTGACCGAGGAATTCGGCATCCTGCTGATCTTCGACGAGGTCAAGACCGGGTTCCGCCTCGCCCGCGGCGGTGCGGCCGAGTTCTTCGGTGTCCGCCCCGACCTCGCCACGTACGCCAAGGCGATGGGCAATGGCTATCCAGCCGCCGCGTTCGGCGGCCGGCGCGAGATCATGGAGCTGCTGCCCGAGAAGGTCAGCCACGGCGGGACGTATGCCGGCAATCGGGTCGCCGCGGCCGCCGCTGTCGCTACCCTCCAGATCCTGCGCGACACCAACGCGCTCGACACGATCCATGCCACAGGGCGGACGATCCAGGACGGGCTCAAGGAGATCCTCGACCCGGTCGGGATCCCGTACCACTTCACCGGGCACCCGTCGATGTTCGGGGTCATGTTCCGGGATGAGGTCCCGACCGAATATCGCGATTGGTCGACCAGCGACCACGCGCTGTATGACGCGATCGCGATCGGCATGCACGCGCGCGGCGCGATGCCCGAGCCCGACTCGCGCGAGCCATGGTTCATCTGCGAGGCGCACGCGGACGCCGACATCATCGACCGCGTCCTGTCCGCCTTCCAGGAATCACTCGACGCGGCGCTCGAGGAGCGCGCGCATGGCGGGCCGGCGCCCACGCCCCACGGCGGCATGGCGTCGCCGGCGGCCGGCTGAGCGCGGGGGTCGGGATCGATGGTCCTCGACGGCAACGCGGTCCGCTCGGTCGATCGGGCGGCGGCCCTCCTGCTGGCACTCGGCGAATCGCAGGGCGAGGCCGGCGTGACCGAGCTGGCTCGGCGGCTGGGACTCCATAAGTCGACCGCCTCGCGGTTGCTCGCCACGCTCCAGAAGCGCGGGCTGGTGGAGCAGGACGACGAGACCGGCAAATACCGTCTTGGCCTCGTCGTGATCAGGCTGGCCGAACGGGCGGAGCGCACGCTGGATCTGCGTGGGATCGCGATGCCGGAGCTCGAGCGACTGGCCAGGCTGACGCACGAGACGACCGGTGTCGGGACCCTCGATGGGGAGTCGCTGCTGACAGTCGCCCAGGTGGACGGTCCGAATCTCATCGCGGTCGGCGACTGGACTGGCCGATCGACCCCATTGCATTGCGTCGCCTCGGGCAAGGTGCTGATGTCCTCGCTGGCAGAGCGGGAAGTGCTGCGGATCGTGCGGCGCGGGCTGATCCAGTACACGGAGCGGACCATCGTCGAGCTGGAGCCGCTCCTCGAGGAGCTGGCACGGATCCGACGACGTGGCTACGCGACGGCGATCGGCGAGTACGAGCTCGGGCTCAACGCGGTGAGTGCCCCGATCCACGACGCGCGCGGCAACGTCGTCGCCGCGGTCGATATCTGGGGCCCTGCCTTCCGTCTTACCCCGCGGCGCATCCCCGAGCTGGCCGCGCAGGCGCGCGAGGCCGCGACCGCCATCTCGGTCCGTCTGGGTGGCACCGCGCCCGAGCGCCAACCCGCAGCCCAGGTCCACGCGACGGCCTGATCCCCATCAGGCCGTGCGCGCCAGGGTGCGTGCCGCGTGGGTGTAGTCGGGATAGGGCGCATCTGATCGGCGGCCATCGACGCGACTGCGGATCAGCCAATCGGTTCGTCGGCTCGAGGGATCGATGAGGGCAAGACCTCGTACCGCCGAGACGGACCATGGATCACCACTGAACATCCCTAGCATGGCCGGCGCGCGGATCGGAAAGGCCGCTGCCAGGACCTCTCTGTTCAACCGTATCGCCCGATCGACTTCGTCTGTCGCCAGCAGCAGTAACCATGTCAGCGCACGTCGGACGGGCCAGCCGAGACCGCGACCAGTGTCGAATGCCCGACCCTCGTACCACCGGAGCTGGCGTTCGATCGCGCCGATGTCGTCGATCCGTGTCTTAGTCTCGATGATCAGGAGCGTCCGTGTCCGCGGGTCGAATGCAAGGAGATCTATCCACCCCCGGGCACGCCCCGCCGCAAGTTCGACTTCCCGCGCGGTCTGCCATCCCGCCGCCCGGAGCCGCCGGTCGACATACCCCGATGCCCAGGCATGAACGACGTCACGCTGCCGGTTGCCCAGGATCAGCGGTGGCTGGGCGACCAGCTCCAACTCGATGCCGAGCGCATCGGCGATGCGTTCGATGGTGGCGAGGGATGGGTTCGCACGGCCGAGTTAGATCGAGGCCAGATACCCGCGCGACAAGCCGGGTCGCGGCGGCTAGCTCGCGCTGGCTGATATCGAGCTCCGCCCGAGTCCGCCGGCACAGGGCCGCGAAGGTCGTTCGCAAGGGAGGGGCCACGACTGTATGTAACCAGGGCGCTCTTACCTGCCACGCATCGCCGCCCTATGTGCTGATTGGTGAGCCTCCTTGTCATCTCAGAGGTGACGGCGCTCCTGTGAGCAAGCGTTCCGGCTTCGGGCAGCAAGGCGGCCTGGCCCGATCGACACAACGCTGTCCGATCTGGCGCACAGCGATGAGCGGTCGTTCGGTCGTGGCACAGGTGGGAGAGCACGCTTCCTCACAGCAAGCGCCGACTTTCAGCGGCGATCCGCCGCGCGAGGTGCGTCACCCGCCCGCTACGCTTGCCTCATGCTGGAGTTCACCCCGGAAGAGATCACGTCGTTCCTTCGCGCCAACGTCCTGCCGATCCTGCTCATCCTGCTCGTCGCGGTCATCGCGATGCGACTGGCCAGCCTGTTCGTGCACGGCATCGTCAAGGCGCTGCTCGACCGCGAGGCGACCGAGGGCACGGCCCAGGAGCTCAGCGCTGTCGAAGTCAAGAAGCGGATGGACACGCTCGACGATCTGGGCGCCCACGCGATCCAGTTCTTCATCGTGGTCATCGCCGCGCTGATGGTGCTCGGCCATCTCGGGCTCGACATCGCGCCGGCCGTCGCCGGGCTAGGCGTCATCGGCATCGCCGTCGGCTTCGGCGCCCAGACGCTGGTCCGCGACTACCTGAACGGCGCGCTGATCCTCGTCGAGAACCAGTTCAGCATCGGTGACGTCGTGCGGCTGGCAGGCGTCGCCGGCACCGTCGAGGACTTCAACCTGCGGCGGACCACGGTCCGCGATCTCGACGGCGTCGTCCACACGATCCCGAACGGCGAGATCAAGGTCGCCTCGAACCTGACCCGGGTCTGGGCGCGCATCAACCAGGATGTGACGGTCGCCTATGGCACCGACATCGACTGCGCGATCGACGTCGTCGACGGCGTCGGCAAGGCCATGGAGGAGGATCCCGTCTGGAAGCGCCGCGTCCTCGAGCCGCCCCGCGTCGAACGGGTGGAGGCGCTGGGCGAGTACGGCGTGACGCTCAAGATCCTCGGATCGGTGCGGGCACCCGAGCAATGGGCCGCCGCAGGCGAATTCCGCAAACGGCTGCTGGCCGCCCTCGAAGCGAACGGCATCGAGATCCCGCGGCCACAGCGCGTCGTGCTGTCCCGCGATCCCGTGGACCCGGCGGCGCTGGCGGCGTCCGGTGTCGGAGCCGCAGCAGCAGACGACGCGTCCGGCGGCGCCGGGGCCGGGGATTGACACGGTAGGATGACCCGGCCAGCCCACGACTCCGGAGGAGTGTGTCCGTGAGCCCCGAGACGACCTCGACCCCGACCGCGGCCATCGAGAACCTGCTCGCCGAGAATCGCACCTTCCCGCCCGACGCGGCGTTCACGGGGCAGGCCAACGCCAAGGCCGACCTGTACGCCGAGGCCGAAGCCGATCCGGTCGAGTTCTGGGCTCGGCTCGCACGCGAGCGACTCGATTGGGACACGCCATTCACGACGACCCTGGAATGGGACCTGCCCTTCGCGAAGTGGTTCCTCGGCGGGAAGCTGAACATCGCCTACAACTGCGTCGACCGGCATGTGAAGAACGGTCTGGGCGACAAGGTCGCCTACCACTGGATCGGCGAGCCCGGCGACACCCGGACCGTCACCTACGCCGATCTCCACCGCGAGGTGCAGAAAGCCGCCAACGCCCTCAAGGAGCTCGGGGTCGACACCGGCGATCGGGTCGCCATCTACATGCCGATGATCCCGGAGTTGCCGATCGCGATGCTGGCCTGCGCCAGGATCGGCGCGCCCCACACGGTCGTCTTCGCTGGCTTCTCGGCAGAAGCGCTCGGCGGCCGCATCAACGACGCACAGGCCAAGCTGGTCATCACCGCCGACGGCAGCTACCGACGCGGCAAGGCCATGCCGCTGAAGGCCGCGGTGGACGACGCACTCGCGAACAGCCCGACCGTCGCGCACGTCCTGATGGTCCGCCGTCTGGGCGACGAGGCGCCGGAGACGACGGTCGTGGACGGCCGCGACGTGTGGTGGCACGACCTGGTCGAGCGCCAGGAGGCCGACTGTCCACCTGTTCCCCTCGACTCGGAGCACATGCTCTACCTGCTCTACACGTCGGGGACGACCGCCAAGCCCAAGGGCATCATGCATACGACCGCGGGCTATCTCCTGGGAACGAGCTACAGCCACGAGATGATCTTCGACGTCAAGCCGGACGACGTGTACTGGTGCGCGGCCGACATCGGCTGGGTCACTGGCCACAGCTACATCGTCTACGGGCCGCTGGCCAACGCGACGACCGGCATCCTCTACGAGGGGTCGCCCGACACGCCGGCGTGGGACCGCTGGTGGTCGATCATCGAGGAGTACAAGGTCAACATCCTGTACTGCGCCCCGACGGCCATCCGTGCATTCATGAAGCAGGGCGAGTCCTACCCTGCCAAGCACGACCTGTCATCGCTCCGCGTACTCGGGTCGGTCGGCGAGCCGATCAACCCCGAGGCGTGGCTCTGGTACCACGAGAACATCGGCCACGGGAAGGCCCCGATCGTCGACACGTGGTGGCAGACCGAGACGGGCATGATCCTGATCACGCCGCTGCCCGGCGTCACCACGACCAAGCCGGGAAGCGCCACGTTCCCCTTCCCAGGCATCGAGGCCGACGTGGTCGACGGTAACGGCAAGAGCGTGCCGTTCGGCGGTGGCGGCTACCTCGTCCTCAAGCGGCCTTGGCCGGCGATGCTGCGTGGCATCTACGGCGACCCGGAGCGCTACAAGGAGACGTATTGGAGCCGGTTCCCCGGGATGTACTTCGCGGGCGACGGCGCCAAGCGCGACGAGGAGGGCTACTTCTGGCTGCTCGGTCGCGTCGATGACGTCATGAACGTCTCCGGCCACCGGCTCTCGACGATCGAGGTCGAGTCGGCGCTGGTCGACCACAAGTCCGTGGCCGAAGCCGCGGTCGTCGGCAAGAACGATCCGATCACCGGCCAGGCGATCTTCGCCTACGTCATCCTGCGCGCAGGGATCGAGCCCAGCCCGGAGCTGGCCGACGAGCTGCGTGCCCATGTCGCCAAGGTCATCGGCCCGATCGCCAAGCCGAAGTTCCTGTTCTTCACCCCGGACCTCCCCAAGACCCGGTCGGGCAAGATCATGCGCCGCCTGCTGCGCGACATCGCCGAGGAACGGACCCTCGGTGACACGACCACCCTCGCTGACGAGGCGGTCGTCGAGACGATCCGAGCCGAGAGCTGGAAGGCCGAGGACTGACGGGTGCCCTTCGGATTCCTCAAGCGCAAGAAGACCGACAAGGACGTCACCGGCACCGGCGGCACGGCCGCGAAACGTGGCCCTGGCCGTGGGATCCCGTTCGACGGCCTGACCGAGGAGTGGCGGATCGTCGGCAATATGGAGATCGCCGGCCGGCTCTCGGACGCACTGAACAAGCGCGAATCGGTGACGATCTCGGACGTCCAGTGGGCACCCATCGATGGCTCCGAACCCCTGGCGCCGGCGCCCGGCCTCAAGGCCGTCGATCCGTACGACTTGATCATCGTGCTCGCCGGCGAGGCGACGCTGCCGCCGCTAAGTGAGTCGGAGCGGACCGCCCACAAGGTGCACAAGGTCGCGTACGACGTGGCGCTGGAGGTGCCGCCGTTCCGCGTCGTCGGGACGGTGCATCTGCATCCCGGCTCCGAGCCCGAGCGACTGCTCGATCGGGCGACCGAGATGTTCGTGCCTGTTGCGGATGCGATGGCCTATCTCGGCGAGCGACCAGTCGGACAGGAGATGGACGCGATCCTCGTGAACCGGTTCTATCTGCGCGGCATCGAGCAGGTCGACCGGCGCACGGGTGAGCGTCCCCAGAAGCTGCCAGGCGCGCCCATGGGCGGCATCTCCTGGCAAGACCGCTCCCGTTGAGGCGCTTAGGCTGGAGAGGGTTAGGCCCGGGCCGTCGTCTTCGCCCGGTTGAATAGGCCGAACGGGACCTTCACCGGTGGCGCGGCGATCGGCGTCCCGAGGACGCGATCGGCCAGTCCGTCGAAGTCGTCGGTGATCTTCTCGCGGGGGAACATGTCGATCACGGTCCGGCCCTCGTTCGCGGCGCGGACGAACAGCAGCCCGCCTGAGCGGATGAGCGCGATCGATGGCATGCCGACCGTCCGCTCGATGTCGGCCACGCCGACGCCACTATTGGCCCGGTTGATCACGAGCGCCAGGCGTTCGCGGACACCCAGCTCCATCGCGTAATCGGTCAGCTGGACCGCCGCCCGGATGGCCGGTACGTCCGGCGTGACCGGAACGAGGATGCGGTCGGCGATCGCGAAGACCGCCTGGTTGAGTCGGCTGTATGACGGATGCAGGTCCACGACGACGAAGTCGAACCCGCGCCGGGCCCCGATGATGGCCTCCGCGACGCGTTCCGGTTCGAGGATGTCCGTATCGAGCGGAGAGCTGGTCAGGGCCGCCACGCGCATGCCCGACGAGTGCGCGGACGCGATGTCGTCAAGCGATTCGCGCGGGCCACCTTCCTCGAGGTCGCGCCAGCTGTCGGCCAGGGTGCGCACGCCGTCGATGCCGAGCGACATCGTCACGTGGCCCGTGACGGTGTCGGCGTCGACAAGGAGCACGCTGTGGCCTCGACGCGTCTGCAGGACCGAGGCGAGGTTGGTCGCGATGGTCGTCTTGCCGACGCCGCCCTTCGGGTTGAAGACCGCAAGGATCGTGGCGCGCTGCGCCCAGCCTTCGGTTTCGATCGGCCCGCCCTGGAGGATGGGTCCGGAGCCGTCATCAACGGTCTGGCTACGGATGCACATCGCCTCGACGCGCCATCGAAGGGACTCAGCGGAGTAGGGCCGGCTGAAGTACTCGTCTTCGACGCCGCCCGAGTTGGGATCGAGCCGGGCGAGGGCTCGTTCGGACACGACCATCAGCGCCGGGATCGCTCGACCCGCGTCGCGCAGGAGCCCGTAGTACTCGAGCGACTGATCGAAATCGGTCTCGCCATCCAGGATCGCCACGGCGACATCGCGGCGGCTGGCGAGCAGGGCTTCGAGCTCGTCGGCGTGGGCGACCGTGGCGACCGTGAATCCGGCGGCGCGGAGCTCGGCGGAGACCGGCGCCGACTCGCTCGGGGGCAGCGCGACGACGATGGCCGGACGGGCCACGGGTATCAGCCCTCCGATTCGGGGTCGCGTGCGGCCACGGTCAGTTCGCCGGGGGCCTCGTTGGTGACGCGAGCACCGAAGCCCGGCAGCGTGGTGATGCCATCCGCGAGGCCAAGATCGGAATCGTGCGTGACCGCGAAGACGAACTCACCGTCGGGACCGGACGAGACGCCGACCGATCGGACGCCCGCGACCCGCGCGAGGCTGCGCTTGAAGCCGGCGATGCTCGCCACGCTGACCAGGCCGGTCACGACCACGCGGGTCGACGCGACGTCGGTGGGGGCATCGTGGTCCTCGGCGACCAGTCCGGCCAGGCGGGCTGCCAGCGCGTCCTCGGCGATGGTGGGGATCTCGTCATCGGGGCTGGCAGCCTCGACCGGGAACTCGGCGGCCTCGGCCTCGGCCGCGGCGAAGTCGCTCTCCATGGCGAGCGCGGTCAGCCGGGGGTCGGCATCGGCGGCCGGCGTCGCATCGTCAGCGGCGATGCCGAACAGGTCGCCACTGTCGGCCGGCGCTTCTTCGGCGACGACGTCCTCGGCGATAGCCTCCGGAGCGGCCTCGACGGGCGCGAGCGGCGCGTCCCGCCACGGATCGAGCTGTGCGGTCTCCGCCTGGGGGCTCTCGATGGGCTCGTCCGCGACCACCGGCGCGTCCACGGCCGGCTCGGCGACCGGCACTACGTCCGTGGCCGCCGCGGCGATCGCGGCGGGCGTGTCGCCGATGAGGGTCGTCGGCGCCCACGCGATGTCGACATCGAATGGCGGGGGCTCTGGCAGCGTCTCGGCCATCGAGGCGAAGCGGGTCGGGTCGTCCTCGCCGAGCAGCCGCTCGAAGAAGGCGGCCATCTCCCCCTCGAACGCCGCGACGCGCGCCTGGACCCGCTCGATGCGGGCCTCGATCTCCGCAGCGTGCGCTTCGATCTCGCGCTCGAGGACCTCCTTGCGATGCGTCACTCGCTCGTCGGTCTCCTCGCGGATCCGCGCGATCTCCTGCTTCGACCACTCGCGGATCGCGGCGATATCGTCATCGGCCTTCTTGCGCAGCCCGGTCGACTCGTCCGCGGTGCTGGCGTGGATGCTCTCGATGTGCGCCTTCGCCTCAGCCGAGAACCGCTCCAGCGTGTCGGCGCGCGCCGCTTCGGCAGCGGCCTGCATGGCCTTCGTCAGGTCGGCCATGAACTTGTTGGCCTTGCGCGGCCCCGCGTTGGGGGACGCGGTCACGGGCTCGGCTGGCGTGGCCGGCGCATCCTGGACCACCTCGCTCGAAGGGGTCGGCGCGGTGTCGATCATGGTCGGCGTCTCGCTCTCGCTGTGCGACTGTGTCTGATCCACCGCGCTCATGTCGGCTCCGGACGTCTCGGTCTCCTCGTCGGATTCGTTCCGATCCGTGCTCCAAGGAAGACGGAAGCCGCTCTTCGCGTCGGTCGATGCCATGCGGTGGATCCCTCGTCGGAATGGATGGTGCTTGGGGCGTGGAGGCATCGTGCCAGCGAGGTTTGGTGCGGTGGAGTCCGCTAGTGGTACCAGCGGTGTACGCCGGTCGTACCGCTGGACCACCCGTACGACGTGACGTTGTGCTGGTGCAACGCGGTTCGGCGCTACGATGGGCGTTCGATGGACACCCCGATCCTGGCTCCGCCGCTCGATCGCCTGGGTCGGCCCCTGCACGATCTGCGGATCTCGGTCACGGACCGCTGCAACTTCCGCTGCACCTACTGCATGCCGAAGGAGATCTTCGGTCGCGACTACGAGTTCCTGCCCAAGGACCAGGTCCTCTCGTTCGAGGAGATCCACCGGGCGGCGCGGGCATTCGTCGAGCTGGGCGTGG